>WFZW01000129.1 GCA_015489365.1 Deltaproteobacteria bacterium | reverse complement strand
TTGCCAGGGCAATCACCGGCCTTCCATGGAGGGTGATATACAGTTGCCTTTTAAACGGTTCCTTCGATCCCTTTTTAGCAGGGGCGCTCTATGGTCCAATTAATACGGTTAGTGAAAATTATGCCCGGGAACTCCAGGAGACGGAACTCGATGCAATGACAGGCTGGCTGGGACACGCCTTAAAAGAGAGGGGGATACACCTCGAGGGGGTCACCAACGGCATAAATCCCGAGGTTTACGGTCCCAGTGATCCAAAAAGGCTTGGGCTTCCAGCAGGTTTCGATCCCCTTTCGGGTGATCTTGACGGGAAATGGATATGTAAGTCTGAATTTCTAAATATTTTTACTGACGGTCCCAAGGCACGGGATGAGCATCATGACTTGCTTGACGACATAGAAATATTCGGTTCCCTTGGGACCGAAGGAAATGTGCCGCTATTGACAGTAGTTAGCCGCCTTTCCGAACAAAAAGGGATCGATATGCTGGTTGATGCCCTGGAAGGCCCCTTGGGCCAGGGACTTTCCTCTGGTTTCAGAATTGCGATCCTGGGCTCAGGGACACCGGAAATAGAAGAACATCTAAAGAAACTCGCGGCCAGACCTGAAAATTCCAGGAGAATCCTGGTCCTGATCGGATTTGCTCCAAGGCTTGCCAATCTCATCTTCGCCGCCGGGGATTTTTTCTTGATACCGTCCCGTTACGAGCCCTGTGGCCTTACCGATTTCATAGCTCAACTCATGGGCAATCTACCCATAGTAAGATCAACCGGTGGATTGGTAAAGGTGCGTGATGCATTCAATGGATTTGCTTTCTCGGCAGCTGATAAACAGGCACTTGCAGATTGCGTAAACCGGGCACTGGATACGTACTATAATAGGCCCGATGTTATTCGCCAGATGCAACACAATGCTGTACAAAACATCTACGATAACTACACATGGACGCAGGTCATGAAGAGATACCTGAGGCTCTACCACAAGGCCTGTGGAGCGATAGGAGCCCGGTGAAAAATATCCCTAGCGGCATACCATGGCATGGATAAACCTTAAAAAGATAGGGAATGTTTCCTCCCTACCTAATGGTAGTTTGCCTTGTTATTATCAATAATAAATGGTAATTCCTAACAGAAGTCCCTGGAATATATAACTTCAAGACCGATTCGGCCACGTTACCCTATACTTTGGCCAGACGGCAACACCCAGAGGGAAAATTGATGGATTTCGAACTCAAATGGTTGGCCTGGGAAATTACCAGAAGGTGTAACCTTCGATGCGTGCATTGTAGGTCATCTTCCGCACTTGAGATAGAGGGCCATCCGGATTTTTCGACCCGTGAAGGCATGCGCATACTTGATGACATCTCAAGATTTGCAAAACCGGTAGTAGTCCTTTCAGGTGGAGAGCCTCTCTTGCGCAAGGACGTGTTCGATCTTGCCGCCCATGGCAAAGATAAGGGGTTGAGGATGTGCCTTGCAACCAACGGTACCCTGGTTACCCCTGAGATATGCGACAGGATCAAGGAGGCGGATATAAAGATGGTATCCTTGAGCCTGGATGGATCCACGGCGGAGATACATGATAATTTTAGGAACCAACCTGGTGCCTTCGAAGGAACCATCAACGCGGCAAGGCTATTCAGGGAAAAGGGGATCAATTTCTTGATAAATTCTTCGTTCACAAAGAGAAATCAGGAAGACATTCCCAACGTATACAGGCTTGCCAAGAAAATGGGGGCCACTGCCTGGTACATGTTTATGATTGTACCCACAGGTCGTGGTGAGGACATCATGGAGGAACTCATATCCCCTGATGACTATGAGGCCATCCTAAGATGGCATTATGAAATGGAAAAGTCGGAGGACACCTTTCTGGTGAGGCCGACTTGCGCACCCCATTATTATCGGGTCCGGATGCAAATGGCGAGGCAGGAGGGGGAGAAGGTACAGCACAGGACACTAAAATTTTCAACTGGTGGATCGAAGGGATGTCTGGCCGGACAGTTGATCGCATTGATCGATGTGGATGGTAACGTGCTTCCATGTAGCTATTTCCCACTAGCCGCTGGTAACATTGGCAAGGCCTCCATGAAGGAGATATGGGAAAATAGCGACTTGTTCAAGGAGCTTCGCAATTTTTCCGGGTACAAAGGCCGCTGCGGGTCCTGTGAATACATAAGGGTGTGTGGGGGATGCAGGGCAAGGGCCTATGCACTTAGTGGGGATTATCTGTCAGAAGAGCCCTTTTGTAATTATGTTCCAAGGCGTTACAATCCTGGGGAATGATCCCTGACAATTCAGCCGAGCGGCATCTCAGTTATTAATCCATACGATGTAGAATTTTATAATCAGCTTGTGTGTCCATGGCTCATCAAAAAAATGCATTTAAAGCCTGCCACCGAGCAGGGAATGTGAACGGTCATGTGGAAACGGCACCTGTCGATACTAAGGGCCAGTAATTAAGGAGAGCAAAGCCATGAATGACATTTTCTTGCAGGCCTGCCAGGGCAAAAGGACCAGGCCTGTTCCGGTTTGGCTTATGCGCCAGGCCGGAAGATATCTGCCGGCATACCAGGAGGTCAGGGGGCAAACTGATTTCCTAGTGCTCTGCAAGACCCCAGAACTGGCAGCAAAGGTCACCTTGCAGCCGGTTGATATCCTGGGGGTAGATGCTGCGATTCTGTTTTCTGATATTCTCATACCACTGGAGGCCATGGGGGTTCCCCTGGCATTTGAAGAGGGAAGGGGTCCCGTGCTAGAACCCCCGGTAAGGTGCAACAAGGACGTCGAGCGACTCCATCCCATCGATCCTGTCTCGGATGTGCCCTTTGTGTTAGAGACCATAAGGATTCTAAGGAAGGAACTGGAAAACAAGGTACCATTGATTGGTTTTTCCGGGGCCCCCTTTACCTTGGCTTCCTACCTAGTAGAAGGGGGTACTACCCGGAGCTTTGTAAATATAAAAAGGATGATGTTCGAAGAGCCTGCCCTCTTTGATCGTTTGATGGATCTTATTACCCAGGTGACCATAGCCTATTTGGATGCCCAGATCAGGGCAGGTGTCCAGGCGATCCAGGTCTTTGATACATGGGGAGGAATACTGTCCAGGCAGGATTTCAGGCGTTATGCCCTGCCTTGGGCCACTAGAATCATGGATGCCTTTAAGGATGTCGGGGTGCCAAGGATTTACTTTGTACTCGACGGCGGACACCTGCTTGATATAGCAAAGGAGACCGGGGCAGAGGTGCTGGGCGTGGATTGGCGTACGGATCTCGATGTAGCAGCGGAAAGGACAGGTGGCGGCCTGGTACTTCAGGGCAACCTGGATCCGTGTTGCCTGTTTTTGCCAGAGATAAGACTGCGCGAAAGGGTGAAATCCGTACTTGAAAAGGGGGCCAGGGCCAGGGCCCATATATTCAATCTAGGTCATGGGGTCCTGCCTGAGATTCCTGCAGAAAAGGTAAGGTTTCTGGTGGAACTGGTCCACGAACTTTCGGCTTGATGACAGGTATCGTTTTTTTGAATATGGGCGGGCCGGATTGTCCTGATGCGGTGCGTCCATTTCTCTATAATCTCTTTTCAGACCGGAGCATAATAAGGCTAGGGCCAGCCATCTTGCAAAGACCCATTGCCTGGTTCATAGCCAGAAGTAGAGCCCCCAAAAGTACCAGAGCCTATCTCAAGATAGGCGGCAAGAGTCCACTGGCCGATATTACAATGGCCCAGGCAAAGGCCGTAGAACGCGCCCTCAAGGGGCATAGAATAGGTAATGTTCTTTGTGAACCAGCCATGCGTTACTGGCATCCGAGGACGCCGAATGTCCTTGCCGGATTCAGAAAACAGGGAATCACGAGATGCCTGGCCGTTTCCATGTATCCCCATTACTGCAAGGCCACGAGTGGGTCATCCATTATGGAATTTGAAAAATGTGCAGCCGATCTGCATATAAAATCCCTGGTTATCGATGGTTTTGCTGACCATCCCGATTACATAGCCGCGTTGGCAGAGGTGGTGACAGAGACCTTAAGGCGCCTGGGTCTTGGGATAGATGGCCAGGGCCCCCCGCGACTGCCAGATGATACCAGGTTGGTCTACAGTGCCCATAGTGTTCCAAGCGCCTTGATAGACCAAGGGGATCCATATGTTGAACAGCTAAAATGCACCATAAAGGCACTCGAGTCAGTTACCGGTATCCGGGGTAGCATGTGCTACCAGAGCAGGAGTGGCCCTGTAAGATGGCTAAGACCCTCCACGGATGAGTATCTCATGGAACTTGCAGACCAGGGTATAAAGAACATAATCATTTTGCCAATAAGTTTCGTATCCGACCATATAGAAACCCTGTATGAACTAGACATCTTATACGGTGATATGATGAGGAAAAGGGGGGTAAAATTGATACGGACCCCTTCATTGAACAAACGCCCTAGATTCATCAGTGCCCTTACCGGGCTTGCCTTAGAAGGAATCAAGAACTTGGAGGCCGCTGACTAACCATGGCCAGGATACTCATAGTAGGTGGTGGTATGTCTGGATTATCCCTGGCCTGGTATCTAAGGAGATTAAAGCCCTCTTATGAGGTAAAGGTTTTTGAGGCAGAAAGTAGGGCAGGTGGTAAGGCCTGGACCGAGATGGAAAGCGGCTTTCTCTGTGAAAGAGGGGTCAATGCAGTTCTCGACAACAAACCTTCAACGTTGGGGCTGGCCAAGGAGCTTGGGCTAAAGCCCCTTAGGAGTAATGATGCGGCAAGACGCAGGTTTATTGTAAAAAAAGGGGGGCTTGTTCCCCTCCCTGATTCCCCGGGGCAATTTATCAAATCCGGACTCTTGTCATTACCTGCAAGGCTCAGGGTAGTGGCAGAAATAATTATCAGGAGAGGAGATCTAGAGCGGGATGAGTCCCTGGCTGATTTTGCAAGAAGGCGGCTTGGCAAAGGGGCCTATCAGTATCTGATAGACCCCATGGCCTCTGGCATATACGCGGGTGATCCTGAAAGGCTATCCCTAAAGGCCTGTTTCCCCAGGATCTACGAACTTGAGAGGGATTATGGAAGCCTCATAAGGGCAATGATAAGGCTCCAGCGGGAGGCGAAGAAGAAGGGTGCTTCAGGGCCTGGAGCAGGTCCTGGTGGTGTCTTAACCTCGTTTGAAAGGGGTATGGGTGAGCTTGCAGGTGAGTTGGCCGCAAGGCTTGGCGACATACTCGTACTTGGCAGGCGTGTACATGCCGTACATAGGAAGGGTAGGAGGTGGATCGTCGAATTTCATGGAGGAGGGCAGGAAGAGGGGTCACACCTGGTAATAGCCTGTCCTGCGGGTGAGGCAAACCGTATACTTGGGAAGGCCGCTCCAGAGGTAGCCTCTATAGCCTCAAGCGTGTATTATCCACCTATAAGCGTCGTATGCCTCGGCATCAGGAAAAATCTCGTAAAAAATCCACTGGATGGATTCGGATTCCTTGCCCCATTCGTAGAAAGGAGGCCAATACTGGGGGCCCTTTGGGATTCTTCCATATTTAAGGGACGTGCCCCCCAGGATTATCACCTGCTCAGGGTGCTTGTCGGTGGAGCAAGGCTGGGGCGTATTGCTGGGCTCCCGGATGACTCCCTGGTGGATCTTGTCCAGAAGGAACTCTCATATTTGGTCGGACTAAGGGGAACACCGGATTTTGCAAGGATTTTCAGGTGGAGGGAGTCGATCCCGCAGTATAATGTGGGGTATCTACGTATGATGAACGAGCTTGAAGGATTCCTTGAAAAATATCCGGGTCTTTTCATAAGATGTAACTGGGTTGGAGGTGTAAGCCTCAATGATTGTATAGCGAATTCCAAGGCCCTGGCAAAGAGGATCGCCGCTCTATAGTCCATAGATCGTCCCAGAGCTGGGAAGCGGTGACGCCATAGCAGGATATATAAATGCATGAAGGGCTTGATTTGACACCATATGGGTTGGAGGTATGAATTGAATCCAGAAATATTCCGTGAATACGATATACGCGGAAGGGCGGACAGGGATCTGACCCCTGAGGTAGTTAAAGGGATAGGCAAGGCATTTGGGACCATCATCAGGAGGCAGGGGCTTGATACGGTAACATGTGGCAGGGACGGGCGTACACATTCCAAGGAGATACAGGCCCACCTCATAGAGGGCATGATATCAACAGGACTTGGGGTGATAAATATCGGAGAGTGTCCCACACCCGTGCTCTACTTTTCTATCTTTCATCTGGATGCACATGGGGGAATCCAGGTTACAGGAAGCCACAATCCCCCTGAATTCAATGGATTCAAGATGTGCCTGGGCACCTCCACTATATTTGGGGAAAGGATCCAGGAGATGCGCAGGATAATTGAAGAAGGAAAATTTATATCAGGAAAGGGAGTAGAGAAAAAATACGAAATATTCAATGATTATCTGAAATACTTATCACAAAACATAAACATTGTAAGGCCATTGAAGGTGGTTCTAGATGCTGGAAACGGCGTTGCAGGACTCGTTGCCCCCACGGCCTTTGAGGATCAGGGGTGTCAAGTTGTCTCCCTGTTTTGTGATGTCGACGGTACCTTTCCAAATCATCATCCTGACCCGACGATCCCTGATAACCTGGATACATTGGCAAAAACGGTCAGGGAGACCGGGGCCGATGTAGGTATGGCCTATGATGGGGATGGAGACCGGCTGGGCGTAGTGGACGAAAGGGGACAGATCATATACGGAGATAAGCTTCTCATACTGTTTGCCAGGGATCTTCTCAGGCAACATCCTGGCGCAACGATCATAGGCGAGGTGAAATGTTCGAATACCCTGTATGATGATATCTCGAAACATGGTGGTCGGCCCATCATGTGGAAGACCGGGCATTCCTTGATAAAACAGAAGATGAAGGAGGAGAAGGCCCTCCTGGCAGGGGAGATGAGTGGCCACATCTTTTTTGCCGATCGTTATTTTGGGTTTGACGATGGGTTGTACGCCTCTCTTCGCTTGGGCGAGATCCTTTCAAGATCGAACGGCGTGCTCTCAAGCATGCTTGTGGATATTCCCCTTACCTATTCAACGCCCGAAATTCGCATTGAATGCCCAGATAGGGACAAGTTCAAGATAGTTGAAAGGGCAAGACAGTGGTTTAAGAGCCGTTTTGACTGTATCGATGTTGATGGTGTAAGGATCATAATGGATGGGGGATGGGGGCTAATTAGGGCCTCAAATACCCAGCCAGTTCTTGTGCTAAGGTTCGAGGCCGACACCCCCCAGGGCCTTGAGGATATACGTAATCTCGTGGAAGGCAAGATTGAAGAGATAAAAAGGGAATTGGTCCATGCAAAGGGATAGTCTTCCCTTGTCCCTAGATTTGTTAATAGAAAGGGTTGCAACCCGCTACGGATTCAATATAAAGCTGAAGCGAAAGAGGATCTGGGAGGTATGGGAAAGGGTTGTAGGGCCCAGCGTGGCACTCAATGCCTGGCCCTGTTCCTTCTGGCAGGGCGATGTTCTGCTTGTCCTAGTAACCAATTCCGTATGGATGCAACAGTTATCACTTCAAAAACCCGAGATCCTGACCCGGCTGAACGCCCTTTTGCCCAAAAGGGCCATCTTGAAGGATATAAGATTTATGCTTGGTGATGTAGGGGCGGCCAGGCTCAAGGGTCCCTTGAAACCACAGGCCAAGGATACAGTCACCAAGACGGCGGTCTTGGAATATGATGGAGAGGAACTGCGGCAGGCAGAGGAAATGACAAGATCAGTGACCGATCCAGGGTTAAAGAATGCCCTGAAATCCTTGATCCTGAAATCTCAGGCATGCAAACGCACACAAACATAATTGGGCCTTGTGGGATCAAGCCATAAGCCATCCAAAGTTAGGTTCCATGTGTTCCCCGAACCCCTCGTTTGAACCACTTTATATTGAAACCTTGACCTATGGAGGCGATGGCCTTGGCAGGGATTCTGGTATGGTGGTGTTTATACCATTTTCGGCCCCTGGGGATCGGATTCTATGGACACCTGTGAAACGGCATCGCAGTTTCGTGAGGGGGAAACTCCTCGATTTGATTAGCATTTCAAGATGGCGAACTCCCCCTAGATGCAGGCACTTTGGTTCGTGTGGCGGCTGTCAATGGCAGCATGTAACCTATGAGGCCCAATGCCGTTTCAAAACAGAGATATTTTCATCGATATTGCTTGGAAAGGGGCTTGTGAGCCCAGGGGATGTTCGTTCAACAAGGCCTTCTGTAATGAAATGGCATTATAGGTCCAGGGTGCGGCTCAAATGTAAATCCAGTCATCGGGGCAAATTGAAAATGGGATTCTATAAAAATTCATCCCATGAGCTGGTTGACCTGGAAGAATGCCCTATCATGGCCAAGGGAATGTTTCCATGCCTAACGAGATTAAAGGAGGGGCTTTCCATATCGCGAGTGGCTTCCATGCTGGAGGGTATCGAGCTTCAAATGGGAGGGAATGGATGCAAAAGGGCAATCCTGGATCTGCGGAGGGCCTGTCCAGGTGGGGATATCGATTCTATAGGTAGGCTTGGACAGACTGCCAACTGTGCTATCTTTTTGCGATTTAAGTCTGGAAGAAAGAAGCGTATCTTGCCCGTATCAGGAAAACAAGACCTTGATATGATGACCGGCCTTTCATCTGTGCCTGCTCTCCGTTATGGGCCGGGTGGCTTTTCGCAGATAAACCATTTCCAGAACACCGTCCTAATAGAGGCAGTGCTGTCAGCTGTAATGCAGACGGGGGCACGCCATGTATTGGATCTCTACTGTGGTATGGGCAATCTCACATTGCCTGTATCAACGCTGGTTAAAAAGGTCGTTGGAGTGGAAAATTCGCCAGTATCCATCCGATATGCCCGGAATAATGCATCCTTGAACCATATCGAAAATGCCCAGTTCATCCGTGCCGACATAGAAGGTGCGTTACATCATCTCATGGAGACTGGACATTACGATTTAGTGATACTCGATCCACCTAGAAGAGGCGCCAAGGGGGTCACAGACTGGATAGCAGCAGCAAAGGGGCCTGATTCCGTTATCTATGTTTCCTGTGACCCGATGACCCTTGCCAGGGATCTGATGATCCTGAAGAATGGTGGATTTTGCATATCATGGTCACAGCCCATAGATTTTTTCCCCCAAACCTACCACATCGAAAGCGTTACGTTATTGCAACGTTGATACAACCTAACCAATAACTGAATACGTTTCATGGCTATTTCATGTCCAGGATTGTGGCTTCGTATGGGCCCATATGAAGTTTAGGAAAT
>WFZW01000128.1 GCA_015489365.1 Deltaproteobacteria bacterium | reverse complement strand
CAGGCACTGGCACGGATTTCGAACCAAGAAGTACGCTCCTTCCATTCTGTTCCAACTCGGCATATACGGCCCTGATGCCGGATTTATCATCCTCTACCTTGAAGCTTATCGTGGAGTCACGGCCCAGAATCTTGGGCACCTTTTCCTTGTCTATAATGGGAGGAGTGCCTTCCAAGAGAAACAGGCCGGCGTACACCCCAACTCCAACCAACAAAAGAAGCGAAACGACGATCAAAAAATTTAAGATCTTTTTCAACTTGACAAATCTCCTTCAATCTTCAATAGATATAAGGCATCCGGTCACTACAGAAAATGCAAAATTGCCTGGACGGATAAAACTGCCTTGCCCTCATAGCAGTGGATTTCCCTATAGATATGACAATACCAAAAACATAAGGCCCAAGGCAACGTAAAACTCGAAATCTGAGCCTCGCTCCATATATGCAAAACGGTGATGTGTTGAAATCTCGAAAGGTAGGAATATAGTAAAATCGATGACTAAATAGGACTTTAGACGTCAAAGGGCATTACTGGATCATCATGCCATTGAACCGGTTCATGGCAGTATCAACGCCTTCTGCAATAAAACATGACAAGGCCTCCGCCGCCTTTTCAACAACGACTTCTACCACGGTCTGTTCCGATTGGGTAAATGGCGAAAGAACATAGACATCCACAGGCATACCGTCCCCTGGACGGCCGATGCCGATCTTCAATCGCACGAAATCCTTTGTGCCCAACAGTGCTATCACGGAACGTACCCCGTTATGCCCCCCTGCCCCTCCGTCCTTTACGAATTTTAGTCTGCCAAGCGGCATGTCTATATCATCGTGTACCACCAGTATCTCATGGGGTAAAAACCTGTAAAAACGTGCCACACTTGATACTGCCTCACCGCTTTTATTCATGTAGGTCAAGGGTTTGAGAAGGAAGAGCCTGTGTCCTTTGAATTTAAAATCAGCCAGTTCATACGGCGGCCTTTTCGAGGTAATGGCAAACCTCTCCCCTGCCATGGAAACAAAGCGATCCAAGACCATGAAGCCGATATTGTGTCGGGTTCTTATATACTTGCGGCCTGGATTTCCCAGGCCGACAATGAGAAACTTGGACAAGATTTGGATAGTGAAAGGATGATCTTCCTGAAACCCGTGTTCCTCAGCCCAGGCAGACCTCCTAATTTCAAGCTGCGTTCTTTAAAGGAAAAAGGCCAAGCAACTGGCTGAAAAATATGTATAAACTTCCATGCGGCCCGTACCTTGGTGCCGCACCCCCAATACCTGAAGATACAGCCCATAGACTCTGTATTTTCACGGTAAAATCAGCCTGGAAACCAAGAAATTACTCGGTTTCCTCTTCGGTCTCCTCTTCCTCAGCAGCCGTTTCTTCCTGGACGGTTGAGCCTACCACTGTCACCAGGGTTGTTTTTGGATCATCAAGGAATTCAACCCCCTCTGGTGGCTTCAAGTCTGCGATGTGCAACGCATCACCCACATCAAGATTGGTTACATCAACATCTATCTCGTTCGGAATACTCATTGGAAGACAGGCAATACGCACGCTCCTCTGGATTATCTCCAATACACCCTTTGCGACATCCACGCCCACAGCCTTGCCGGTTACCCTTATTGGTACGTCAACTTGCACCTTTTCACCTGCATGGACCTCATAGAAATCAACGTGTCGAATCTGATCGTTCACAGGATGCAGTTGAAGTTCCTTTATGAGTACAAGTCGCTCACCTGTCTGGCCGTTGTCCTTCAAGGTCAGGTTGAACAATATCTGTTCCCCCTTTCCTGCCATAAGGGCCTTATTGAACAGGTGCATATCTACTGACAGGGGAACAGGATCGCTCTTTGGGCCATAAAGCACTCCAGGTAGACGTCCTGTCCTGCGAAGTTTCCGGGCCGCCCCCTTACCTGTTTCATTTCTTACCTGGGCATCCAGGGATAACTGCTTCATCTCAAAACTCCTCTTTTATTCTGAAGGACCCAAGGCCCTTTTTCTATCACCGTTCTATACGAATAGTGAGCTTACAGAATCATCGTCATGGATCCTTTTGATCGCCTCACCCAAAAGACCTGCCACGGATTTTACCTTTATCTTTTTGAGCCCCTTAGCATCCTCTCTCAAGGGAATGGTATCCGTTACGATCAACGATTCAAGCTCGGAATTGCGCAACCGCTCCACTGCCGGCCCTGACAACACCGGGTGCGTCGCACAGGCGTGCACCTCCCTGGCACCATGCTCCTTCAAGGCCACCGCGGCCTTGCACAGGGTACCGGCTGTATCCACCATATCGTCCAGGATTACCGTGGTCTTTCCCTCTACATTACCGATCAGATTCATTACCTGGGATTCATTCGCCTTTTCACGACGCTTGTCTATGATTGCAAGGCCTGCACCCAGTCTTTTTGCAAAGGCCCTCGTCCTTTCTACTCCACCTGCATCGGGAGAAACCATGACAAGTCCGTCCCTGTCAAAATCCTTCAAGCTCTCGAGCAGGATAGGGGCTGCGAAGAGATGATCCACAGGTATACTGAAAAACCCCTGTATCTGCCCTGCGTGCAGATCCATGGCCAGGACCCTTCTGGCCCCTGCGGTGGTTATTATGTCTGCCACGAGCTTGGCCGAAATTGGCACCCTTGGAGCAGCCTTTCTATCCTGGCGGGCATAGCCGTAGTAGGGCATTACCGCGGTTATCCTCCGAGAGGATGCCCTCCTGAGGGCATCAACCATTATTAAAAGTTCCATTAGATTGTGGTTTACCGGTGGACATGTTGGCTGAATTATGAATACATCTGCCCCCCTAACATTCTCACCGATTTCCACGAAGATCTCACCATCACTAAACGTACGCACCGATGCCCTACCAAGGGGCATGCTCAGGTAGTCACATATCTCCTGGGCAAGTCTGGTGTGCGCATTGCCACTGAATATCTTGATCTTGTTAACAGGCATTGCCTATGCCGATCCCCCGCCTTTATATCTTCATCTGACCCCGGACAAGGTCGCATAAGGATCACAGTGGCGTCCCTAAGCAAAGGAAACAACATGATACGCGAAATGCCTTGCCGGGAAAAACTACGAAACAATGGCTGGGGCGGGAGGATTCGAACCTCCGAATGCGGGTTCCAAAGACCCGTGTCTTACCGCTTGACGACGCCCCAACGAAAAGACAAAAAACCTCTATCCGATTATCTGAACCAGGGCCGTTCTCATCCTAAACTTCCATGCGGCCCGCACCTTGGTTCCGCACCCCCAACACATGAAGATACAGCCCTTTGACCCTGTATTTTCACGGTAATTCTCACACGCTCTAGTCATCGCCACGTGAACCCCTGATGAAAACGGCATCACTCAAGCCCCTTAGCAACCAGGGCCCTGTAACCATATCGGCGCCTGAGTATCTCACTGGCATTCATGGCCTTGGATTCAGTGGCAAACAAGCCAAAGACCGTGGAGCCACTGCCTGACATCATGGCTGCGTTGGCCCCTAGGGCAATAAGTAGCTCTTTCAGGTGCCTAATTTCAGGATACCTGTCAATGACCGATTGTTCCAGGTCATTTTGCCACAAAAGACCCTCGATTCTCTTTCGGCCGTCAAAAATAGTGTCCTCATCAACCCTTGTCAATACGAAATTTTCATAGGCCCAGCGGGTACTTATGGAAAAATCCGGCAGTACAAGCAAATACCATCCACGATGTGAAGGCCATGGGGTCAACGTGGTACCGATCCCACTTCCCAGGGCAGCAGTGGCATCGAGAAGGAAAAAGGGGACATCAGCCCCAAGCCTGCCCCCTAGTGCCATCAGATCCTCTGTGGTTAGTGGCGATCCAAACAGCTCGTTCAAACCGGCCAGCACGGCCGCACCGTTGCTGCTTCCACCACCAAGGCCTCCACCTGGCGGGATAGCCTTCCTGATTCCGATCCTGAGGCCGAATTCCATTCCTGTTTCTGCCTTGAATAACTGTGCCGCCCTGTAGGCCAAGTTTTCCTCCCCTGAGGGAATGATGTCAGGACAGGTAATATGTATGCCCTGTTTATTCCCTAGAACCTGGATCTCCAGTTCATCATACAGAGAGATCTTCTGATACAGGGTCTGGATCAGGTGGTAACCATCATCCCTCACACCTGTTATTATCAGAAAAAGGTTTACCTTGGCCGGGCATCTATAAGTCATAATACGGGCTTAAGAGGCAACCTTGACATACTTCATTCTAAGATCGAAGAGTATATTTTCGAGGAGGGACTTCTCCTCTTCCGAGAGGTTGCCCCTGGTCTTTTCCTGCAGCATGGCCAGGGTATCTATAGTATGACGAGCCAGATCGAGGTCCATTTTGATCTTATCACCCCCAGGTTCCGGCAGATGTCCAAGGTGAACCAGGGCGGATGTACTCAGGGATATTATGAACGTCTCAAAATTGACCTCTGGAAGGGGCGTATGGCCCGAAGCCTTGTTCGTCTCCTTGGTAGCGGCCCCCTTATTATCTTCAGATCTTGTCTGTTCCCCCTTGGCCCGCTCATCCTCAGTTCTTTTGGTATCTTCCGCCATAGGCTTTTGTCTCCTTTTCTACTGAAGAATACAGGATCGTCCCAAAAAAACTTTCATGCAGCCCGTATCCTCCATGCTGCACCCTTGAGCATGAAGATACAGCCCATATGGGTAGTGTGTTTTCAGGGTTATCGTTTCAAGTCCCTGGGGATACTGCTCACAAGTTGCCTAGTAACCTAAACTTCCATGCGGCCCGTACCTTGGTGCCGCACCCCTAATACATGAAGATACAGCCCATAGGCTCTGTATTTTTACGGTAAAAATTTATGATAATTTAAGGATCTTGACAAGCCAAGCAATAATCCAAAATAGATTCGCAAAAACCCGGAAGGGATACGGACCGCATGAGGGTTTTACCGTTCGAGACCTTGTGCCTAGCCAGGACCGGCAATATACTGGTAGATATGGATAAGGACCAATTGAACGGACTTTTCCCCCCAGGGGCACTGGATGGTATAGTGGATGGGCCTGCTGTCCCTGAGAAAGCGCCATTTCTTCCTGAAACTAGGCAGGTCTGGCAGGTATCGGAGCTCATTTCCTCGGTAATGTCAAGGCTCGAGATGGAATTCGATCTACTTTGGATCGAGGGAGAGATATCCAACCTGAGCCGTCCGGTTTCCGGGCATCTCTACTTTTCATTGAAGGATGAACGGGCGCAGATCAGGGCGGTTATATTCAAAAGACAGGCTGAACGATCCAGGTTTAGGCTGGAAAACGGCCAGCATGTGGCATGCCTTGGCAGGCTCAATGTATATCCTGCCAGGGGGGATCTACAGCTCGTGGTGAACCGAATCGAACCCTGGGGTTACGGGGCGCTGCACCTGGCCTTTGAACAATTGAAGGTGAAATTGAAGGCCGAGGGCCTCTTTGATCAGAAACACAAAAGACCCCTTCCCTTGTTACCAAACAGGGTATTTCTCATTACATCACCCTCCGGTGCAGCGGTTACAGACTTCGTAAAGACCGCTAGATCTAGGTACCCTGGGGCAAATATAATCTTGTGCCCGGCAAGAGTCCAAGGAGAGGTAGCCCCAGATGAGCTGATAAGAGGACTGCAAAAGGCTCTTGAGGTTGCATCAGAAAGGGATGTCATAGTCATTGCCAGGGGTGGCGGCTCCATTGAAGACCTGTGGGCGTTTAACAACGAGGCCCTTGCAAGGGAGATCTTCAAGGCACACATCCCCGTGGTCTCGGCAGTGGGACACGAAATCGACTTTTCAATTTGCGATTTCGTAGCCGACCACAGGGCAGCGACTCCTACCGCAGCAGCCAACCTGGTATTCCCGGAACTTCGCATACTAAAGGAGAAAATTCATACGTACGAAGGTTCCCTCAAGTCTGCCTTCCAGGAGACGATTAACCTGAAAAGACGCCGCAGCGAATTACTTCGCCTGCGTATGAAGACACCTGGCCAAAGATTGACGCAACAAAGGATGAGGCTCGATGATCTACTCTTTAAAATGAATATGGCCATGACGCAGGTCCTTGGGAGCAGATCAACGCACCTGGGGCTCCTATTACAACGCCTGGAACGGGGGAACCCCTCGGAAAAGCTCATAAGGTCTAGGTCGATCCTCGATAGTCTCGACAAGGACCTGAAGGAAAGGATTAAAACGGTCCTGGGTAGTAAGCGGCATGTCCTTGGCATCCATGGGGCACGGCTGGAGGGTGTAAGCCCGCTTTCATGTCTGGGAAGGGGTTATAGTCTGGTATATCGTGCAAAGGAGGACCATCTGGTCAGAAGTGCGGATCAAGTCAAAACCGGAGACAACCTCTTGATACGGCCGGCTAGGGGACAAATCCTCTGCAAGGTTACAGAAACAATGGATTGATTTCATATTTATTCAGCCATGGAAGCACAAGGACAGAACTTATATGCGGTCCGAACCCTTTGCAAGGGCCTTAATAGACACACAGTTAACCTGGCAGGTACACTTATTATCTTCCTTTGTTTGCTTGCCTGGATATGCTTGCCCTCCCAGGCCTTCCCTGATTCCCTGAAACAAGGACTGGAACCAGAGGTCAGCCTCAAGCCGGCCTGTATTCCACCTGGAGGGCTTAGCCTGGTAAGGATTATCCCTGCCGACGGCACCACTATTAGGGGGGTAAAGTTTTCCGGAAAGGCCATACCTTTCTTTCGAAACAGGACAGACAGGGGATATCTGGCCCTGGTGGGGGCGGACCTCAAGATGACACCAGGGGACAAGGTGGTGTCGGTCATCTGGAATGACAGAAAAGGCCAGCCAAACGTCACTGCTGTGCGTCTGAACGTATTTTACAAAAAATTCCCAGAGGAGCATCTCCATCTCCCGAAAAAGATGGTGGAATTTCCACCTAAAATCCTAAAGCGTGTTCTGGCGGACCAACATGCCATCAGGGCCGCATGTGGGAAAACCAGCAGCCACGTATATTGGCAACGCCCCTTCCTATGGCCGGTTCCCCCAAAGATCATGAGTCCCTTTGGTCTTAGACGTTTCTTCAACGGAGAGCCACGAAGCCCTCATTCCGGTGTAGACCTTAGGGCCAGGATCGGTACACCGGTGCGGGCTACAAACAACGGTAGGGTGGCATTGGTCCGCAACTGCTATCTAAGTGGGAAAACCATTGTCATAGATCACGGAGAGGGACTCTTTAGTCTATATGCACACCTTTCCACCTTGATGGTGAGGCCTGGTCAGGAGGTAAAACGCGGAATGGTGATAGGCAAGGCAGGGGCTACAGGCAGGGCTACAGGCCCACACCTTCATTGGGGGATAAGCCTCCAGGGAAAACGGCTGGACCCGGCTGAGCTTATGAGGGTACTGGGCAACAGGGGATGAGTCCGGGGGCAGGCTATTCGATTATCTTTACACAGTTCCTGCCCGATTGCTTGGCAGCATAGAGTGCCTTGTCTACCCGGTGAACCATATCAACAGCGGTCAGATCCTTCTTCCATTCACAAACCC
>WFZW01000127.1 GCA_015489365.1 Deltaproteobacteria bacterium | reverse complement strand
ATACACCGGCCTCCCGCCAAAGCCTGTGACAGACTTCCCGGCTGCCGACCCCAAGAAAGTCCACAAAAGGGGCCTTCTTTCTCGCAATATGCCAAAGGGCCTCGGCACCGTCTTTCATCCCCCGTATACCGGCAGGATCGGATAACGGCCCGACGATTACCAGTTCGTTTCGGGTCCAGGGCCGCAGATTCTGCCCGTAGCCATCAGCGACCAGATTCGTGGTGATGTCCCCGGAATGCATGGTGAGGATATCGACCTTTCCCTGGCCCAAGGCCCTTGCAAGCACCGGTCTTGGGCCTGAGACGACCACCTCCACCTTGTAACCGGAATGGGCCTCGAATATCCTTGATATCCGGTCCCAGAGGCCGGTCATTATCATGCCACCGATTACGGCTGCCCGGACGACATCACTTGCCGCCCCTGCCTTACAAATGATTTGAGGCTCCCTTCTCTGAAAATCTGGCGAGGTGCTCATCCTAATTGCCCATGGCAGGGATTTTTACCCATCAACCCCAAGCTTTCATGCAATCTGTACCCTTGGCGCCACCCTCCTGGATATAAAAACACAGCCCTTGCCTTGGGCACCGCGACATTTCTGATCATGCCCATGGCAGGCATAACCGGAGGTACTTGGTACTCAACCTTTCTAAGGTACGCCATCTCCGGCCTGATATTGGACGTGCTCTGGCCGCGCACAAGAAATCTCCTGGCCGGATCCTGGCGCTATTTCATGACGGCAACGGGCATTGCTGCCTTGTCACACCTGGCTAAAGGATCCCTTGTATTATTGTTGCGCAGTCTATCCGGTAGTGGATTTCACTGTGATCCCTTTTTGCTCCTCTTGTTGCACCTTGCCTTTGGGACCAGTGCCGGAATGATGGGTTGCAGGCTTGGAATGCCCAACAAGGGCTAACCAGTTAGGATGAATTTTTTTTACTTTATCGTTATTCCTTTTAGGGAATAATGCATGTTCCGCCTTTTGCGCAGTTTTTTCAGAAGGAGTGATAGGAAAGATGTTGACTGCAATCGAAACAATTATGGCAGCGTGCTGGGTTATCTTGCTTGCCGTACCCCAGGCGGGTTTCTCACAGGAAACCAAGGGAAAAACGGCAGCGGTCTTTCGGTTGGGAGAGGTACTAGTAACTGGAACCAGGGAGACCATGAATCAGGCCGCTGCAATTACCGAGATAAACGCTAAAGAGATCAGGGACTGGGGCGTCCAGACGGCAGGGGAGGCCCTGGACTTCGTCCCCGGGGTGGATGTCCATATTGGAGGAAAGGGGCAATCGCAGGTAAACATAAGGGGATTTGCCCAAAAGGATATAAAGGTCCTCATAGATGGTGTACCTGCCTATGAGAGCTATTTCGGGACCCTGGACCTTTCGCAGATCCCGGTAGACGCCATTGCCAAGATATGGGTTATCAGGGGCGCCTCTTCCGTCCTCTATGGTGCCAATACCCTTGGAGGGGTGATCAATATCGTTACCAAAAAGGGGGGAAAAAGACCTGTCACCGAGTTTACCAGCTCGTTTGGAGACTACGATACCCAGAACTACATCCTCAATCACGGGGCCACGGTGGGAAAATTCAATTATTGGCTCCTTGCCGGCTATCGCAAGTCTCATGGATTCCGTCTCTCTAATGACTTTGACAGGGACAGCAAGTACCTCGGGATAAATTCACCATATCACGAAGACGGCGGGAGAAGAGACCTCAGTTATTACCAGAAGCGGAGCCTGAACGCGAAAATCGGTTATGAACCCAGTGAGGATACAAAGGTCTACCTGTCCTTTGACTACCACAACAATGACCGGGGATGCCCCCCGGAATACGACCGTTACTGGGCCTTTCCCAAGTGGAACCAGTGGCACCTGAACCTGGTGGGGCAAAAGAGATTCAATGAACTCTTCACCATAAGGGCCCGGGCCTTTTATGTGGATCACGAAGACATGCTGAAAGACGTAAGTTGGGACAACCATCAGACAAAGAGGAAGTGGTTTGAACAGAGCAGGTATGACGACTATTCCACAGGCGGAGAAGTCCATGCCTATCTTGATCTTGGCAGGATCAGCCTCCTGAGGATGGGGTTTAACTACATCAAGGACAATCATAAAGAAAAGGAGTACCTGGATAAGAAGTCCTTCGGGGTCAAAAAGGGGTGGGATCAGCCTGGATGGCAGCCGGAAAAGGAGTCTGAAGCCAACACCTATACCTTTGCCATCGAGGACGAGATCCGGCCTGTTGACAGGCTGTCCATTGTCGCCGGTTCCAGTTATGACTATTTTGACCCCATCAAGGCGGCCGGCGGGGCCGTGCCGGACAGCACCGATTCCTGGAATCCCCAACTGGGGATCGTCTACAGGCTTACCGGGGATACCAGGTTCCATGCCTCCATAGGGAAAAAGACCAGGTTCCCCCATTTAAAGGAGTTGTACAGCGCGCATGCGGGCGGAAACCCCCACCTGGGTCCTGAAGAGACCGTCCAGTATGAACTGGGCCTTGAAAGGGACCTTGGCCAAGGGAGGGTCTGGGCCAGTTATTTCTATAATAATGTTAAAGGGCTTATCCAGCGGGAGCGCGGAAGATGGGGATGGAGATACGTCAACCTGGGACGGGCGGTCCTCAAGGGGGTAGAGGCCGGGTTGCGGATCGCGCCCCTGTCCTGGATGCATCTGAGGTGTGATTACACCTATCTTTCTGCCCGTGACAAGGGGCTTGACCAGGATATCCCCAGGCGTCCGCGGCACAAGCTAGACCTGGAATCCAGGTTTTCTCTCCCCTGGAATACCTCCCTGGACCTGCTGGCCTCTTATACCGCCTGCCAATACGAGTATCTGAGAGACGGGACCAGGCGCAGGCTTGACGACTTTTTCCTGTTAAACCTGGGAATCAGAAAGGGATTTCCCCTGCCTTCTCCCCTGAAGGGAGAGCTCTTTGGCCACATAAGTAACGCGGCCGACCTCAATTATGACGATGGTCACGGGCCCATGCCGGGGCGCAATTTTCTGGTGGGGTTAAGGGTGAAATTTTAACAAGGTGAAAAGGGATGAGGCGGGGAGGCTGTCCCCCTTGTGGTTCAGGGCCGCGGGTATCGGCAGCCTCTGGGCCTCGATGGAAATCGTACTTGGCAGCTTCCTCCACAATCTCCACGTCCCGCTGGCCGGATTGATACTGAGCGCCTGGGCAGTCTGCCTGCTGGTTGCCTCCCACCGGCTCCGGCCGCGGAAAGGGCTCTTCCTTAGGGCCGGCCTTATCTGCGCGGCCATGAAGTCCATCTCGCCCTCCGCGGTCATTTTGGGGCCCATGGTGGCCATCGTGATAGAGGCCCTGTGCCTGGAGGCGGGGGTAAAACTCCTCTGTCCCAATATCCCGGGATACCTGCTGGGCGGGGCACTGGCCGTCTCCTGGAGCCTCCTGCACAAGGTGGGAAGGCTGCTTGTAGTCTACGGCCCGAATCTCGTGAACCTCTACCTGCGTCTGTACCAGCTTGCAGCCCATCAGTTGGGGCTTGATCCAAGTCAGCATGGATTCTGGCGCCTGGTGTCAGGACTGGCGGCGCTCTATCTCCTGGGCGGTATCGGCGCGGCCCTTTTGGGTTGGTACATCGGGGACCGGGCCCTTAAC
This sequence comes from Deltaproteobacteria bacterium, assembly GCA_015489365.1. GTDB lineage: Bacteria > Desulfobacterota > Dissulfuribacteria > Dissulfuribacterales > QOAL01 > S143-34. The sequence continues at coordinate 29,761 of WFZW01000127.1, read as the reverse complement.
CTTCCTGCCGGTCCCCTCGCCACCTCTCTGCCGGCCGGCCGGCGGTTTGAAGGAAGAAAGGTAGATCCCGGGCAGGCCTTTCACAAGGGCCTGTTGATCCTCCATCTAATCATTATCTCCGGGGGTCTTTGGTTCCTGGGGCGACTGCCGCTGATGATTTCCGCCGCCCTTGTCGCCCTTTACGTCCTCCTGGTATCCCTGCGCTACCGTCAAGGCATGAGATATCTGAAGAGGCCCGGCTTCTGGGCCGTGCTGGCCGCGCTCACCATCCTGGCCGGGATGCTCCTCGGGCATATCAATAACGCCAGTGCCAGTACCGGTTGGAGCTGGCAGGGGGCACGGGCCGGCCTCGAGATGAACATTCGGGCCGTGCTCATGGTGGCGGGTTTTGCCGCCCTCGGGGTTGAGCTCCGAAACCCTGGTTTGCGCCTCTGGATGGAAAATCACGGTTTCCGTCAGCTCTACCTGGCCCTGCCAGTGGCCTTTGATATCCTGCCGTTCATGGTGGACAGGCTGGCTGCGGCCCGGAGGGGACTCTTTTCCCAGCCGGTAAAGACCGTGGCCAGGATCATTCGCCAGGTGGACTCCTACTCAACCGGCATCCAGCCCCGAACATCCCGGAGGCCGCCCACTCTCATCGTCACCGGGAAAAGAGGGGCCGGTAAGACCACCTTCCTTGCCCAGGCGGTTAAGGCCTTGAAGGCTGCCGGCCTGGAGGTCGGCGGCATCCTGGCAGTCGGTCTCTGGGAAGGAAGGATACGGAGTGGATTCGACATCGTGGACCTCCTTACCGGGGAGCGCCGGCTCCTCTGCCGCCGGGGTAAAGAGGGGGACCTTCCCGGTTTTGGCCCGTTTTGTTTTAGCAAACAAGGATTGGCCGTGGGACGCCGGGCACTCTCTCCGGAACGGATCCAAAGGGCCGACCTGGTGGTGGTTGACGAGGTCGGACCATGGGAACTCCAGGGCCAGGGGTGGGCGAAGTCACTGGACATCCTCGTACAAACCGTCAACATACCTATGGTCTGGCTGGTACGTGAGGAGAGCATAGAGGAGGTTCACCGGCGTTGGGGCCTGAAAGAGGCACCTGTTTATGAGGTTACCGCCGGGAGAAAGGTTGAGGACCTCACAGAAGAAATTCTGTCCTTAAAAAATAGTTGTTGAAACCGCAAAGATTCCCCCTCTGACGGTGACGCATCTAACGGCTTGGCACATTTTTTTCTATTCTTGGATTCCTTTCATCCGACCGAAACCAATACATGGTGTCCATCGAGGGCTATGTAGCGTTAAGCGCCGCTTAACAACATTTCGCATGGCTATTTCCTGTGCTTGTGCCCAGTATCCAAGGTTCGCGACATATCTGGGGATCTAATGGTAAATCTTATGGAATCAAGGTAGTCGAGGATATTGAATCTGAGCCTGCCGATGGGAATAACCGTGGCCGTGTCTTCAAAGGTGAGCCTGCCGTGAAGCATTATATGCCGGCTGATCCTCTCCTTTATTTTCTCCAGGTACCCGGTTGTAATATACTCCTCCCTGTTGCCTCTATGGGACTTGAATATCCTGACAATCTTTCCATTATGAAAGAGGAAAGAGACTACCCTTCGCAGGTCAGCCTCGGTAACAGAGTCCAGTCCCTTAAGGTCTGAAAAGGTAACCGGCCTTGGCTCACGGCTCTCCAGAAAAGAAATGACCTTCCGGGAAATCCCTTCGAGCCTATTGGGCAAAAAGGGCTTGAAACCGGCCATGCAGAGGCGGTCGCCCCTTGCGGTCTCCAGGCCTTCATCTGCCTTGAGGGCCTCTATAAGCGCATCCTTTAAGCCCTCATCAGAAACGGGGAACTTGCTCCGTATCTCCTCAATGGGCATACCAGGGAATTCGTGCCTCTGGCAGTTATACGTGGAGACAGCCCTTATGGCATTGTCTGTTATCTCTTTGAAATATCGGTAAAGATAAACCCTTTGACCAACATACAAGAGTTCTCTTTTGTTCAGAAGTGCCCTGATTTCTCTCTCCATATCCACCAGGGAATGACCGGAAGTTATGGCTATCTCAGCGGGATCAACCGGCCTGCCAGGGCTGTTTTTGAGGATCGCCACCACTATGTCACCAAGGCGCCCGGAAGAAAGCAGTTTCAGGTAACCTGCTTTTTCTCTGTATTTTTTCCGCCACTTGCGCCTTGAGATCTCAAGGATCGGCCCGCCGCCCAGGATCCTTACAGGAGAGAGGCTGGAAATCACCAGGGGGAAAAGGGGGAGGGCAGCGATATCTCCTTTGAATCTCAGTTGGCAAAGGGCCTTGCGGCCTGGCAGGAGGACCTCGCCTTCCATCAAGACAAGCCGGGCCATGGCATGGGAGGAACCGCAGAAGACACGCACCACGGCATGATTTTTTAAAGGCTCTCTGAGGTGGTCCAGCAGGTGGAGTTCCAGATTTACAAATCTCCCCTCACGCAGGCATCCAGGTCCTCCGAGCACCATACCCCTTGCGATTTGGCCATGGCCGGTCAGCCTGAGATTGATCCCGGCCCGCATCCCTGCCCTCACCGCCTCGACCGGCTTGCCGCCCGCCTGGAGCAGGCGTACCTGGTCCTGCCTTTTCCCTGGACATATCTCAACCATCGAACCGGTATGGATCCTGCCCGAGGCCACCGAGCCGGTCACCACTGTCCCGTATCCGTCCACGGTGAACACCTGGTCTACAGGCATCATGAACGGTCTGTCCACGTTCCTGTGCAGGGCACTGGACAACAACCCCTTGATAGCCGTTTTTACTTCGGCCTTCCCAAGCCCGGTCCTGGCAGAGAAACGGATAACCGGGGCCGCCTCCAGGAAGGTGCCCCTGACAAGGTCCCTTGCCTCGTCTTCCGCCATGCAAAGGACCTCTTCATCCGCCAGATCGACCCTTGTAAGCACGACTATCCCCTTTGAAACGCCAAGAATTTCCAGTACCGCCAGGTGTTCCCTGGTCTGGGGCATGACTCCTTCATCCGCGGCGATCACCAGTATGGCCGTCTCTACCCCCCAGAGCCCACGAATGGTGTTTCTCAGATAGGCCTGGTGACCCGGGACATCCACGAAAAATACCAGGCCTGAATCCATTTCAAGGCTGGCATAGCCCGCGTTTATTGTAAGCCCCCGCCTCTTTTCCTCCGGGTCCCTGTCAAGGTCAATACCTGTAAGGGCCTTTATGAGAGAGGTCTTGCCATGATCCACATGGCCTGCCGTGCCTATGATTAATGTATCGGCCATCGCGGCTTGCCATCAAAAACTAAAGGGGGCGAGGGGAATCGAACCTCCTCCCTGTTTACTAGACAGGGCCAACGGGTTTGCAGCCCGCGGGGCACACCAGTACCATCGCCCCCACTGTTGATTTCAGGCCTCATCCGCCCTTGTTCGCGGGCAGGACCGCCACTGCGCACGCCTTGTATTCAGGCGTGAGGGCGATCTCGTCCAGGCCAGGACTGGTAAGCAGGTTGGTAAGGGGCCGGTCAAAGTGAAAGCCCATGAAGACCGTGCCGGGCCGGCTCCGTTCCGTCACCCTGGCCCTGACCTCCACTTCCCCCCGGCGGGAACGGACAAGGGCCATCTGGCCCTGCTCAATGCCCAGGCGTGAGGCATCCCGTGGGTGGATCTCCACTGTCTCTTCAGGGACAAGCGTCAACAGGCCCTGACAGCGCCTGGTCATGGAGCCGTTGTTGTAATGGGCCAGTCTGCGCCCGGTTATCAGCACCAGGGGATAGTCTTCGTCAGGCGTTTCCAGGGTCCTTACATCGCTGAGCGCCGAGAACCGGCCCCTTCCCCTGGTAAAGGCATCCCGGTGGAGCAGCGGCGTGCCCGGATGGCCTTCATACGGACAGGGCCATATGAGGCCCTGACCCTCAAGCCGCCTGTAGTTGACGCCTCCCATGGACGGGGTGCACCCGGCGATCTCCTCCATGATCTCCGCCGGTCCATGGTAGGACATGGCGTAGCCCATGGCAGTGGCCAGGCGGCAGGTGATCTCCCAGTCCGGCAGGGCCTCGCCCGGGGGCGAAACCGCCTTTCTGATACGCCGTATTCTCCGTTCGGCGTTGGTAAAAGTCCCGTCCTTTTCGTAGAAACATGCCGCGGGGAGGACCACATGGGCCATCCTGGCCGTCTCGGTCATGAATATGTCCTGGACGACCACCATGTCCATCTTTTTAAATGCCTCGCGGACCGCTGCCAGATCGGCCTGGGTGTGGAGGGGGTCATCGCCTATGCAATAAAGGCCCTTGAACCGGCCCCTTCTGGCCTGGCCATACATCTCTTCCTCGGTGAGGCCGGGAGAGGCAGGGAGTTCCACTCCCCAGGCCTCTTCCATCCTCTTCCGGACCGCCGGATCGTTGACGTCCTGGTATCCGGAAAATACAGAGGGAAGGGCCCCCATGTCGCAGGAGCCCTGGACATTGTTTTGTCCCCTGAGGGGACAGATGCCGGCGCCTGGCCTGCCCACGTTTCCCGTGGCAAGTGCCAGGTTTGCAAGGGCCATGACCCCCCTGGTCCCGTTTCTGTGTTCCGTCACCCCGAGGCCGTAGAGGATCAGCCCCCTGTCCGTGCCCGCATAAAGGCGTGCCGCCTCTCTTACCAGCGCAGGCGCGACCCCGGTGGCGACCTGGGTGGCCTCTGGGGAAAAGGCCTCCAGGTGGCGGCAAAGACCTTCAAATCCCTCTGTCCTTGCCTTGATAAACTCCCTGTTTTCAAGTCCCTCCTCGAGGATCACCTGGAGTATGGAGTTGAGAAGCAGCACGTTGGTCCCCGGTCTCAACCGAAGCCAGACATGGGCCATGGCAGCCACTTCGGTCTTCCTTGGATCAATGACTATAAGCCTTGCCCCCTCCTTGACGGCCCGCCGCACCTTCACGCCCACCACGGGATGGGCCTCGCTGGTATTTGATCCGCAGACAAACAGCACCTCCGCCCTCTCGATGTCCTCCAGGGGATTGGTGGCCGCGCCGCTTCCAAGCGCGATCCTCAGCCCGCTGACCGACGGGGCGTGGCAGACCCTGGCGCAGTTGTCCACGTTGTTGCTCCTAAAGACCACCCGGCAGAGCTTCTGGGCCAGGTAGTTGACCTCGTTCTCACACCGTGACGAGGTGACGACCCCGAGGGCCTCCGGGCCGTAGCCATCCCTGATCCTCGCAAACCCGCCGGCAGCAAGGGAGATGGCCTCATCCCAGGAGGCCCTCCGGAAGGGCTCATCCCGGCTCATCCGCACCAGGGGATGGGTGAGCCGGTCCGGGTGGCGGTAAAAATCAAAACCGAACCTGCCCTTTACGCAGAGGTCGCCGTGGTTGGGGGGCTGGAGCGGGTCTGCCTTTACCTCAAGGATCACGTCGTGCCTGGCGTGGATATTTATGTTGCACCCGGTCCCGCAATAGGTACAGACGCTCTGGGTCACCTCTGCTGCTCCCGGAAGGAGCGGGACATAGAGGCCCTTCTTGGTGAGCGCCCCGGTGGGGCAGGCATCCACGCAGGCCCCGCAGGAGACACATTTCTCATTAAACCCTATAGAGAGACTGGTTATAATTTGTGTGCCTTGATCTGTCCTGATGCGCAATTCCAATGCCCCGTATGCACAACTCCTCTCGCACCTTGAGCAGCCAACACACTTGTTGGCATCCACCACTATAAATGGATGGCGGCTATCAACCCTGTATTTGAGCCTCTTCCCGGCCTTTTTTGCCTTGACCTTGTAACCAATGCAAAGTTCTCTAAGGGTGCACTTTGAAAGCCCAAGGCAGCCGCACTGGAGGCAGCGGCGGGCCTCCCTGACCGCCATCTCCTCTGAAAAACCAAGCTCCGCCTCGTCAAAGTCCCCAAGCCTGTGCTCAGGCGGTCTTGAGGGCATGGTCTCATTCAACTGGATATTGCAGCCATCAAAGTTGTGCATATCCACGTCTTCAAAACGTTTTCCCCTGGTAAAATTAAAACGGGGCTCGAAAGTCCCGACCTTTTCCTGCATGAGATATGCATGGATGGCCTCCGCAGCGCGCCGGCCGCCGGCCACTGCCTGGATTACCGTCCTTGGGCCGGTGGCCAGGTCCCCCCCCGGCATAGATGCCTTCCACGCTGGTCTTCATGGTGCCCGGATGGACCTTTATGGTCTTTTTGGGGGTAAGCTGGATGGAGGCCTCAAGTTCCCCGTAGGCTTGAAAACCGGGATCTCCCTCCTGGCCAAGGGCCGAAATGATTGTGTCCCCCGTCCAGTAGAGACGTGAACCCGGCATGGGGACAGGGTGACGGATGCCTCTTTGGTCAGGTTCATCCAATACGGTCCGCGCCAACTCCACCTTGAGCCTCCCACCCTCTCCCATAATCTTCATTGGAGTGGCCATGAGGAAAAACTGGACCCCTTCCCTTTCAGCCTCTTCGATATCCCTTTGATGGGCGGGAAGCTCAACCCTGGACCTTGGATAGACCACCGTTACCTGCTTTGCGCCAAGGCGCCTTGCGCTCCTGGCCGCGTCAACGGCAATATCACCGCCGCCAACGACCAGGACCTCGGCACCGATAGAAGGCCTGCCACCCTGGTTGACCTCCTTCAAAAAGGCAAGAGCACAGATGGCGCACCCGGCGCCCTCTATCTCTAATTGTTTCTGACCGGAAAGGCCGGTTGCAATGAATATGGCCTCAAAGCCCTTGTCCCTTAGATCCTGGAGGCTGAAATCTTTACCCCAGCGGCTGTTCAGCCTTGCCTGGATCCCCAGGTTCAGGACAGTCTGTACCTCTCCATCCACCTCCTTGTTCGGAAGTCTATATCCTGGTATGCCGTAGCGTAAAAGTCCGCCCAGCCTGTCCTCTGCCTCAAAGATGGTGACACCATGCCCTTGTTTCCTCAAGAAATATGCGCAGGAAAGGCCTGCCGGCCCCCCGCCGATTACGGCTATCTTTTTGCCGGTAGGCTCGCCGATCTCCTCGTCTTTGAAACCAAATTCCCTGGCATAATCCGCCACGAACCTCTTCAGGTGATTGATAGCCAGGGGCTCATCCAGGAGGATTCGTCTGCACCTGGTCTCACAAAAACCAGGGCAGACCCTTCCAACTGATACAGGGAGGGGATTTTTCTCCTTGATGAGCCTGAGCGCCGCCCCGAATTCCCGCTTTGCGATGAGATTGACATAGCCCTGGACGTTTATTCCCCCGGGACAGGCGAGGCTGCACGGGGCCTTGCAGTCGCCGTAGTGTATGGAGGCAAGTTCTTCAAGACGACTCTTCCTGTAGGAAAAGATGCCTGGACTGTCCGTAACCACGGCCATGCCTTCACAGACCTCGGTGACGCACGCCCTGACCTTTCTCCCGTCCACATCCACTGTGCAGAGGCGGCATGGCCTGGCAGGTTCCCCCTTTCCGGGCAGATGGCACAGGCGCGGTATGTGGATACCGGCCCTGTCCGCCGCTTCCATCACCGTGGTCCCCCGCGCGGCGGTTATCCGCTTTCCGTCAATGGAGATGGTGACCTTCCTGCCTGCGTCTTTCATCGTCCTGCCCTGTCTCCCAACGCGGTCTCAAGGGAGCGGCCGCATTTATCCCGGACAAGGCCGGCGATGCCCTCCCTGCTGAAATCCCGGCCCTTCATCATCTCCCTGGCAGCGTTTATAAGCCCTGTGCGCACCTTCCTGCCCCTGGCCGCCGCGGCCGCCATGGAAAGACGCCTGCGCAGTCGCTTGGCATCCCGGCCCTCTGCCTTACCCAGGGGGCCAAGCTCTGTGACCTGCCGGGTGAAGTCTGTGATTATCTTGACAAAATGGGGGCCTTCCGCGGCTGAGGCCCAGTCAATGAGAAAACGTTCCTTACGCACCCCCAGCATCTCCATGCCTTCATGGACCAGGGCGGCGCTCACCAGCGCGTGGTAGTTTCCATCCTGATAGTGGCATTCGCCAGGGTGACAACCGCCCACGAAGACGCCGTCCGCGCCGGTAGCCAGCGCCTCCAGCGGAAAAGAGGGATCAAGCCTGCCGGTGCACATGATGCGGATGACCCGCAGGTTCGGGGGATATTGATACCTGCCAACTCCCGCGGAATCGGCCGCGGTGTAGCAGCACCAGTTGCACAGAAATCCCAGGATCCTGGGTTCATACTTATTGGTTGCCATTGGTTTCCTCCCTTTCGCTAAAGGCGTGAATCTGGGCCATGATCCCTTCACAGGTAAAGCGGCCCATGTCTATGGCCATTGTGGGACAGCGGGATGCGCAGATCCCGCACCCCTTGCAGGAGGCGGTTATGGTCCTTGCCTTGCATTTTTTCCCCTCCTTGTGGAGCCGGATGGCCTTGTACGGGCAAAACCGTTCACAGGCCCCGCATCCTACGCACTTTTCCTCGTCCACGCTGGAGACAATGGGCTCTGGCACGATGCTCCCCCGCGCCAGGGACCGGCAGGCCCTGGCTGCCGCGGCCTGTGCCTGGGCAATGGATTCGTCAATAGACCTGGGAGAATGGGCAAGCCCGCAGACGTATACGCCGTCCACGGGCAGGTCCACCGGGCGGAGCTTTACATGGGCCTCAAGAAGGAATCCGTCTTCCGTAACCGGCACCTTCAGCATGCCGGCAAGGTCCCTTTGGTCCTCCGGCACCACGCCCACTGAGAGCACCAGCATGTCTGTCCTGAACTCAACATCTTCTCCGATGAGAGGGTCCCAGGCCCTTACCGTGAGCGTGCCGCCCCTGTCCTCTTCCTCCAGGACCCGGGGAGGTCTCTCGGGGCTGTAGCGCAGGAATATGACGCCCATGCGCCTGGCCTCCTGGTAGTCGTCTTCCAGAAAGCCATAGGCCCGCATGTCCCGGTAAAGGATGACCACTCCGAGGTCCGGCCTGGCCCTTTTGAGCCTGATGGCGTTTTTGAGCGCCTGTCCGCAGCAGACCCTGCTGCAATAGGCGAGATCCTCTCCCCTGGAGCCAACGCACTGGATCATCACGACCTGCCCGGCATCCGGTGGAAGGGGGTCATCAGAGGCAAGTCTTGCCTCAAGCTCCAACTGGGTCATTACCCTGGGGGACTTGCCGTACAGGTACCGCCCGCCAGGGCAATATGGATGCCCACCGGTGGCCAGCACCGTTACGCCGTGCTTGACTGACTGGTTTCCTGAATCAGTGGCGACAGTAGAGGTGAAGTTGCCCACGTAGCCTGAGATCAACGAAACTTCAGCGCGCTTAAGGACCCTGATGCGGGGATGCCCTTCCACCTGCCTGATAAGGGCCGCAACCTTTTCCCTGGGATCCTGCCCGTTCCGGTCGGCAGTGAGCTTCAGCGCCTGTCCCCCCAGATCCTTTCCCCGTTCCACCAGCACGCACTCATAACCCTGGTCCGCTACTGTCAGGGCCGCGGTAATGCCCGCCACCCCGCCGCCTATCACAAGGGCCGATCCGGTAACCGGCAGCGACTGCTCGGCCAGAGGGACCAGGTAGGCGGCCTTTGTCACTGCCATGCGCACGAGATCCTTGGCCTTTTCCGTGGCCGCTTCCGGTTCGTTCATGTGGACCCAGGAGCACTGGTCCCGGATATTGGCCATCTCAAAGAGTGAACGGTTGAGTCCGGCTGCCCGGAGCGTGGCCTGGAAAAGGGGTTCGTGGGTCCTGGGGGTGCAGGCCGCCACGACCACCCTGTTCAGTCTGTGCCTGTCTATCATCTCCGCGATATGTCTCTGGGTGTCCTGGGAACAGGTGTAGAGATTGTCCGCCGCGTATACCACCCCTGGAAGCCTGGCCGCGTACTGCCGCACCGATGGCACATCCACGACCCCGCCGATGTTTGTGCCACAGTGGCAGACAAAGACGCCGATCCGCGCCTCTTCTCCGGCTATATCCCTCTCTTGCGGATATTCAGCCGTGACTATCCGGCTGCCGCGGGCACCCCGGAGGAGACCGGAGCAGAGGGCCGCGGCCCCCCCCTGCCTGGGTCACGCTGTCCGGGATGTCCTTCGGCCCCTGGAAGGCCCCGATCACATAGATGCCGGCCCTGGAGGTGGAAAGGGGGGCGTAGATGCCGGTGGCGGCAAAATCGTAGGGATTCAGGTCGATCCCGGCCGCCCTTGCTAGTCCTTCAGCGCCTTCAGGGGCCTCAAGTCCCTGGGAGAGGATAACCATGTCGAAGGCCTCGCTGACATGGTTTCCCTCTGGGGTGACATAGGTAAGAAAGAGCATCCCATCGATCCCTTCCACCCTGGGTGGACGTGCGTAGATGATCCGGAACCCGTTTTCCCTGATTGCGCGCTCCCTTGCGGCGTCAAAGCCCTTGCCGTGGGTACGGATATCCATGTAAAAGAGGGTGATTTCCGCCTCCGGGAGGTGCTCTCTGGCCATGGTGGCCTGTTTGATGGCATACATGCAGCAGACCGATGAGCAGTAGTTATTGCCGCAGGTGACATCCCTTGAGCCAATGCACTGGAGAAAGGCAATGCGCCGCGGATGGCTCCTGTCCGAGATCTTCACGATTGAGCCGCTGGTTGGGCCGCTCGCGCACATGAGCCGCTCAAATTCAAACGCAGTCAGGACGTCTTCATACCTGCCCCATCCATACCTCCTGAAGACCTCCTCGTTGATCCGGCCAAAACCGGGCGCAAGTATCACGGCCCCGACATCAAGACGCCTGATTTCTTCCTCCTGGTCAAAGCGGATTGCCCTGGCCTGGCAGAGAGAGGCGCACAGGCCGCAGGTATCGTAATTGACACGTAGGCATGCCTTGGCGTCTATGTAATAGCTAGTGGGCACGGCCTGGGGATAATCGATGTGGGCTGCCCGGCTGATATCCAGTCGCGCGTTGTAGTCGTCGGCAATCACCCTTGGGCAATACAGGCTGCACTGGCCGCAACCCGTGCACGCCTCCTCGTCTATGAAACGGGGTCTGCACCTGATATCCGCCTTGAAGGCCCCCGCCTCTCCTTCCAGGGAGACCAGTTCCGCGTTGGTAAGGATCTCGATGTTGGGGTCCCTTCCTGCCTCCACCAGTTTGGGGGCAAGGATACACAGGGAACAGTCATTGGTGGGGAAGGTCTTGTCCAACCTCGCCATGGCACCGCCTATGGCAGCGCTCTTTTCCACAAGATAGACCTTGTATCCGAGCCCTGTGAGGTCAAGGGAGGTCTGAACGCCTGCAACACCCCCGCCAACCACCAGCACTGAGCCAACCAGGCCCTTTGTAGACTTGAAGATATTGGTATCCATAATGTCTTATCCTTGTTACACAGGACTTCAAGGACATAATGCAGCAGGGTTTGAACCTGTCCATAAGGGAAGACAGCTTCAGATCCCCGGGGCCTCTTCCGGTCTTACCGGCCATTTGGCCCCTGTTGGGAAGCTTATGAGGCAAGGGTCAAAATAGGGTCAGAAGGCAGGTAATCGGGAGAGGCAATCAGAACTTACAGCCTGCACCAGGCCAATCGGTAACCACCGATTTCCGGTTCAATATCTTGATTGATGCAGATAAGTCATGCTCTTATGTCCTCTCGTCGTTTCATGTGGGTAGTATAAGCTTGTGTCTCATGTTTCGATTTACCGTGAAAATACAGAGTCTACGGGCTGTATCTTCATGTATTGGGGGTGCGGCACCAAGGTACGGACCGCATGGAAGTTTAGAATAAAGGGTATAGTTATCAAGTCAAATCGGAATATTTTATGATTAAGGACCGGAACATAGTCTTTGACTATGGATAGGACGCGGTTACTACTAATGCTGCTCAAGGCTGATATCTACGGATGGCGACCTATCTTTATGGCCTTGCCTGGACAGGCAGGGATGCATTCCGTGCAGTTGGTGCAGTTCGCCTCCCCTGGCATCGTATCCATTTCACATATGTCCTTACAGAGGCCGCAGTTGTTGCATACATCGGTCTTGTAGATACGAAGGGGGGAAAAGGCACGCAGCAGTTCCAGTAGTCCACCCGTGGGACATGCATATCTGCACCACGCACCTGAGATGAATAAACCGATTGCCAGGAACAGGAGGACCGTAAGCGTCCTTGTAAACCAATAGGGACCAGCATTCTGAAAGGTCAATTCCACGGATTCGATGAAGGCACCGATACGAATAGGAACGGCCCATCTGGGATTGGATATTGCGAGCCATAGATAAAGGATTACGGCAAGTGCAATATATTTTCCAAGATGTGCCCCCTTGATCCCATCTTTCCATCGGACCCTTCGGGGAAGCAACCTCCCGATCATTTGGGAGACGAACCCTCCCGGGCAGGCCCAACCGCAAAAGACCCTACCGAAGACCAGTCCTGAAAAGAGAATCAGTCCCCAGGTGCCCCAGAAAAGGCTTGCCAGTCTTCCCTGGCAGGTAATCACCGGACAATTAGTACAGGAGACAAACGGGACGGGAAACGGGCACCTGAAGATCCCGTAAAAGGACCACTGACCAAGCATGGCAAGCATGGACAACTGGATTCCGCGTCTCCAGATCCTCAGATATCGTAGCCTAGACATCCTTTACTCCAAAGCGTTCAATAAGCATTTTCCCCCTCTCCGATATGGCGGGAATAAATCCCTGCCTATGGAAAAAGGATTGCCCCTTTTCTGATGTGATGAATTCCACATATCGATCCGCTGCCCCCCTGTCGCTTGCGGATTTCATCACACCGACCGTAAAGGTGAGCGGAGGAGGCGGTTGATACCGCTCGGGTATGGATATGATCTCAGTCTTGCCGACAAAGCGCGGTATCCTGGTAAGACGCCTTTCGACTATGGCTGCATCCCCCTTCCCCTGGATAACATCCTTCATGATCCTCTGGACACAACTTCCCCTTACCACGGTGTTCTCAAGGGCCTTATCCCGTATCCCTGCCATTTTCAAAAGGGCCAGAACCGCCTTGCCACCCGGGGGTGATGCGCCAGGAGCAAGGATCACCCTTACCCCTGGCCTTGCCAGATCCGCTAGGTCCTTGATCCCTGCCGGGTTCCCAAGGGGCGTCACTATGACATACTCCGTGAAGCACAGGGGCTTGAAATAGGACATCTTTCCCTTGACCCTGAGTTTCTTTGCCAATTTCAGCACCCTACCTGCGAACACATCGGTGCTGGCACCCTTCAGGAGGCTGTCGCCAAGGGCAGCGGCAAAGGCCCCGGTGTAGCCTATCTTCGTACCGGTCATTTCCTCGTAACATCTGTTTGCCAGGATGAATGCCTCGGCAAGTCCGCCGCAAGACCATACCCTGAGATCCGGCTTTCTGAACAGTCCCGCCTCAGGGGTACAGGCGGGTAGGGCGGCCGCCAGTGCAGCCGCCGTGTATGATCTTATGAATTCCCTTCTTTCCGGTGAGTCCAGACGCTTCTTCATGGACGATCCTCGTGAATTTTTCCCCTAGAATCTCAATCCCATTTCAAGGTATGCATAGTCCGCATCCCTATCCCTGGGATAGATGTTCTTGATCACATCCTGCCCAAACACGTGACCATAATAGGCGGTAAACCAAAGATGGGGTGAGTGGTGATAGATCAGGGTGATATCAGCCAGTACCCCCAGATCATGGTCCCCAAAGGAGGGACGGCCTATATAGCCAAAGATCCTTCCTGACTCAAGGGTAGGGCCTGCTCCCATGTACCAACGATCAGAGGCATCATTGAGCCTTAGGCGATGAAGATCGGTCCTTATGGTCGTTTTTGTGGATGGCTTCAATATGGCCTGGATGAACAGGTCTTCACTGTTCATCATATTATAGAATGGAAACAGGGCATATTTTCGCGAGGTTGGCACCAGTTGATAGAATGTATTATGCCATCCGTCGTTTGGGTCTGCGTCCCCGGAGCCAACCGCATATCCAGTCCTTATCCAGGGACGCCATCTGGTGTGATCGAACTGATAGCCGAATTCGACCGCCAAGGCCCATGCCTGATGATCGAGCCTGCCCCATCTGCCGGCCTGGTAGGCGCCCCAGAACAACCAATCAATGGTACCTGTCAAGGCGGGGTGGATGCCGAGCAGATGCGCCCCTATCGTATGTATGATGATGTTACCGCTATCGAGGTCAGATCCAGCAGGTGTGTTGTCCGCCTTGGGCACGTCCCTTTTGTCCTGATAATAGAAGTAGAAGATGCGGGCCTCGTTATTCCTTATTAAGGTATTGTACCTTAACGTCAAGGTAAGGGTGGCAAGATCTATGTCATGGATCGTGGTTTGCGTATCGTTTTCAAATCCGCCCTGTGTCGGATGGGTGGCCATGCCAGTGAGATTTAAAGGATCGGTGTCCAAAAATAGCTCCATGCCGTCAAAACTTCGCCAGAAGCTTGACCAGATAAATGGGCCTATGAGGCGCTCTGCCACTCTCATCTTCTTGATCCAGGACAGTTTCTTGTTGCTGTAGGTGACCTCAAGCCCGTCTGTATAGTCAAAGCGACCTATCTTGAACGAAGGCCCCTTTGAAAACAGCCTGTTGCTTTTTATATATGCCTGTCGTATAGCGGTGCTGTGGTAGTCTTTCTGCTGGCCATGGGCGAAATAGATGGCACCACCGCCAAGTGGACCCGCTGGAGGAGAGGATATGGATTTGTCCGGCAGTCCCCACATATGAACGTCTTGTAGCTGGACAAAGACGTTCAGGTGTTGATTCGAAAGATCCATATCCAACCTGGATCTTGTAAAAAAGAAATCGTAGCGGTTTCGGTCAGTTGCCTGTTTTTTTGGTGAAAACCATTTCCAGTATTCGTACCTAGCTGCCAGGTCAATATCGGTATCCAGCCTCATGCCGTCCCTTTGATACAGGTTGAGACTCCAGCAAGCTCCATGGATTAACAAGATGCCGGTCGTGCATAAGAAGAGGATTAAGAAACAGCGGCCTCCATGTCCTTTGATCAAAGGTTGCATGATCTTCTCCCTTGCCTCGCCTTTATAGTGAATGCACCAAGAATAGCAAATGATTTCAGCTAAATCCAATTGCTTTTTTGAATATGGCGGGGAAGGATCATCGGATATTATTATGATTATGATGGCCCTCTTGCCCTTTGATCCCTACTCACGGCCCATGTATATAGCAGTCTATCGGTTATGGTTTCACATCTGGAACTTTTGCATGCCCTGTTGGGTATGGAAAAAAAGATAAGATGTTTCCAGAGGCGTATTTAGCCCATGGAATGACAGTTACCGTGAAAATACGGAATCTAGGGCTGTATCTTCATGTATTGGGGGTGCGGCACCAAGGTACGGGCCGCATGGAAGTTTGGGCGAATGGATTCAGGCGAATTCACGCCTGTACAAACGGTTTGTCAGGTAGAACACCCATGGGATAAGGCGCCAAAATCGCCCTCTCATGTCCTGTCCGGTTACTGTGCAGGACACTTGCTTTTCTTTAAAATGGAGTAGGGAGAAATGGTAACACCGGATTCAACGGTTACATTTTCCAGGTAAGAAAAGGCCCCGATGACGGCCCCCTTCTTAATGATAGTATTCCCCTTCAAGACCGAATGAGGGCCTATGACAACATCCCGCTCCAATTTTACCCTGGGTTCCAGGTATATTGATTCAGCAAGCTCGAATGTCACTCCCTCGGACATCCACCTGTGCAATAGCCTATTCAACAATACCCTCTCTGCCCTAGCAAGATCTGCCCGCGAATTTATACCCAGGGCCTCCTCCTCGGAGGCAGAGCAAATAGCACTCACCTTTTCTCCTCTCCTCACGGCCAGTTCCACGATGTCGGTCAAATAGTATTCCCCTTGTACGTTATCGCACCCGATCTCACCAAGGGAATCAAATAAAAACTGACTGCTGCATATGTAACTTCCGGTATTGATCTCCCTTATCCTGCGTTGTTCATCCGTTGCATCACGCTCTTCAATTATTGCCCGCACCGAAGCAGGATTATCCCTGTGCCTGATAATACGACCATAACCGGTAGGATCTGAAAAATTTGATGATAAAATTGAAATGATGGCACCGGACGACCGATGGGCCTCAATGAAACCGGAAAGTGTACCCGGTTTCAACAGCGGGGTATCCCCACAAAGTATCAATACATCCCCATCAAACTTTTTCAATACATCCCTTGCGGCCAGCACCGCGTGGGCTGTCCCCCGTTGCTCCTCCTGGACCGCCACATTACCCCCATATTCCTTAACAAAGGCCCCGACGATATCGGCACCATGGCCAATCACCACGGTAACATCCTCAACACCAGTGGAATCGAGCAAAGCAAGGACGTGCCCAAGTATGGGGATACCCAGGAGTCCATGCATCACCTTGGGAACCTGGGACTTCATTCTGGTTCCCTTGCCGGCGGCCAAAACAAGTCCTGCAACATTCATCATTCCATCCAAACTTTCATGTGGTCCGTACCTTGGTGCTGTCCCCCTAGTACATGAAGATACCACCCTATGACCCTGTATTATTACGGTAAGCTATCCAAGGAAGGCAGGTATTTTGGATAAAAAAAGGGGGCAAGATCAACTCGCCCCCAATTGAACTCCCTCACAACCCGAAAATTCTTACGATTGCTTTTGCTGTGCTATCTTAAGCCGTACAAGTGCTCTGGTCATCGCGGCCTTGGCCCTGGCAAGATCTATCTCTGCCTTGCGTGCCTCGGCCTCCTGAAGCCTTCTTTCGGCCCTCTCCTTGGCCCTCAACGCCCGGTCGATATCAATCTCCTCGGATCTTTCGGCCGCCTCGGCCAGTATAGTCATTCTATTATTGGAAACCTCGCAAAAACCGCCACTTACAGCGAGACGCACCACCTCTCCATCTTTCTCATAGTGCATCTCACCTATCTGTAGCGTTGCGAGAAGCGGTGCATGATTTGCCATCACGCCGAAGACCCCATCCGTACCAGGAGCGGTAGCAAGATCAACCTCATCGCTAACGACTTGCCTGCTTGGGGTCACTACCTCCAGGATCAATTTGTTTGCCATGGTA
The DNA here is from genome assembly GCA_015489365.1 of Deltaproteobacteria bacterium. Taxonomy (GTDB): domain Bacteria; phylum Desulfobacterota; class Dissulfuribacteria; order Dissulfuribacterales; family QOAL01; genus S143-34. The sequence continues at coordinate 12,907 of WFZW01000127.1, read as the reverse complement.
ATATCCTATTTCAGCAACCGTTACACCAGAAACACACCGGCAGGCATCGTTTAACCCTTGGCCGCCTTTTCTACGGCCTCTTCAATGGTGCCCACCATGTAAAAGGCCTGTTCTGGCAAGTCATCATGCTTCCCTTCCAGAATCTCCTTGAATCCCTTTATCGTATCCTCAACCTTGACATATTTGCCTGGGATACCTGTAAAGGTCTCAGCCACATGGAACGGCTGGGAAAGGAACCTTTGCGCCTTCCTGGCCCTCTGGACCACCAATTTATCCTCATCTGAAAGTTCGTCCATGCCAAGTATGGCTATGATGTCTTGCAGGTCCTTGTACTTCTGAAGCGTCTGTTGCACCTGGCGCGCGACAAAGTAGTGTTCTTCACCAAGTACGTTTGGATCAAGGATACGGGATGTAGAATCGAGTGGATCAACCGCAGGATAGATACCAAGCTCGGCGATCTGACGGCTCAGAACCACTGTACCATCCAGGTGGGCAAACGTGGTAGCCGGTGCCGGGTCTGTCAAGTCGTCGGCCGGAACATAAACACATTCCACCGCTGTAATAGAACCCTTGGTGGTAGAGGTAATACGTTCCTGCAATGCACCAAGGTCAGTGGCCAAGGTCGGCTGATAACCAACGGCGGATGGAATACGTCCAAGCAACGCCGAGACCTCTGAACCTGCCTGGGTAAACCTGAATATGTTGTCTATGAAGAACAACACGTCCTGACCTTCTTCATCGCGGAAATATTCAGCCGCAGTGAGCCCGGTCAAACCGATCCTTGCCCTGGCTCCCGGTGGTTCGGTCATCTGGCCATAGACCAACGCCGCCTTGGGAAGAACCCCAGACTCCTTCATCTCCAGGTACAGGTCGTTTCCTTCGCGGGTCCTCTCGCCAGCGCCGCAAAAAACGGATATACCACCGTGCTGCATGGCGATGTTGTGAACCATCTCCATCATGATAACCGTCTTGCCGCAGCCGGCCCCTCCGAACAGACCCATCTTACCGCCACGGGGGAACGGTACCAGGAGATCTATGACCTTGATCCCTGTTTCCAACACCTTGACCGTGGTATCCTGCTCGACAAATTCAGGGGCATGCCTATGAATAGGATACTTAGTCTTGGACTCAATGGGACCCAGCCCGTCCACTGGCCAACCAACCACATTCATGATACGACCAAGGGCAGGTTCTCCCACCGGAATCATAATGGGAGCCCCGGTATCCTTGGCTGGCATTCCTCTTACAAGACCATCCGTTGTATCCATGGCGATGCAACGCACCAGATTATCGCCAAGATGCTGGGCCACCTCGATTATCAGGTTATCTTCCTGATCATTGATGGCCGGGTTGGTCACGTATAAAGCATTAAGAATCTCAGGAAGGTGGCCTGGTTCAAACTCAACATCGATAACCGGACCGATCACCTGAGCAATCTTCCCAACATTTTGTGCAGCTTCTGTTGCCATATGTTCCTTACCTCCCACCGCGCCAATATTGGCACGAAACTTTTGTCATCCCGGTTAAAATCGCGTCATTTAGCCCTTCAAGGCCTCGGCACCACCAACAATGTCCATAAGCTCTGTCGTAATAGCACCTTGACGGGCCTTGTTATAGGCCAATGTCAGATTTTCGATCATATCTTTGCAAGCCCTGGTCGCATTATCCATGGCCGTCATCCTGGCTGCCTGTTCGCTGGCACCCGTCTCCAGCATGGCATGCATAATCTGCACGTTTATGAACATAGGCATCAATTGATTAAGTATAGCCTCTGGCTCTGGCTCATAGATATACGCTGCAGTTGGGCCTTCTTTTTCTGCCTCGGCGCCTTCCTCTAGGCCTTCCTGGCTTATGGGGAGAAGACGTCTTATAGCCGGCTTTTGAACGGCCACATTGATAAATCGGCCATAGATCACATGTGCCTCGTCTATCACACCATCTAGAAAGAGTTGAATCAATTTCTGGCCGACCTGCTTGGCATTGAACATCTGTATATCGGCCATACAATCGGTCATCTTGTAAATAACCTCGACCGGTGATTTCTCGAAGTAGGAACTCCCCTTGCGCCCTATACAGATTGCAGCGGTTTGCCTGCCCTTTTCACTCTGGCTTGCAAAAAATTTTTCAGAGGCATTGATTATGTTGGCATTGAATGCCCCGCACAAGCCGCGATCAGAGGTTACGATAACCAATGCCACCTTCTTGATATTCTCCCTTATTTCCATCAAGGGAAAAGAGGCAGGATTCGTTCCACCAGCAAGCTCCCCCATGACAGAACCGAATTTCTCGGCATATGGACGAAACTCCTCCATCCTGCTTTGTGCGCCACGAAGCTTTGCGGCAGCGACCATATTCATGGCCTTGGTTATCTGCTCGGTCTTTTTGACACCGACGATCTTTAGCTGAATATCCTTTAGTGAAGCCATCTAACAACAGCCCTCTTTTGCTAAAGGTTATGAGTCGTCTTGAACTCCTGGACGCACTCCTCTATTGCGGACCTCATCTTCTTCTCAAGTGCCTCGCTGATAACCTCCTTTTCCTTGAGTTCTGAAAATATCTCTGGATGCTTCTTTTCCACGAAGTCATACAGCTCCTTTTCGAACTCTTGAATTGAGGATACCGGCAATGGATCCAACAAGCCCTTGGTACCGGCAAAAAGGGCTACCACCTGCTTCTCCATGGGCAATGGTTGATATTGCGGTTGCTTGAGGAGCTCCACAAGGCGCTCACCACGATTCAACTGCTGCTGTGTAGCCTTGTCCAAATCGCTTCCAAACTGGGCAAAGGCGGCAAGCTCCCTGTACTGGGCAAGATCGAGCCTTAGGGTACCAGCCACCTGTTTCATGGCCTTTACCTGGGCAGCACCACCAACCCGCGATACGGATAGACCTACGTTGATAGCCGGCCTTACCCCTGCAAAGAACAGGGAAGGCTCAAGGTATACCTGCCCGTCTGTGATCGAAATAACGTTTGTTGGGATGTAAGCGGAAACGTCACCCTGTTGGGTCTCAATGATGGGCAAGGCAGTAAGGCTTCCCGCCCCCAGGTCGTCGTTTAGCTTGGCGGCGCGTTCCAGCAACCTGGAGTGGTTATAAAATATATCGCCTGGATATGCCTCACGTCCTGGAGGACGCCGAAGAAGGAGTGAAAGCTCGCGGTAGGAAACCGCCTGTTTTGATAGATCGTCATAGATGATCAGGGCGTGCTTGCCATTATCCCGGAAATATTCCCCCATGGCGCAACCTGCAAACGCCGAAAGATATTGAAGGGATGCAGGCTCACTTGCACTTGCCGCAACCACCGTGGTGTAATCCATGGCACCATGTCTGCGGAGGGCCTCGACCACCAGGGCTACTGTAGCCTGCTTCTGGCCAACGGCTACATAGATACAATAGACATCGGTCTCCTTCTGGGCGATAATGGCATCGACACAGATGGCCGTTTTGCCTATCTGCCTATCTCCAATTATCAGCTCCCTCTGGCCCCTTCCAACAGGGGTCATGGCATCGACTGCCTTAAGGCCAGTATAGCACGGTTCATGCACAGGCTTTCTGGCGATAACACCCGGGGCCTTTTCTTCTATTCTACGGAATTCCTTCGCGTTTATTGGGCCCTTGCCATCTATCGGATTACCAAGCGCATCGACCACGCGCCCTAGCATCGCCTCGCCTACTGGAACCTGGGCAATCCTTCCCGTCCTTTTGACCAGATCACCTTCCTTGATCTTGGCACAATCACCCATGACGGCGACACCCACGTTGTCTTGCTCTAGGTTCAGGGCGACACCCATAATCCCCCCGGGAAATTCCAGGAGTTCCATGGCCATACAGTTACGCACACCATAGACCCTGGCGATATTGTCACCGACCGATAACACGGTGCCTGTTTCAGCCAGATCTACGGTCTTCTCAAATTCCTGAATCTTTTTCTTTATGATATCACTTATTTCAGATGCCTTTATCTGTGCCATTATCCTATCTCGCCCCTCCCTATGGATTCTTTAAAGCCCTGAAGCTGGCTTCTTATACTTCCATCCCAAACCATATCGCCGACATGGGCTACCACACCGCCGATGATGGTGGGGTCTTCTTCCGTCACCAATGCAACCGTCTTCCCCGTAACTTTGGATAAAACCTCCGCCACCTTTTTCTTGAGTTCGGCCGGTAACGGCACAGCCGTTACAACCCTTGCCCGGATGACCCCCATCTCTTCATCCATGAGTTCTTGAAAGGATTCCGCAATGATTCGCAGGTGCTGAATCCGTCGCCGCTCCACCAAAAGCCTGAGAAAATTTGCCAGCGGTTCCTTTACTTGGATCGCCTTGATTATGTACTCCACGATCTCTTCTTTGATCTCAGGAGAGACCACCGGGCTTTCCAGAGCCGATTCCACATCCGGGTTTTCTGCTAATAAGGTACCAATTGCCTGTATCGCCTTGCTGTAGGCCTCCAGGCTCTTTTCCTCTTTGGCCACAGCGAAAAGGGCCTTGGCATACCTTCTAGCTAATACTGTGCTTATCAATTTTTTTGCACCACCCTTTCAAGATATTCACTGATGAGCTTATGATGATCCTGCTCTGTCAGATTTTTCTTCACCAATTCCTCGGCCATCTTTACCGCCATATCAGCGACCTCTTCACGCAACTCGGTCTTGGCCTTTTCCAACTCTTGCTGAATATAGAATTCTGCCTGAGCCTTGATCCTTTCGGCCGTCTCCTTGGCCTGGGCAATTATCTTTTCCTTCTCTGCCTGTCCCTGTTCTATAAAACTTTTAAGTATCCTGTCGGCCTCGGCATCCATACCTGACAACTTACGTTCATATTCTGCATATTGACGCTCGGCCTCAGCCTTTTGGGCCGCCAGTTCGTCAAAGGCCGCCCTAATGGACTCTGTCCTCCCATGCAGGGCATCCACAATAGGTTTTTTGAGAAATTTTACAAGGATGATGACCAGGAGGGTAAAATTCAAGCAGTGCCATATAAAGTTCATCAACTGGGTATGGGTAATACCAAAACGCCCGTGCTCCTCATGCCCTGCCTTATGGGTAGCCTCCATATGCCCGCCTGCCGCATCAGCGGCCCCGTGCATATCCGAGACCTGGGTGCCCATTTCGTTTTCAGCAGCAGCACAGAGCGTCCCAGGGACAAAAATGAACATCAATGAACAACATGCGACCAAAACTAGGAATATGCGTAGAAGGCGACAAGACATTATACAGCCCTCCCCAGCAATTTTTGGGCGATCTCAACAGCGAAGGACTCGGCCTTGGCCTGAAGTTCCTTCCTAGCTGCCTCGATCTGGCTGGTAAGCTCTGCCAACAATTGCGATTTCTTTTCTTGGGCCTCCTTGGATGCGGCCTCCATCAACTCACCCTCCGTCTTCCTGGCCTCATCCTTTAGCTTCTCCATCTCCTTTTTGCCAGCAAGCCTGGCCTCACTCATCTTTTTCTCAAAATTCTCCAGAAGCTGCTTGGCGTTTCGCTCAAACTTCTCCACGTCGCTGCGGATCGTGGACATCTTTTCTTCACGTTTCTGCAACATGCGCCTCATCGGCTTGTACAGCATTGAATTCAGGAGCGCCATCATTATCAGGGCACTGATCAGCTGAGCCCAGAATGACCAATCAAGTGTAATCATATTGTTCTCCTTCCCCCCGAAGGCTAAACAACCAATAAATCTAGGAGCTTAAGAAAAATGAAGCACCATTCAGAAAATTCTACTGGAAGCTTTTACATTATTTGGTCAATTCTGTCAACGCCTTTTGAATAGCTTGTCTTTTTTGTCTCTTATTATTTACCAGTAACCTTACCGATGAATTAAGTGCTTCCCCTCTATTCTAATTGCATCAAATTTCAAAAAAATACTTGTAGATTCAAATAGTTACTACCAAAACGTACAAAAAAGGCCTAACCTTCCCAATAAAATAAGGTCTGGTCACCTCAAAGGATTGGAGATCAAATAATGTTAAAATTTACCATCCATACCCATGGCCTCTCTATACGCCCCTTTTGTCACCCCAAAGGATCTTATGGAGTTGTAGCTGAAAACGCACATCTTTGGCATCTTCCACCACCCACCTGGCAAGCTCAGCCGGATCTTGACGCCCCCAGCATGGAGAAATGATGACCTGGGTAAAATCTGTAAGCCGGAACCTTTGGATCTGCCTGACAGCCCATTCATAGTCATAGCGATCGGTAATAACAAATTTCAACTGGTCTTTGGCCCCTATCCACCTGAGATTATTACGATGCCAATGCCTATCCATACCGCTTCCAGGGGTCTTCATGTCCACGATCTTAATCACCCTTCTGGGTACCATAGAAAGATCAATACTCCCATTGGTTTCGAGAAGAACCGTTTTACGAACCGCGACAAGACGCTCCATAAGGCGGTATACAGAACCCTGTACCAGGGGTTCCCCACCGGTAATCTCTACTAGGGAGGCCCTGCTTTGTATGGCCCTTTCCACCAGCGAATCCACCGATAGCATCTCTCCCTCGTGATAGGCATAACTAGTATCGCAGTAAGTGCATCTGAGATTGCAGCCGGTAAGCCTGATAAAAAAACATGGATAACCTACCAAGGCCCCTTCACCCTGGATACTGAGGAAGGTCTCGCAAACCTTCAATCGGGACGGCATCAAGGCCCTCTAATCTTCTGAAAAGGTCACGCCCGATTTGGGTGTCTCACAAACCGTGACACTGGCCATGGAAACATGTGGGAACGAACCAAGCTCCTCCTTCACGCGGTCATAGATATATTCAGCGATGCGTTCAGATGAGGGATTATGGTCCTGAAAGGCTGGGTGATCGTTCAAATTGATATGATCAAGTTCAGACATTATCTGCCCCACTATCCTCTTAAGATCCCTAAAATCAATGGCCACATCGATACCATTTAGACTGCCGGCCCTGACGGCAACCCTAACCTCCCAGTTGTGACCATGAAGATGCTCGCAATTGCCTGGATAATTGCGCAAAAAGTGGGCTGATGAAAAATGGGTCTTTATGAATACCTCGTACATATCCTTTGTCCTTGCTCCTTCACCTTCTGGGACCAAACAGGGCCGTTCCTATACGAACTATGGTAGCGCCTTCCTCGATTGCCACCTCGAAATCGTGGGTCATGCCCATGGAAAGCTCCCTAAGCCCGCAATCCTCCCCAAACTCCCGGACCATTTCATCCCTGAGGTCACGCAGGGCGCGAAACCACCTTCTCGCCCCCTCTGCCTCGGTTGACCAGGGGGGAATCGTCATGAGGCCCTTTACCCGTATGTTTTCAAGATCCAATATGTTTTCTAGAATCTCAGGCAACTGCCCTGGAGCAAGGCCCGATTTTGCCGGATCACCTGCAATATTCACCTGGAGCAGCACGTCAAGGACCTTTCCGCACGCCCTACTGTGTCTATCCAGTGTCCTTGCCAATTTTATGGAATCAATTGTTTCCACACAATCGAACAAATCGGCTGCCAACTTGGCCTTATTTCGTTGAAGATGCCCTATGAAATGCCATCTTGTGAAGGGGCGCAGGTCCTCAAGATTAGATAACTTTGAAACGGCCTCCTGGATATAATTTTCTCCAAAAAGGTGCTGTCCACAGCCATATGCACTCCTAACCACATCCGGAGACCTTGTCTTGGTAACTGCAAGCAGCCTTATATCCTCAGGAGAACGATTGGCCCTCTGGGCAGCAGCGCGTATCCGCCGGTTGATCTCTTGAAATTCCAAGCAAGGCATCTACTAAATCCTCGTCTCCAGAACGCCTATATCCATCAACGTCCTCACTACATCATTCATGGGCAATCCGACCACATTGGTATAGGACCCTCTTATGGATTTCACCAGGAATGCCCCTATGCCCTGAATCGCGTAGCTGCCAGCCTTGTCCAACGGCTCACCAGTGGCCACATATGCCCGGATCACGTCCTGACCGTATACAGAAAGACTGACCCTGGTCATTGATATCATATCTATGTTAATCTCTCTTGATGGCCAACAAATATGGCATCCGGTGACTACCTCGTGTGTCTTTCCTACCAGGCCGGAAAGCATCTCGAAGGCATCTTTATGGTCCCTGGGTTTTCCCAATATCCTGCCATCTGACACCACTATCGTATCTGCACCAAGGGTGACTGAACCTGGATATCTTTTCCCTACACCCAAGGCCTTAAGCCGCGCATTCCCAAGGACAAAATCCTCGGGGATAATATCCTCGGTCGGCAGTGGTTCCTCTTCCGGATTTACGAGCACCCTGAATCGGATCCCCAACCCAGACAGTAGCCTCTTTCTCCTGGGAGAGGCAGAGGCCAATATCAGATCCGCGGCAGTCCGAAAAGGGCCCTTGCATTGGCTGTCGTCCAATGGGCCACCTCCTGGATACTCAAATCTTTGAGATGTGCAACGGTCTTTGCCACGATTGCCACCCTGGCCGGCTCATTTGGCTTCCCTCTGAAGGGCACAGGGGACAGGAAGGGAGAATCCGTCTCCACCAATAAGCGGTCAATCGGAACATATCTGACTGCATCCTGCAATTGTCTGGATTTGGGGAAGGTAACTACCCCAGTAATAGAGATATAAAGGCCAAGATCCAAGACCTTTCTAGCGAGATCCATGCCGCCTGAAAAACAATGGAAAACCCCTTTCAGGCCCTGGCCTGCATAGTTACCCAATATCTCCACGACTGCATCATGGGCGTCCCTGTCATGGATTATTACCGGCAATCCAACCCGCGTGGCCAGATCGAGCTGCTCTTCAAAAACCCTCCGCTGCATATCAGGTGGGGAATATTCCTTGAAGAAGTCCAAACCGATCTCTCCCCATGCCACCACCTCCTGTAGCGAGGCCATACCCTGAAGTCTTTCGAAATCCTCCTGCTGGACATTTTTGGCCTCATGGGGATGTATACCAATGGCGGCAAATACCGGTTCATATTCTGCGGCAATCCTGACTGCCTCTTTCGAGCTGTCCAAATCAATACCCACGCTGATCACCTGCCCCACCTGATTGATCTTTGCCCTATCAAGTACCCTGTCAATCTCACCATTAAGTGGAGGCATATCCAAATGGGCATGGGTGTCGACCAGATAATCTATCTTTTCCATCGCAAGTCCATCGGGTTCACAGGGGCAAGGTTATGGAAGCAGTGGTACCGCCGAATTTATTCCTGGAAAGGCACAATGCACCGCCATGACTTTCTATAGCGCGTTTCGCCAGGCTCAACCCCAAGCCCATGGAATGGGTCTTTGTCGTAAAAAACGGCTCATCCGCCTTGGCGAGATGACCCTTGGCAATACCAAGCCCTGTATCTGTAACCTGGATCTCAACCATATTATCCTTAACATCCACGGTTACAAGTAACATGCCTCCGTCCGGCATGGCCTCGATGGCATTTTTGAGTATGTTCATGAAGGCCTGCTGAAATACCAGTCTGTCTATCTTGATTACAGGTTCCTCATCTGGCATATAAACATGTAAGGCCACATTGTGTCTTTCGATCTCTCCATGGAAGAGATTTATAGAGGCATTAACCAACTGATACAGATACACATCTTCAATATTTAGTTGCAACCGGACGGAAAAATCGAGCAACTCGGACAGAATCTGCTCCAACCTTCCTGCCTGGCTGGCTATATTATCTACATAGGCCCTGAGTGAAGGGTTATCTACCTTTCGCTGTAAGATCTTTGCCATCCCACCTATCACAGAAACAGGATTCCTTATTTCGTGGACCAGTTGATCGGCCATACGGCCAAGCGCAGCGTATCTTTCTGCCTCAATCAATGCATCCTTGTCCCTTTCTACTATGGCATTAAGTTCCTTTAACTGGGCAATCTTCTCCTCCAACGCCGCAATCATGTTGATCTGGCATATGGCCATAGAGGCCAGGGATGAAAAAAGATGCAGTGCCTCCACATTGCTTGCATAGATCGGTACATGGGTAATGGCATTGTCTGCAACTATCAACCCGAATGCCTCCTCCTGAGTGTATAGGGGCGCAACAGCAAAGTCCTTTACATTCAAGATATTGCATACATCCTCGCAAAATGCCCTGGATAGATCCAGCGCATCAGGTGCTCCATTATCACATACGTGGAAGGCGTTCCTTTCCTTGATCGCCCTGACAAAGACGTGCTCCGTATTGGTCAATGGCACGACCACCTGCCTTACCAACAGATTTAGTGGATGGTTGGGATCAAACAATGCATCACGGACGTTATCGAGGATCTCGAAGAGGGAAAGCCTTTTCTGGGAGATTTCGCCCCATATCACACCTGCCTCTTCCGGACTAGACGGACCTATGGCAAGCTTGCCTTCGATTTTCTTTCCCTTTGCATTTATCGTAAACAAAAAGGCCCTGTTAAAGCCAAGCCCTTCACCAGCGGTCACCCCCACCAAGACGGCCTTCAAGATATCATCAAGTTGGCTTGCCTTGAGAAAGGCACTATTGAGCTTTACGGCCAAATCGAGTATTAGTCTCAATCCGCTGCCCTTGTTTTCATGGTCTGTGGTATCAATCAAGGCCATCAACTGAGTGCCTGAACAAATCATCTTCTTCGTTTTGGCTCCTGGCACCTGGCCCATCAACTCGGATTGCGCAGATGGTTACCAGACACCCTCTTAACATCAAACCCTTATCCCAAACCTTCATACAGCCCGTATCCTCCGTGCTGCTCTCCCCTGGAAATGAAAAAAAATACAGCCCTTAGCCAAGGCATATTTTCACGGTAACTGCCATTCCCTGGGCGGGCACAACGAAGTATGAAAATACGCCACTGAAAACATTTTACCTTTTGTCCGTATATGTCCTTGTGTGTCCATGGCCAATCAAAAAAAATGTATTTTCGAATAAAAAATCAAGGCTTGACACAGGACCTATACTCGTATAGTAAAAAATGTTACAAGATAAGCCTCGCCAAGGTCTTTTATTTAACGCCTGGTGACCCAAAAAACAAGGAGGGAAATATGCGCAAGAAGATTACATCACTCACTATAGCCTTACTTTTTACACTTGGTATGTCTGGAGTCAGCCTCGCTGCTCATTGTAAGGGCCAGGTCGTCAAGATGGAAGGGAAGGAAATGGTCGTCAAGATCAAGGGGAAATGCAAGGCCAAGGTTGGTGACAACGTAAAAATCAAGATCAAGAGGGCGGCCGCTGTAGAAGGTTGTTAATCCCTTTAGATTTTAAAAAAGGGGGGTGCTTCCCCCCTTTTTAAATCCAAACCTTCATACAGCCCGTATCCTTTACGCTACCCCCCCCAGGGTATGAAGATACATCCCTGATTCAGGATGGATTTTTGCGGTAACCGCATTCCCGGGACAGACACAACAATGTATTAAAATGTACCGCTGGGAATCTCTGCTCTTTGTCCTTGCATGCCCGCAATTGACCCAAAAGGGAACCGATTAGGGTATAACATAAAAAACGCGGCGTCATATCCAGGCAACATGCTGCCTAAAGATGTGGATTCAACCTTGCAAATCCACATTGCCTTTATTTAATCCCCGAGGTCTTGATTCCGTTTGCCAAAAAACGCAATTCCCTGATAGCCTCTTCATAGCTACCGGCTCCAAATACCGCCGATCCTGCCACGTATATATCCGCACCGGCTGCAGCCACCTCCTTTATGGTTCCAGGATTTATCCCTCCATCTACCTCTATGGGAACAATCCTGTCCTTTCTGCGGCACATCTCCTTCAAGGCCCTGATTTTCTCCAATGTCGATGGGATAAAATCCTGTCCACCAAAGCCCGGATTTACTCCCATGACGAGTATAAAATCCAGATCGTCAAGCACGTATTCCAGTTCACATGGATTCGTCGCCGGATTGAGCACGACCCCGGCCTTTATCCCAAGGGCCCTTATAGCCTGAACCGTCCTGTGTAGGTGAACACATGCCTCCACATGTACCGATATCCAATCAGCGCCTGCCTGTGCAAAGTCATCTATGTATCTGGCAGGTTCCTCTATCATCAAATGAACGTCCAAGGGCAATCTTGTAACCGGCCTTAATGACCTGACCACAAGGGGCCCAATAGTAATATTGGGAACAAAATGGCCATCCATCACATCTACATGGATAAGGTCCGCACCCACACGTTCAACTGCCTGTATCTCTTCTGCCAACCTTGAAAAATCCGCGGAAAGAATTGATGGTGCAATCTGTATTTTCATAGTAAAGACCTTATAGCGTATTTGCCTATGGCATGCTACATCTATTCTTGATAGGCCTCTCCTTCAAGGCCAACCCTTTTCACTTCCAGGGGGTATCTATTCAGCCACGGCCTACAAAAGGGTACAGGAGACAACTGTTCCTGACCTACTGGCCAGGGCCAAATATACGTAATCCTTTCCTGCGGTCAACACATTGCCGCAGACATTTAGAACCTTCTTCGTGCCCGCTCGAGCATGAAGAAAAATTTATGTATGTCCATGGCAAAAAAGTCTTTAATAAATACCGATCTGTTACGCTAAAATAGTTATTCCAGGGAGAAAAGAAACAATGGACCAATCTAATACCACTACTATCTCCTCAAAAATGCTTGGATTTATGGAAAAATCCTCATGGATCAGGAAAATGTTCGAGGAAGGGGCCCGCCTCAAGACCAAATATGGGGCAGACAAGGTATGCGATTTCAGCCTTGGGAACCCTGATCTGGCACCGCCTGATGCCTTCCAGAAGGCCCTGGAAGTGGCGGCCTCGGACAGATCACCTGGCGTTCACGCCTATATGCCCAATGCCGGCATCCCCATGACCAGGAAAAAGGTGGCAGGCTTCGTGGGAAGGGAACACCAGGTACCTGTCTCCGAAGAGGAAATCATAATGACCTGCGGCGCTGCCGGGGGGCTCAACATCATATTCAAGGCGATCCTAGAGCCCGGCGACCAAGTGATCGTACCAAGGCCCTATTT
>WFZW01000126.1 GCA_015489365.1 Deltaproteobacteria bacterium | reverse complement strand
AGATGTGTATAAGAGACAGTTCATGGACACCAAGCTTGACGCAATCGGCAGGGGTTCCGCTAATGGCCCAGCCAAAATGGAGGCCGGCCCTTTTCATCGATCTTGCCCTTAGCGGGTCCGCTATTGTTATGGCGTGTCCAACGGCGCTACGCTCGCTATCAGGGGCTACCACGTGGATCTCATGCCTTCCTCTCAAGGCCTCGTACAAGGCGCAAAGGCCAGGGGCAAATATTCCATCATCGTTTGTAAGGAGGATCCTCACATCTTGTCCTGGTCAATATCCCTGTCAGAATCTTTACCCGCATGGGCACGGCGCCTTTCCTGATCCATAAAATGGATAATGCATGCTTGACGGTGTTGACAATAATCCTTTGGGTGTCTGCAGCCCCTCTTCATATCTACTTCCACATTGTCCTTTGCACAAAATCCCTTGCCTTCCATATTATGAACCTCAAAAGACCTTAGAACCAGGGGTTGAACAGGATAAAGAATATCTGTTATCTACTTCCCATGGGGAAGCAGCTAAGGCTGCTTAAAAAAATTGAAACCGCGCAGGGATGTGAATGGTTAAATTTAATCCCTTACCGATCCCATGATTCCGCTAAACACAACAGATGTCAACAAGGAGGTACGCTTTGAACCTAAAAGAAAGAATGGCCATACCCAGGCAGAACCCGGTGGAATTGCCAGTAGAAGAACGGATTACGAATTTCAAAGAGGTGATAAAGGGTTACGATGCCGACATGGCAAATACAGAGGCAAACCGGTGTCTCCAGTGCAAAAAGCCCACTTGTAGAAAGGGCTGCCCGCTCAACAACAATATCCCTGAATTCATCCGGCTCTTGCGGGAAGGTGATATTGAGTCTGCATACTGGACCATCCGTGAAACAAGCTCGCTTCCTGCAGTATGTTCCCGTGTATGTCCTCAGGAATTCCAGTGTGAAGGTCATTGTATAAGGGCAAAGAAGGGGGAGGCCGTGGCCATAGGTATGCTTGAGCGTTATATCGTCGATTGGATGGTGGAAAACAACAAGAATCTAATGACCCCTTGTGCACTGCCCATCAACAAGAGGGTGGCTATTGTCGGTGCCGGTCCAGCAGGTATGACCGTGGCATATTACCTGGCCCATGAGGGTGTAAGTTGCACTATTTTTGACAATTTGCCGGTCCCTGGTGGCATGCTAAGCGTGGGAATCCCACCGTACAGGCTACCCCGGGCGATTACGGATGCTGAATTCGATGCATTGAGGGCCTGTGGGGTCAAGATAAAAAACAACGTAACAATAGGCAAGGATAAGACCCTTAACCAATTGAAGGAAGAGGGCTTTGATGCGGTCTTCCTAGGGGTAGGGGCCCATTGCAGCAGAAGATTAAATATCCCAGGAGAGGACATGGATGGGGTAATCCATGGGGTGGATTACCTTCGCAGGGTGAACCTTGGAGAACGGCTCGAACTAGGCGATAGGGTAGTAGTTGTAGGGGGAGGAAATGTGGCCATCGATGTGGCAAGGACCGCGCTCAGGATCGGCTCAAGGGACGTCTTCATCCTCTACAGGCGTACCAAGGCGGAGATGCCTGCCTCGAAGACCGAAATACATCATCTGGAGGAAGAGGGGGTAAAGATAGAATTTCTTGCAGCCCCAGTGGCTATACATGGTAAGGAAGGAAGGCTCGACAGGATCGAATGTATCCGGATGAAACTTGGCGAGCCCGATGCATCGGGAAGGCGCAGGCCCATTCCAATCTCTGGATCGAATTTCATGATCGAGGCAGATGCCATTATACCTGCTATCAGCCAGATGGTAGATGACACAGCGGCCAAGGGGCTTAATGTCAAACGGACAAGATGGGGAACCTTCGAAACCGATCCGGATACCCTTCAGACCTCGATTCCATGGATCTTTGCCGGGGGTGATGATGTTCTTGGTCCCCAGACCGTTGCAAAGGCCTCTTACCAGGGCAAAATCGCCGCCCGATCGATAATGCGTTTTTTAAAGGATAACCAGGTCAACGAGACCTAACCAACTAACATGGGCAAGAACATCTAAAAGGCAAAATCCACTGCCTATAGGCGGTTATTAGGTGCCAGGATACAAAATAGAAGACACCTGGGCATACCCCATGTGTCCAAGGCAGTATTGGACTTTCTACCCTGTGACCATATACCCATGCAGGTGTACCCAAGATATGCCCCTATAGTAAAGATGTAACCTGAGCGCTTAACCTTGCTGGCAAAAGGTCTTTTTTCAATGCCCTTTATCCATATGGTGCTTGCCTCGGCAATTAATCGTGGTTATAACCTAAATTATGTATGCTGCAGCAGGCTTAAAGGCAGAAGATGCGATAAAGCCTAAGAACATCCGAGAGGAAATTCAACTACGGGAACGTTTATTCCTATGTCCCCAGGCATGTCTCAGTTCAGAGACCAGGGGCCGCCGCCGCCCGTCTGAACCCTGCACCATACGTACCCCATTTCAACGGGACCGCGACAGAATAGTGTATTCCAAGGCCTTTCGTCGCCTCAAGCACAAGACACAGGTCTTCCTATCGCCCATGGGCGACCACTACCGGACACGGCTTACTCATACACTAGAAGTGGCTGAGATTGCAAGAACTATTGCCAGGGCGCTCCGCTTAAATGAAGACTTAACCGAGGCGGTAGCCATGGGACATGACCTAGGCCACACTCCATTTGGACATGCTGGAGAGACCATACTGAATGAGATTGTACCCGGGGGATTTTCACACTGCAGGCAGAGCCTCCGGGTGGTGGACATACTGGAAAATGGAGGTAGGGGGCTCAACCTTACCTACGAGGTGAGAGATGGCATCCTGAAGCACTCCAAGGGCTTTGGTGACATCATCCCCAAGAAGCCCAACGAGAATGCCAATACAGTAGAAGGCCGCTTGGTGCGCATAGCTGACGTGATTGCCTATTTGAGCCATGACCTGGATGACGCCATAAGGAGTGGAGTCATAGGTGAATCAGACGTACCAATCGAATGCAAAGAGGTGCTTGGAGATTCACATGGTAGCCGCATATCCGCCATGATCAAGGACGTTATAGCTAGTACCCGAATCGAGGATAGAAAGATGATACTGGATATAAGTCCCACGATGCTAGAGACCATGATGAAGCTTCGGGCCTTCCTATACGACAACGTTTATAGATCTCCCCAGGTGCACAACGAATTCGTAAAGGCAAGGCGAATACTCCTTGACCTCTACGAATACTTCCTGAAGCACAAGAACGCCTTTTTGAGGGAAAACACCAGGCTTTTTGAGGAAGAGATTCCCTCCTACTGGGAGGACATACCCTTTGAAAGAAGGGTATGCGACTTTATAGCCGGCATGACGGACCGTTATGCCCAAAACCTCTATACCAGGATCTTCATGCCATCTTCTGTGGTTTGATCAGCAGGTATCAGCCAGGCGGTCTTGATCCACCAAAGACCGGTTCATCGGGTCTCACTACACCTTCTGGCATGGGTTCCGTTCTGTCCCCGCCAAGGATATAGCCGCCATCAACCCGTACCAAGGCCCCTGTCATGAAAGAGGCCTCAAGTGCCACGAAACGCACAACCTTGGCCACCTCCTCGGGCGTGGCAATGCGGCCCAACAGGGTGTGGCCACATATGGCTGCCCTCTGGGATGCAGAAAGGAGCCCCCATCCACGGGTTTTGGGCCCATGGCGTGTTTCAACAAAACCCAACATTATCTCATTGACCCGGATCTCAGGCGCCCCTTGCCTGGCCCAGGTCTCTGTAAGCAATCCTACAGCCCTGTTTGAGAAACTATAACAATCGTTGAATACCGGTGCTGCCGGACCACTCCTGCCTGCCAGGGCGGAGATAGAGGATATGTTCACCACTGAACCCGTACCCTGTGATTTCATAACAGGGAGCACCTCCTGAAACAAATACCATTTTGCTGTAATCGTCGTCTTGAACTCAAGGTTCCATTGCTCCTCCGTGTACGGACCATGGACGATGGGCCATCCTCCTCTTTCTATATTGTTGACAAGTACATGGACCCCTCCCATCCCTTCAAGGGCCGCTTGAACCACCTTTTTTGCCTCATGGGCCTTGGTCAGGTCAACAGGTACGGCCATGTAATCCTGGCCTGTTTCCTTCATGGCCTGGTGCATGGCATCGAGGTCATCCAACCAATCATAATAGGTCAATACACATCTTACACCCGATGAGGCCAACTCCCTGGCCACGGCGAGCCCGATTCCCCTTATGGCACCGGTTACAATGGCCACCGGGCTGGAATCCACCGATGGATCTTTAGAGGTCATTTTTCTTGTAACTCCTGTTAATATAGGTATATTACCGTGAGGATATGCAGCCTATCAGGGCTGTATCTTCATATCCAGGGATGCGGCTAAAGGGTGCTGGCCGCATGAAAGTTTGGTAAAATTGTATACTTGCCGAATGTAAGTAGCGAATGGCAAGGGCATACTTAAACCATAAGGAATCCAGCTATGTATGGGCCTAAAGACAAAACAGAACGGATAATTCCGGTAAAGCTGGGCATGAACAGCGAATTTTCCTTTTCATGCAACAAGGAACTTGCATGCTTTGGTAAGTGCTGCAAGGAAAACCACGTCATCCTGACCCCTTACGACGTAATCCAGATGAAGCAATTTCTTGGCTTAACGTCGGATGAATTCCTCTTTCTCTATACCACACTGGGTAAAATCGAGGCAACGGATCTACCCATACCTGTTATAAAGCCCAAGGAGGAAGCCGGGGCCCCGTGCCCATTTCTAACTGATGACGGTTGCAGTATCTACGAGGCAAGGCCCGTGGCCTGCAGGTACTATCCCATAGGGGCAGGGCTTTTCCACAACAAGGACGAAGCGGCCAACAAACGTTTCTTCGCCATGATAAACGAACCGCATTGCTTGGGACATGGCCTTTCCCAGGTAACCACGGTGAGAAAATGGCGGGAGGACCAAGGGGTTGTCCCCTATGATGAAAAAAATGCTGGTTGGATAGAGATCGTACTCAAGAGAAAATCCTTGGGGCCGTTCATTACCATCCCGGAAAAGACATTACAGATGTTTTTTATGGCCTCCTACAACCTCGATGCATTCAGGAGGTTTGTTTTTGGCAGCAAGTTTCTTGAGATCTATGTGGTTTCTGAAGAAAAACAACAGGAAATAGAAAGGGATGACGCTGCGCTTCTAGACTTTGCCGTCAGTTGGTTGAAGGCCACATTGTTTGGGGAAGGTGGGATCGAAATCAGGGAACAAAAGGTATCACCCGATTCCATTGAATAGCCACGGTCCGGTTCCATGGCCGATTCATGGATCGATTGGCTCGTCCAAGCTTTCATGTAGCCCATATCCTTGAGGTGCACCACACGGATTGAGGGCGGATACAGTGTGGGTACAGCCACGCTGTATCTTCTCCTGATAATTTTTTATAAAACTGGACATATGGACATATGACACATGAAGGATATAGGCCCTGTACCTATTATCCGGTCCTGCTAAATCTTGAGGGCAAAGAGGTCGTAATCGTAGGTGGGGGCAGGGTTGCAGAAAGAAAGGTAAACTCCCTCGTTGAATCTGGGGCAAAAGTAGTGGTAATAAGCCCGGAGGTTACAAGGGCCATCGAAGGGCTTTCTGATAGGGGAAAAATCCTTTTGAGGCGTCGAGAATTCCTTCCTTCGGACCTGGATGGGGCTTGGCTGGTAATATCTGCCACTGATGATCCATTCACGCAGAAACAGGTCTTCAAGGAGGCATCTGGTAGGAGGCTGTTTTGTAATGTGGTGGATCAGCCTGAGCTGTGTAGTTTCATAGTGCCCTCTGTGGTGAGGCGGGGAAGTTTGTGCATTTCCATATCCACAGGTGGCAAGAGCCCTGCCCTGGCCAAAGGCCTCAGGAAAAGGATCGAGGGGGATTTTGGCCAACATTGGGCCATCTATACAGAGCTTTTGGGAATGCTAAGGGAAATGATCGTCACCAGCACAGCCAACCCGGAAGAACGAAAAAGGATCTGTTCCTGTCTTGCTGATATGAATGTGGCGGATTGGATACAAGGGGCAAAATGGCAGGAGGTGGAAAGGTGGGCCGTATCCATCGCAGGACCAAGGGCCCGTGACATAGTATCCAATTTGAGAAAAAGGGCCGATGTTATAAGTATGCCCCATGATTTATAACCTGTTGAGGAACCCAGCAAGGGCCTTACTACGGGGCCTGTGGCTGGCCAGAGGATGTCTTTATACTAAATGCACAGGTTTTTATTCCAGATCACCCTGATAATATATGCGATCAGTAGTATCGGCTTCATAGTCCAGATCCTTACCCTCCGAAAAGATGTCGAACGGGTATGCATGTGGTTTCTGACTATTGGTTTTGCCACACATACGGTGGCCATTGGGCTCAGGTGGATAGCCGAAGGACATCCACCGCTTGTCAATCTGCATGAATCCTTTTCGTTTCTTGCATGGGCCATGGTCGGTGTCTTCCTGCTGTTACAGCTTGGCTACAAGATAAAATCCCTCGGCGCCTTTCTTGCCCCACTGGCCACCATGGCCATGGGGGCCTCCTCGATACAACCCGCCAGATTGATCCCACTTCCACCGGCATTGAAAAGCCTCTGGCTTCCAGTACATGCCTCGATAAGCCTCTTGGCCGAGGCCATTTTTGCCCTGGCGTTTTGTCTATCAATTATGTATCTCCTCCAAGAAAGGCAGATCAAGAAAAAGAGACTCAGAGGGATCTTCAAGAGATTGCCCTCCCTTGATACCCTTGACATCATGAACGAAAGATGCCTTAAGATAGGTTTTCCGCTCCTCACCCTGGGCATCATTACGGGTTCCATCTGGGCCGAAGAGGCCTGGGGGTCGTACTGGAGCTGGGATCCAAAAGAGACATGGTCCCTGATTACCTGGTTTCTTTATGCCGCCCTCCTTCACCAGCGCCTGACGGTTGGATGGAGGGGCCGCAGAGCAGCAATCATGACAATCGTGGCCTTTGCCACCCTTGTATTTACCTACCTTGGTGCAAGTTTCCTCCTTAGTGGTGCCCACTCATATGCGACCTGGTTCGAATAAACCCCGGATCATCCTCCTGGGAGTAAACCACAAAACTGCCCCTGTAGAAATCAGGGAGCGCCTTGCCTTGAAGGACATCGAGCCTTCACCGCTGGAATTGTTTTCAAACCTGTCCTGTTGCGAAGAAGCGGTGTTTCTATCCACGTGTAACAGGGTGGAGATCCTGGCATCTTCGAAGAACCATGAGGATGCAGCGGATACGATCAAGAGGTTATGGCTTGAAAAGGGCGGCCTGTCCACTGTGGATCTATCGAAATCCATATACTCATATAAGGACCGGCAGGCCATAAGACACGTATTCAGGGTGGCATCGAGCCTCGATTCCATGGTAGTAGGAGAGCCCCAAATCCTTGGACAACTCAAGGAGGCCTATCGCATGGCATCCAAGGCAGGCAGCTCTGGCCTCATCTTGAACAGGTTGATGCATAAGGCCTTTTCTGTTGCTAAGAGGGTCAGGACAGAGACAAGAATAGCCAGCCAGGCCGTATCCATCAGTTATGCAGCGGTAGAGCTTGCGAAGAAGATATTTGGTGACCTGTCGGGAAAGAAGGTACTGCTCATAGGTGCAGGCGAGATGGCCGAGCTTGCAGCCCAGCATCTACTCACAAATGGGGTGGACAAGATAATAGTGGCTAACAGGACACTCGAGAGGGCGGTAGAATTGGCAAGATCACTGAACGGAGCGGCCATTTCCCTTGATGAAATAGAAGATGCCATGATAGAGGCCGATATCGTAATAAGTTCAACCGGCGCCCCTGGCATCATAGTGAAAAAGGAGCAGATAAAGAAGATTTTGCGCCCTAGGAGGCACCGGCTGCTCTTCCTCATAGACATCGCCGTACCAAGGGATATCGATCCAGCCATAAACGATATAGATAACGTGTACCTGTACGATATTGATGAGCTCAAGGATGTCGTGGAAGAAAACAAGGCTGAAAGGGAAAAGGAGGCACAAAAGGCCGAAAGGATGGTCGAGGCAGAGGTAATAAAATTTATCTCCTGGATGGATACGCTGGATGTCGTACCTATAATTCAGAAACTTCAGGAAAAGGCCGAAAGGGTCCGGTTGCAGGAGATGGCCCGTAGTCAGAAAAGGCTTGGAGAACTTACCCAAAGACAACGCGATGCCCTGGAAATACTAACCAAATCGATAACAAACAAAATACTTCACGATCCTGTGGTATGCCTTAGAAAGGGGCTGCCGGAAAACGAACGCGACCAGGTGCTCGCGATAACATGCAAGTTGTTTGGAATCGATGATGGAAACAACAATAAATGATCTACTCCATAAATGGTTCGCTCAATTTGTATCAAGCCTTCATGCAGCCTGTACCTCCGCGCTGTACCCCCAGGGCTTGAAGTTGCTGCCTGCCCTTAACAAGGATGTATTTTTACGGCAACAGTCATTTCCGGGGCTGGCACAACGAAGCATGAAAACACGCCCCCTGGAAACAATTTGCCCTTTTTGTACATGGCTAGGTAAAAATATATTTTCGGATAAAATTATGTCAGCATATATGCCAGGGGATGTCAAATCGTCCTGATGGACCATATGAACCAGGCAAGCATCACCATGATCAAGATAAACTTCAGGACAGTACCTCCAAGGAATCCCCAAAGGCTTCCCCAGCCTGATCTGAGTGCATTTCGAAGTTCTTGGCCCACAATGAGTTCTCCTATCACCGCACCCACCACAGGCCCCACCAGAAGCCCTAGGGGTCCTACAAAGAAGAATAGAAACGAACCCAGGACAGCGCCCCATGCAGCGGCCTTGGAACCACCAAAGCGCTTGGCACCCCATGCTGAAGCGAGGAAATCTACTGCATAACAAAGAAGTACGATCAAGAATTGGCCGATGAAGAAGCCAAGGGAAAGGTGAGCGAAACCGGTTACCCAGCCATATAGCAAGAAACCGACGAATAACACTAGGGGACCAGGGATTACCGGAACGATTACCCCGGCCATCCCGGCGGCTACAAATGGTACAAGGAGGGCTAGCCCCCAAAGGTTACATGAATGCATTGTAGGCAATTCTACCACAAAATATTCAAAACCGATATTCCCATATCTAGACAGATTGCAATCCTGCTCCTGGTCCATGTATTCCTCATCGTGGCAAGGTGCGGATGGGCCAAGGGCCCCTTACTATCCATTCCTGCAGAGGAAAACTGCACCTATCACCTTAGCTGGAACAGGCTTCTGGCCGTGGGTAAGGCGGCTATCCATTTAAAGGAGGAAGACAATCTTATAAAATTGGAAATGTCGGCAAGGACCGTTCGGCCCATAGATTATTTGTTCAAGATAAGGGACCGGTTCTACTCCGAATTAAATTCCGGCCTTACCTACTTCTTGATCTACAAAAAAGTGGTAAGGGAGGGACACTACCGACGCCGGGACCTGGTAATATACAATCCATCCACTAACATTGTTACATATGAGCGCAATGGAAGGCCCAGGGGGAAGATAAAAATTGCCCCACCACTATATGACCCCTTCTCCATACTATATGCCTATAGATTTATGTGCGATCCTTCAAGTGAGTGTACACTCACAGCAACGGATGGGAAACACGTAGATGAGGTGAGCGTAAGGCCTCTCAAGAGGGAGAGGATAAAGGTCCCAGCAGGCACCTTCGATACACTAAAGGTGGAGCCGCGTTGGAAGAGGATGCAGGGTGTCTTTCGCACAAAAAGGGGAGGGCATATATACGTATGGTTTACGAACGACCAATACAGGGTACCAGTCAAAATGGAAGCGGAGATATTCCTGGGAAGCGTCGTGGGTGAACTGATCAAATGGAAACACAGGGAACAAAAGGATTGAGGTGGATTGTTGTTGAAAACCGTCTAGGCTGTGTTTATATTGATGCGGCTAGGATAGCTGCAAGAAATCTGAAATATCTGGAGAAACGACCATGGAATGTACTACCAACAGACCCGGTGCATATTGCAAGTTTATGGGCAAGCATGGCTGCACCTTCGTAGCCGGTGCTTGCTTTGAAATCATTGAAAAATGTGAGGGGTGCGGACGCATCGTAAAAACAGAGGCTGGAAGATTCTGCTCCGTTTACCCGCATCCAGAAATGAAATGGCAAAGGGGGATATGCAATTTTGCCACACATGTAAAACCTGAGCTGCCTAGGGATGCTACAGGGAAGACCATAAACCCGTTAAAGGCAGCCAAGCGCGCATCCAAGGGACGCTAGAGGAGCGCTAGAAGCCAGCAAGGGCCCCTAAAAGGGGGCCCTTGCTGGCATGGTAAAATTATAGAGAAAGGGCTTGGTAGCCTGCCAAGCCCTTTCTCTATATACTTTATGTCCAAGGGCCTTTCATCTCAATTCATTGAGTGCCTTCTCAAGTCTGTCCATCCCCTTCTTCAGGGTATTCATATCGGTTGCATAGGAAAACCTAACAAATCTATCATCACCAAAGGCAATGCCCGGCACACAGGCAATTTGGGCCTTTTCCAATAGATAATCCGCAAGTGCCAGGGAACCATCAATCGAGGTGCCATCGTAGCTGCTGCCAAAATATGACGACATGTCGGGGAATACATAAAAGGCCCCCTTGGGTTCCACGCAGCTAACCCCTGTCATGCCGCTAAGCCTGTTCATGATGAAATCTCTTCTCTCCAGGAATGCATCCCTCATGCTCGAAACACATTCCTGTGGACCCGATAGTGCGGCAGCAGCGGCCTTTTGGGCAATCGAGTTCGGGTTGGATGTACTCTGACTCTGTATCTTCGTACACGCCTTTACGACAGCCTCAGGGCCGGCCAGGTAGCCTATGCGCCACCCTGTCATTGCATAGGTCTTTGATACACCGTTGACTATGAGGCAGTAATCCCTTGCCTCTGGCACGATGGAAGCGACATTATCAGGGCCCTGGTCATCGAAACGGATTTCATCGTATATGTCATCGGTAATGACCATGAAACCATGTTTGATGGCAAGCTCGCCCACTGACCTAAGATCCTGGGCCGAATAGACGGCCCCGGTTGGGTTTGATGGACTATTTAGAATAAGCGCCTTGGTTCTTTCTGTAATCATGCCCTCAAGGGCGTTGAGATCAAGGGAAAATCCATTGTCTGCCTCGCATTGTAGGAACCTCGGAACACCACCGGCAAGCTCTACTATGGCCGGATAGGAGACCCAGTATGGAACCGGAATGATAACCTCATCGCCTGGATCGAGGATGGCCTGGGCGATATTATAAAGAACCTGCTTGCCCCCTGTGGATGCCATTATTTCGCCATTCGCGTACTTGAGCCCGTAATCCCTTTCAAGCTTTCCTGCCACGGCTGCCTTTAGTTCAGGAATCCCTGCCACGGGCGTGTATTTCGTAAATCCTTCCCGTAGTGCCCTTATTGCAGCATCCTTTATGTGTTCAGGCGTATCAAAATCCGGTTCACCTGCAGACAGATTCACGATATCGACACCGTTGGCCTTAAGCCTCTTGGCCTTGGCATCAACGGCCAGTGTAGGGGATGGTTTCAGATTTTTGACGCGCTCTGCAAGTGTGGGAATCCACGACATCTGCTTTCTCCTTATCAGTCGAAATTTCGTGCCTGCCAGGCCAACCTATATCGGCATCCCGTGCAGACCAGAAGGTTTGGAATCATATACCACCTCCATCAGGTACAGACCATGAGCAGGGGCCGTAGGACCGGCCATGGATCTATCCCTGGAGGCTAAGACCGCCGCGACATCTGCGACCTTTCTCTTGCCTAATCCTATATCAACGACCAGGCCAACGATATTTCGCACCATATAACGAAGAAATCCATTGGCGGCAATAGTGAAAAGAAAATGTCTACCCCCAGTGGGGGGAAATAGTGGACCGTTTATCACGTCTATCTTGCATGAATAGATGGTTCTTACAGCGTTTTTTACGCTGGAACCACTGGCCATGAATGCAGAAAAATCCTGTGTACCTACAAAGTAGTCAACAGCCTGCTCCATTGCCTCATAGTCCAAGGCCTTGTCCATAATCCAGGCCCTTTTTCTCCATAATGGCAGGGGAGAGTAAGAAGAGATCAAATGATAGCAATATGTCTTTGAAAGGGCGTCTGCTATTGGATGAAATTTCCACGGCACCTCTTCTACCCGCAAAACCGCAATGTCCCCAGGAAGGATACTGTTTAGTCCCCTAAAGAATCCCTCCAAGGGAATGGCTGACCCGGTACGAAAGCTTGCCACTTGAGCCAGGGCATGAACCCCTGCATCGGTTCTGCCGGAGGCCTTCAAACATACCCTTTCGCCCGTCATTTTTTCAATTGCCTCCTCCAGCACCTGTTGGATAGATAGGTGCCCTGCCTGTCGTTGCCAACCATGGTATCCTGTGCCGCAATAGCTGATGGTCAATTTGATATTTCGCCTTGCAGGTGCCATTTTGATTACGTGGTTGGACCCTTGGACCTGGATTATACAGCTTGCAAACTTACCGATGCAAAGGGATCAAGGGAAGATGGCTGCCCTTTTAAGGCCTTGGCCCTCGTCAAAGCCTGCCATCAGGTTCATGTTTTGAACCGCCTGACCGGAGGCCCCCTTCACAAGATTATCTATGGCAGATACCAGGATGATCCTTTCGGTCCTTTCATCTACCCTTGCGGCTATGTCACAGCAATTACCACCGCGGACAAAAGAGACATTGGGGAACACGCCTTCTTTCATTACACGCACGAACATCTCGTCATCATAGTACTGGGACAGGATAGAGATGGCATCGGCCGTGGAGATCTTACTGGTCAACCTGGCGTATATAGTTGTGAGTATGCCCCTGCTCATCGGGACAAGATGAGGGGTGAAACTGATCTTGACCTCCTTTCCCGATGCCATGGAAAGTTCTTGCTCTATTTCAGGGGTGTGACGATGCTCCCCTACCTTGTATGCTTTGAAGCCCTCGTTGACCTCACAGAAGATTGTTGCCATGGAGGCAGATCTTCCTGCACCGCTTGCCCCTGACTTGGAATCGATCACGATGCCGTCCCAGTCGATCACTGCCTCCTTGAGCAGGGGGACAAGGGGCAAAATGGCGCTGGTGGGGTAACAACCAGGGTTTGCCACAAGCCTTGAGGATATGATTTCGGAACGATAAAGCTCAGGGAGGCCATAGACGGCCTGGGGCAACAATTCAGGATGGCTATGGGGCTGATACCAACTTTCATAGACCTTGGCGTCCCTCAACCTGAAATCCGCTGAAAGATCAACAACCTTCAATCCATGTTCAAGAAACCATGGCACTATGCCCATGGCGGCCTGGTGCGGTACCGCTGTAAATACAAAATCGCTTTTCTTGGCAATTCCTTCCAGGTCAGGCTCGGAAAATAGCAGGTCATTATAGCCGTGGAGGGATGGAAAAATTGAAGCAACTCCTGTACCAGCAAACTTTCTAGACGTTACACAGGTTACCCTCACCCCAGTATGTCCTTTCAAGATCCTAAGGAGTTCTACGCCGGTATAACCTGATCCCCCGACTATGGCTATTCTCAAAGACATTTAAGATCCTCCATTTACAATCCAGACGGCCTCCCAACGAAAGGGAGAACACGTGTTTCAAACAGGGAGGGCAGAGTGCATGAGAATTATCGTGAAAATGCCTCCTGGACACAGGGCGCCTGGAAGTTTGGGATAAAAAAAGGGAAGGTACAGGCCTTCCCTGAAAAATCCATTCTCAATATGTGGACGTAAACCTAGCGCTTCGAGTACTGATAACGCTTCCTGGCCTTTGCCAGCCCGTATTTTTTCCTTTCCTTGACCCTGGCATCCCTAGTCAATAGTCCTGCCTTTTTAAGTGGTACCCTGAAATCAGGGTTCATGAGCTGAAGTGCCCGGGCTATACCATGCCTTATTGCCTCTGACTGCGCGCTCTTTCCACCCCCCTTAACCGTGGCAACGATATCGAATTTGCCCTGGGTGCCGGTAATCTTGAAGGGTTGTTCCACGATCATCCTGGCGGTTTCGACATCGAAATAATCGTCGAACCCCTTACCATTTACGGTTATGTCTCCGGACCCAGCAAGGATCCAGACCCTGGCCACTGCTGTTTTCCGTTTTCCCGTGGCGTAATAACGATCCTGTTCCATCTTTTTCCCTACCTCTAGTTGTCGAAAATTTCAAGCGGCTCCGGCATCTGGGCCCTATGCGGATGATTGGACCCGGCGTAAACCTTGAGCTTTTTGAACTGGCTGCGGCCAAGGCGGTTCTTGGGAAGCATCCTCTTTACTGCAAGTCGGATTACCTCCTCCGGTTTCTTTTCAAGCATAGTACGTGCATTAACCGTCTTCAATCCACCAAGATAACCGGTATGACGATGGTATTTCTTATCATCCAGCTTTTTACCCGTAAGCTTGACCTTCTCAGCATTTATAACCACTATAAAGTCGCCAGTGTCCAGGTGCGGGGTGTAAATGGGCTTGTGCTTACCCCTGAGCCTAGTGGCGATCTGGCTGGCCATGCGGCCTAGTACCTGATCCTTGGCGTCTATCAGGTACCATTTCCTCTCAATTTCGTTCACTTTGGGAAGAGGCGTTTTCATGATAATATGTGTACTCCTGTTGTTTTTAAAAAACTGAAGGTCCTCTCAACATAAAAGGCATCAGGATTACTAAAAGATATAAGTCTCATTGTCAAGGACAAATCCTCTTGACAATATAAAGCAGGCCTTGTGAAGAAATATTTAATCTTGATAGGAGAAGCAGGGATTCGATGAACACCCATGATGCCCTACTGGCCATCTATACATTCTACGATGATTTCACTGCGGATTTCCCAGTCGCATGCAGGTCGGGCTGTAACACGTGTTGCACCACCAACGTAATGGCCACCTCCCTCGAGATGGACTATATGGTGAAATGGGCAAGGCCTTTCACCGACCCAGGTATTTCAGACAGGATTTTATCCTGCCTGAAAGGGTCCGTTTACCGTCCCTCTTCCACCATAAACCAAAGCGCCAGCCGCTGCCTGGCAGGCAGGGAACCAGTATATGAACACAGTATGCATGGCCTGGGCGCCTGCCCCCTGTTAAATAGAGATGGACTTTGCAGTGTTTACCCATATCGCCCCTTTGCGTGCCGGGCCATGTCTTCTGAATCTTCGTGTCAAGAGGCCGGAAGCGCCCTCATGCAATCCTTCCTGGTCACGGTAAACCTTGCAATATACCAGATAATCGAGCACGTGGACAAGGAAGGAGAATATGGCAACATGCTCGATTTCTTGATTGCCAGAATGAAAACCAGTGGCAATGAAGAAACCAGCAGGTATATCCTGAGAAACCAGGAGCTGCCCGGTTTTATCATTCCGCCAGATGAACTTCCAAGGTTCAAATCGTTCATGCGCCGTTTCATCCGCGTACCAGTCGGTGATCTGAAACTGGGAGACTATCTTCCACAAAGTCCAAGGATCATATCCTGATATCCCTGGCGACGTCCTAGCATCATTATATGTGTTCGATCAAGCAGGTATAAGATATCACCTCAGCCAACCTACCAATGTCAGGGGGATATAGACCATGAACCAAAGCCCCAAGAGGAGCAAGGGCCTCCTTGCGGGACGGAACCAGGGCAATGATATCAACAAGAACACGGGAATGGATGGAAATAGGACTCCAGCTACAAGCGGGGTAAGATGGCGAAGCAATTCTTGTACTCCCAGAAAGAACCAAGGGCCTTTTATGAGGTGTACCGCCTGGCCTGGAAGATCCATTGGGGCGTGGACAATGTAGGAAAAGAGCAGGCTTGTCGCCAGCACCAATAGGAATAACCCACCCCTTAAGATAACCTTCTTGGTATGATACCAGGTCCCAAGCATCCAACACAAAACCGTCATCAGGAAATGGACAACATAGATACGGTTGACCCCTTCAGAGCCAGTGGATATTAGCAGGCAGTCTAGCCCGTTTCCAATGAAAGGGACATCCAGCATGAGGTGTTCAGCTATGGAACCGGCCGCCATGCCGGTTGCATCGTGCCGCAAGACGTATCCCGAAAACAGGGCAAAAATTGCAAAAGGGATGGTAGTGCCTACCACAGCCCAGTGGCGTCTCTTGCCTGGCGACTGCGAAATCCTTGGCAGATCACCAATTCGTCTCCATACGTGCAGGCCCAACAGTATAACAAAGGCCTGGCTTGACCAAAAATGAAGCGCCCTCCAGAACGCCCCAAAGGGAAGCACTGCCTCAATGGCAACACTCGAAACAAATGGTATCGCTGCCTCATACTGGTACGCCACAACAATGCCTGAAATGCCTGAAATTATAAGCGCTCCAAGCGCAACTTGCCCGATACTGCCGCTTCGGAAGATCACAGCAAAACCAGATAGCCCTTTTTGTCTGCCAGGGTCTTGACGTTAAACCGTGCCAGATTCCTCTTGGCCGGGCCTGAAATATACCTGCCATCCCAGGAAAACCGGCTCTGGTGGCATGGACAGAGAAAAATCTTCTCATCTTCCTGGTAATTGATCCTGCAACCAAGGTGGGTACATGTACGGGAGATGGCTAATGGACCCTTCAATGTATCGAATAGTACGAACTCAGGTTCTACCAGGAACTGGCCGGTTTCAAGGGTGTCCCTGATATGGACCTTCCGCGGAGGTCGGTAACGTTTTGCCACGACGAATTTGAGAAGGGGGTAGGAGAGGCCAAGGGCAACGCCCCAGATGCCAGCGCCCTTGAAGAACTGTCTACGGTTCATTTCCTGAATATCGAAAAGATGATGCTAAGCAGTATGCTCAAGATTATCGAGGTGGCCAGGGGAAAATAAAATGTAAAATTCCCTCGTTTGATCACGATATCTCCGGGAAGCCTTCCCAAGAGGGGAATTTTAGGAATCAATAACAATATGATGCCCACAATTACCAAAAAGGCCCCAAAAAACAATAAAATCTTTCCAAAATCCTGTAGGGGATTCATAATTGTCTATCCACGTCTCGATCGCAATCTTTTCTCTTGGGCCGTACCTTCATATTCATAAGCGGCATAGGGCAAGGGGCGCATGGAGATCCGGGCAAAATTCCGGCTTCAGGTCCTACTTGGCTGTCATTCAGGCCCCAGGGCCGTCACCACTACGGAGCAGGTTTCCCAGCCTATGGGCCCTTTTTAGATACCTTTCTGCTTCACTAAATATACAGCCACAATAGGGCTGCCTATAGATACCGAGTTCTCTTGCCATCTCAATGCCCTCTACCCATCCCTTACGGAAGTCTTCATAGAAAAAATCGATCTTAAATCTGGAGGCCACTTCTTTCCCAACCTTGCGTATCTTGTCGTGCTGTTGGTACCTGCTGTAGAGCAAGGTGGAGCTAAAGGCATCGAACCCGCCATCTACTGCCTCTCGTGCCGTTGCCTCGAGCCTCATACGATAGCATTTGGGACAACGGTCTTCAGGCAAGCAGGCCGTCCCCATGACATCCATCCATTCCCTCAGGCCATAATCAGCCTGCCATTTAACCAGAAGGTCGAACTCCTTGGCCACTTCCCTTAGTGCATTGACCCTGCGTTCAAATTCCATGTATGGATGGATATTTGGGTTGAAGAAGTAGCCCACCGGTTCCAGGCCGTCCCTTCTTAACCGGCTCAAGGGATACAAGCTGCACGGTCCACAGCATATATGTAGTAGCAATCTCATTTGACACTATATTAAACTCCGCTACATTGAAGGTCAATCCGGGTCTCCAACGGTGAATAGGAAGGTACACGTTGTCCCTGCTATATTATTCAAATTTATTCTCTGCGTTGCGTACCCTGGATATAAAGGGCCCTTACCCAGGATGTATTTTCAAGGTAAATTATGCAACCTTAAGTGCATAACTTGGGATCATGGTAACGGTGATTTCCAGGGAGGGCACAATGAAGTATGAAGGTGCTTTTTCCATGTGCGTCCATGGCTAATCAAAAAAATGCATTTTCGGATAAAAAGCACAGGAGGAACCATGATAAGGGACATGATACTAAAAAACAGGAGTTATCGCAGGTTTCAAGGCGTTTCCATAGATGCGAAAACCCTTGAAGGGTTAGTGGAGTTGACCAGGTTTTCGGCATCTGCCGGCAATTTTCAGCCACTAAGATTCATACTATCCTTTCAGGAGGATAAGAATCTCACTATATTCAAACGGCTTTCATGGGCAGCCTATCTAAAGGACTGGCCCGGCCCAGAGGAGGGAGAAAGGCCTTCTGCCTACATAGTGATCCTTGGTGATACAAGTATATCCAAGGAGTTCAAATACGATGCCGGTATCGCTGCCCAAAGCATCCTGCTAGGGGCTGTGGAAAAGGGTCTTGGCGGCTGTATATTGGCATCCATCGACAGGACAAGGTTAAGGCAGGACCTTGGAATAGACAACCGCTACGAGATATTGCTGGTAATCGCCCTTGGCCGTCCGGGAGAGAAGGTGGTCATCGAGGATATGGAGTCAGGGCAGGATATCAGGTATTGGAGGGATGAAAACGGTGTTCACCACGTGCCCAAACGCCCCCTAAGTGAATTGATTCTGGATATATAGTGAACGTTTCCTGGCTGAACAATGCAAGGGACTTCCTTACAAGCAGGCGTCTTATGGTCATGCTGCCCCTGGGCTTTGCCTCCGGCCTGCCGCTTGCGCTTACAGGTGGTACGCTTCAGGCATGGCTTGCAGTTGAAAGGGTGGATATCGCTACCATCGGCCTATTCTCCATGGTCGGACTACCCTATACCCTGAAATTCCTGTGGTCTCCTCTGATGGACCGTTTCAGCCCAAAGTGGCTGGGCAGGCGCCGTGGCTGGATGGCTATCATCCAGATGGTTTTAGCAGCCGGTATCTGCCTTATGGCCTTCCTTTCACCTGGCAAGATGCCCGGGGCAGTGGCAGCAGCTGCCCTTCTGGTCGCAGCCAGCTCGGCCTCACAGGATATAGTTATCGACGCCTACCGGACGGATATCCTTAAAAGCAGGGAGAGGGGGCTTGGCGCTGGGCTATCGGTTACGGGTTACAGGATCGCCATGCTGGTTTCAGGGGCTCTGGCCCTCATCATGGCGGATCATATTGGATGGCACACCACCTACCTTATGATGGCAGGCATTATGGGGTTTACCATCGTATTTACCTTGATGGCACCTAAAACCTCGCGGGCCCCTCGGCCAACCAACATGGGCCAGGCAATCGTCGGCCCCCTAAGGGATTTCTTCTCAAGGCCAGGGGCACTCCTCTTTCTGTTACTCGTGGTCCTCTACAAGCTGGGAGATGCTACCGCTGGAACCCTTACTACTGCCTTTCTGATCAGTGGAGTAGGATTCAGCCCCACCGATGTTGGCACGATCAACAAGGGGATGGGGCTTATAGCCACGCTGCTCGGGGCGGTGACAGGGGGAAGCCTTATGGCCAGGATAGGGCTTTTCCAGTCCCTCATGTATTTTGGGATCCTGCAGGCCGTCTCCAACCTTTCCTTTATGGTCCTTGCCTGGATTGGAAAGAGCTACCCTGCAATGGTCACCGCCGTGGCCTTTGAGAATATCTCCGGCGGCATGGGGACTGCGGCCTTTGTGGCCTTCTTGATGGCCCTGTGCCATAAAAAATATTCCGCCACCCAGTATGCCCTGCTATCGGCCATTGCCGCGCTTGGCCGGGTCTTTGCCGGTCCACCTTCCGGGTTGCTGGTGGCATCTATTGGATGGACAAGGTTTTTCTTCGTGAGCACCCTCGTGGCCCTTCCAGGCCTGTTTCTGCTGGCATGGATGAAGGGTAGGATAGAATCGATGGAACGCTCCTGAATATTCATGCGTTCCATTTAGGATAAAATGAATGGTCGGCATGAATCCTTGGTCCCGATCGTGTAAGATGGATCCAGGTAGACATGGAAAAAAACCAAAGGAGATTTCATCATGGCGGATTGTCTATTTTGCAAGATGGTAGAGGGAGAGATCAAACCTGATATCGTCTATGAAGACGAGGAGATCCTGGCCTTTCGTGACATATCTCCACAGGCCCCTGTCCATGTGCTCGTCATACCAAAACAGCACATCCCCACCCTGAACGACCTGGATAAAGATCATGCTGAATTGATAGGAAAGCTCTTTTTGGTAGCAAGCAAGGTGGCGGAAAGGGAAGGTGTGGCCCAAACAGGTTACAGGACGATAATCAACTGCAACCGTGATGCAGGCCAGGAGGTGTTCCACATACACCTGCACGTGATAGGCGGCCGCAGCATGAAGTGGCCTCCGGGTTGATCCTAATGGGACCAAGATTCCAGAAACGACGATACAGCAAGGGAGACGTTATACCAGGATTCAAGACTTAGACTGGATGAGATACGTCGGGCTCGGGATAATTAAGGGGAGGTTTTGATGCGACAGGGTGCCACATATATCAAGAAATGCGGCACCCTGCACAACTGATTTCAAAAAGAATCATGGTCTTGCTATCAATGACCATGTTTATGTTTCAGTCTATTTTTTCTTCATCTTCCTGCGCATGGTCCCGGCAAAGCCTATAAGACCGGTTCCGAAGAGGATGATGGTAGCCGGTTCCGGCACGGGGGCAATGGATTCAGCATGAGTGACGATGTCGCTAAAATCTCTATCATTATCAATGTCACCTGCAAAAACATAGGCCCCAGGGGCAATATTGTAAGCTAATAAAGCCACATCTGCATCTTCACCTGTTATGTTATTATTATTGATATCATTTTTCGTTGGATCTGAATAATAGATACTGGTATAATTACCATAAGTTCCTGTAGCAATATAGAATCCAAAAGAGGAACCAGTAAATTGATATGTAGAAGATCCTAAGCTAAGGTTACTGTTATCCAGCCATTGGACGGTTAATGCATTTGAACCAGTAAAGCTCAATATGGCAGCAGCAACTGGTGTATCGTTTCCGTCAAAAACCTCAGCCAACTCATTATACATGGAATATACACCAAAAGCGATATTGCTGCTATCTTTATAAAGCGTTATATCAGAACCCTGCGATCCTGTAG
>WFZW01000125.1 GCA_015489365.1 Deltaproteobacteria bacterium | reverse complement strand
GCTCAGGAAGGATTCCCTGGCCCGTTATAGGGCAGTGATAGAAAACAATACAAATGGTTTCTGGACACTGGATATCTCTACCTATGCCATCCTTGACGTAAATGATGCCCTCTGCTCCATGCTCGATATGAAGCCAGAGGAGATAATAGGGAAGACCCCTTTCGATCTAGTAGCACCGGAAGACATGCCAATACTCAAGGAGAAGGCAAGCCACATTCATGATTCAAGCTGTAGTTTCAATATCCATCTTGCAGCGGCCGATGGTACCAGGATACCCATCCATTTAAATTCCTGGTTACTTACAGATGAAAACGGAAAGGAACTGTTTAGGTTCGCATTCATAACCGATCTTAGGGGAGAGGAAGAAAACCTCGAGAAGATCCAACTCCTTACTACGGCGATAGAGCAAAGTCCTAGCTCCATAGTCATTACAGATACGAACGGATCCATTGAATATGTAAACCCTGCCTTCTGCGAACTCACTGGTTACAGCAGGGATGAGGTAATAGGTAAGAGCCCCCTTATACTCAGGACTGAGGAACAAGATCATGCCTTTTACAAGGGTCTTTGGGATACCATTTCCTCTGGCAAGGTATGGAGGGGGATATTCAAGAACAGGGCCAAGGATGGCACTATCTTCTGGGAACAGGCGGTTATTGCCCCTGTCCGGTCGAGATCCGGCGACATTAATCATTATATCGCCATAAAAGACGACATTACCGAGAAGATGGAACTTGAACGGACACTCAAGGAGAAGATGAATGAGCAACAGCTCATCCTCCAACATGCTGGGGTTGGCATTGCCTATTTGAAGGAAAGAAATATCGTCCGTATAAACGATGCGGCAGCAACCATCTTCAGGGCGCCCAAGGAGAATCTGGTTGGTAAGGACATATCCATGATCTTCCCATCCCTTGCAGATGATGAACAGGCTGGCAAGGATTTTTACGAACAACTTGCCAGAACTGGAATGGTCCAGACAGAATTGCAGATAGTCAGGCAGGACGGCAGTCATGGACATGCCCGGATCACTGTCAAGGCCATTGACAAGGATGATCCACTCGATAGCGGTGCCATATGGGTATTTGAAGATGTGTCGGAGATCTATAGGAACAGGCAAATTCTTGAGGAGCAACGATATCTACTTGAAATTATAGTAAATTCTGTACCAGATATCATTTGCCTTAAGGATAGCATGGGCAGATGGAAGCTTGCCAATACACAGTATCTCGACCTGTTCGATCTCAAGGACATAGCGTACCAGGACAAAACCGATGCGCAAATTGCCGAGTTTACGCCCCTCTACAGGGACCAATTTCTGGCCTGTCTTGAAAACGAGGAGGCCATATGGGAATGGGGCCATACGGTTCATGGGGAAAAAGAGGTAAA
Organism: Deltaproteobacteria bacterium; assembly: GCA_015489365.1. Lineage (GTDB taxonomy): Bacteria > Desulfobacterota > Dissulfuribacteria > Dissulfuribacterales > QOAL01 > S143-34. Next base: position 1,491 of record WFZW01000125.1, on the reverse strand, counting down.
GAAACCCGATGGGACCAGGGTAATTTTTGATATAACCAAGAAGCCGCTATTCAACCCGGATGGTTCAAGGCGTTTTCTCCTGGTTACTGGATATGACATAACCATGAGAAAGCAGATGGAGGAACTGCTCAAACGCAGTAAACGACAGGCGGAGGAGGCAAACAGGGCAAAGAGCATGTTCCTTGCGAACATGAGTCATGAGATCCGCACCCCTATGAACGCAATAATGGGAATGACGAATATCCTGCTTGATACCGACCTGGACGAGGAACAAAGGCGCCTTCTCAATACGGTTAGAAAATCCGCAGAGCTCCTGCTAAACATACTCAACGAGGTACTGGATTTCTCAAAAATAGAGGCAGGACAATGTGAACTAGATGAATATCCCTTCCATCTAAAGCAGATTTTGAAGGACGTAACCCAGACATATATGGTAACTGCAGCGGAGAAGGACGTCGCCTTAAAATACTATGTTCCCTCTAACCTTCCCACTGTCTTTAAGGGGGATGCACACCGGCTCCGCCAGGTACTTTTAAATCTTACCGGCAATGCCCTGAAATTCACTCATGAGGGTTCTGTAACTATCTCTGTCAAGGCCAGGCAGATCGACGATGCCAATGCCATATTACACTTTTCCGTTGCGGACACTGGGATAGGCATTGCAAAGGACAAGCAGGATAAGATCTTCTCTGCATTCAGCCAGGCAGACAACTCGACTACCCGTAAATATGGAGGTACCGGCCTTGGGCTCACCATATGTAAAAGACTGGTCGAGGCAATGAATGGCGAGATATGGGTAGAAAGTGAGATAGGACAGGGCAGTACCTTTCATTTTACTGTAAGGCTGAAGCCAAGCAGTGAAGATGAACTGATTCGCGAGAAAAAAAGACGTCCGGTAGAGGTTATGAAGTTCGAGCTGCCTGCCTTGCATGTCCTTTTGGTAGAGGATAACGAACCCAATCGGGAGGTGGCAACCATGGTCATGGAAAGGGCCGGCCATAGGGTCACGGTTGCAGTAGACGGTTTCGAGGCCCTCCAAAAGATGACCGAGTCAGACTTTGACCTGATATTGATGGATATGCATATGCCGCGTTTGGATGGGCTTGACGCCACACGTATTATACGTCAATGCGAAAAGGGGCTGTCACCTGAGCTGCCGGACGGCCTGGACGGACAAGGGAAAGAGATCCTGGAAATCCTCAAGAAACGATTGATGGGCCACCATATACCGATTGCAGCCATGACTGCCGATGCACTAAGTGGTGTCAAGCAAAAATGCCTGGATGCCGGCATGGACGACTATCTCACAAAGCCCTTCAAACCCAAGGATGTCTTCCAGATGCTTGCCAGGCTATCCAAGCACGGCCTTCGCCATCCGCCAATGGCCCAGGAAACGGATGATGATGACGTCGATGCCATTTCAGAGGGAGGAGGAGGGTTGGAGCCTATCGAGCTTGATACGATCCGTGATCATTTCAGGCAGACATATGG
>WFZW01000124.1 GCA_015489365.1 Deltaproteobacteria bacterium | reverse complement strand
TTTTGTCCATGTATGTCATTGTATGTTCATGGCCAATCAAAAAAATGCATTTTCGGATAAAATATTGGAGGATTCAAAGTGGCTAGAGTTACTGTGGAAGATTGCCTGACAAGGGTTCCTAACAGGTTTGCATTGGTGCACCTTGCAATTGAGCGGGTTAAACAGATAAGGAAGGGGGCCAAGCCCCTTGTCAAGTGTAAAAATAAGGAAATAGTTCAAGCCCTCAGAGAGATAGCTGCAGGAAAGGTCACATTCGACAACCTTGAACAGCTTGCCAGGGAGGCCGAAGAGCAGAGAATTTTCCAAGCTCTTCATACCGATGCAGGCGAAAACACCGAAGGCAAGCGTTAATCTAACCATACGGTAATATGAACTTATCTTGCGGCGAAGATATTATCCATGGGGGCTGCAAAAGGATGCAATCAGGACCTTGTTTTATGGTAACGGTATGAAAAGAGACTATTATGAGATACTAGGGGTATCTAGGCAGGCCTCTGCCGAGGAAATCAAGAAGGCCTACAGACGACTTGCACTCAAATACCATCCGGACAGAAACCCGGGTGATAAGGCAGCTGAGGAACGCTTCAAAGAGGCAGCTGAAGCATACGAGGTGTTGAGGGACCCCCAGAAACGGGAATTGTACGATCTACATGGTCACGAAGGAGTTGCTGGCAGTGGCTTCAGGGGCTTTTCTGGTTATGAAGATATATTCAGTTCATTTAGTGACCTGTTTGAAGACCTATTTGGTTTCGGTGGTAGCAGGGGACGAGCGCGTTCCCCCATGGGGGCCACTCCTGGTGCCGATCTGAGATATGACCTGGCCATATCCTTTGAAGATGCGGCAAAGGGCACAGAAACAGAGATAGAAATAAATCGGATGGAAGAGTGCCCTGAATGCCATGGTTCGGGCGCCAGACCCGGTAGCCATCCCACGATGTGTCCTGTATGCCATGGAAGCGGCCAGGTCGTACGGACCGAGGGATTCTTTCGAATCTCCACCACGTGTCCAAATTGTGGTGGTCAAGGCACCGTAATTACAAACCCTTGCAATAAATGCAATGGCCAGGGCAGAATCGAGATGAGACGTAAGGTCAAGGTGCGGATTCCTGCAGGGGTTGACAGCGGTTCCAGGTTGCGACTCAGGGGGGAAGGAGAAGCTGGCCTCAGAGGAGGCCCTCGAGGGGATCTTTTTATAGTGCTCCACGTGGAACCCCATGAGATTTTTGAAAGACGCGGTAAAGATATATATTGCACCGTACCGATCTCTATAATACAGGCGGCCCTTGGGGCGAGGGTGGAAATTCCCACATTGGATGGCCCACAATCCATGGATATACCGGCAGGAACCCAGGGTGGAGAAATCTTCAAGCTCAAGGGCAAGGGATTTCCAGACCTGCGGGGGTTCAGCCCTGGTGATCAGTTGATTGAAATCAAGCTTGTCACACCAACGAAGCTTACCGACAGGCAAAAGGAACTTTTGAGGGAATTTGCTGAAATTGAACGGGAAAAGAACGAAGATCGCGGATTTTTCAAAAAACTCTTTAAAAAAAACGGGCTACATAATTCCGTTTCCGACAAGGCCCTATGAATAAGACCTTCTCACACCTGGACGAAAAAGGCCATGCCAAGATGGTGGATATCAGCGCCAAGGCCGACTCTGATAGGATTGCCACCGCAAGGGGCAGGATATTGATCGGACCCAGGGCGTTTTCCCTGATGATGGATGGCAAAATCCCCAAGGGGGATGTCTTGGCAGTAGCCAGGATAGCCGGAATAATGGCGGCAAAGAAGGTGGATTCCCTGATTCCTTTATGTCATCCGCTTCCCTTGGAAGGGATGGAGATAGAATTTTTCCCAGACCCGGAGGCCTTTGGTGTAGAGATAGTCTCAACGGTCAAGGTCCATGGCAAAACAGGTGTTGAAATGGAGGCACTTACGGCTGTTTCCATTGCGGCACTTACTATTTACGATATGTGTAAAGCAATAGACAAGGGGATGAGAATAGAAGATATTCACCTGGAATATAAAACAGGCGGCAAGAGCGGTACATGGAAAAAGAGTGATGCAGGAGGAGCATTTTGATGGATCAGGCTCAGCTTGAATATTTTAGAAAATTGCTTCAAGACAAATTAGATGACCTGTTGAATGAGGCAGGCCGTACCCTGGAGGACATGACGGAACTTTCCGATCATTTTCCTGACCCAACGGACCGTGCCTCCATTGAATCCGACAGGAATTTTGAATTACGTATAAGGGACAGGGAAAGAAAACTCATAAAGAAGATCAAGACTGCCTTAGAGCGAATAGACGATGGCAGTTACGGCATATGCGAGGAATGCGGAGAGGATATTGGGACAAAACGCCTAGAGGCAAGGCCGGTAACCACCTTATGTATAGAGTGTAAGTCGAAGCAGGAGCAGGAAGAAAAGGCCAGAGGGGGATGATGTGGTGTGCCTGACTAGATATGTAGAAATGGAGGCCTTTTAAATAAAAGGATGACCCTTTGTCTGAGCTTCGAAGAGATCCAATAATAGGAAGATGGGTGATAATTGCCAAGGAACGAGGCAAACGCCCTTATGATTTTGTTATAGAACGAGATAAGACCAAGAAGGGATATTGTCCCCTATGCCCAGGGCATGAACAAAATACCCCTCCTGAGATATTGGCCTATGGCCGTTCATCTGATATGCCCAACACCCCTGGATGGAAGCTCCGGGTGGTCCCCAATAAATATCCTGCCCTTGTAATTGAAGGCGAACTGGATAAAAGGGGAGAGGGCATTTATGACAAGATGAATGGAATAGGGGCCCATGAGGTGATCATAGAAACCCCTGATCATTACGAAACCCTTCCCACGATGCAGTATGAACAGATGGGCCTGATCTTCAGGGCCTATCGTGATCGCATGGTGGATCTTGCAAGGGATTCCCGTTTCAAGTTCGTAATGATATTCAAGAACTACGGTAGGTCCGCCGGGGCATCCCTTGAGCATTCCCATTCCCAGTTGATCGCCCTTCCGGTCATACCCCATCGTATTCAAGAAGAAATAGATGGCTGTTTGAGATACTTCGACTACAAGGATCGCTGTGTCTTTTGCGACATCATAAGACAAGAGCGCTCCCAAGATATGAGGGTTGTATGTGAAAATAGCGAGTTCATAACCATCTGTCCCTTTGCCCCAAGGGCACCCTTTGAGATGTGGGTATTGCCCAAAAGACACCAATCTCAGTTCATTTCTATGGATGAAAGGCAATCTGAAATGCTCACATATCTCTTTTCTGAAACCATGCGCCGCCTGGACAAGGCCTTACCGTTTGTGTCGTATAACTTCATGCTTCACACAGCACCTCTCCATAGCTCATCTCTGGAGCATTTTCACTGGCACATTGAAATAATGCCAAAGCTTACCATGATAGCAGGGTTTGAATGGGGAACGGGATTTTATATCAACCCGACCCCTCCCGAAGAGGCCGCGCGTTTCTTGAGGGAAATCGAGCTCAATGAACATTAAGAGGGGTTCAAGACGTTCAAGATATTAATACAACATTAAATTCTTACACGAAAATGCACCCTTTGATTAACTGCGGACACACAGGACATACATGGACAAAATACAAGATGTTCCCAAGGATAAATTTTCATGCTTCGTTGTATTATCCGCCTAGGCAATGGCGGTTACCGTGAAAGTAATAATATTCTAAGTAGGGGCTATGTTTTCATTCCAGGGGTGCGGCTCCAAAGGGTGCGGGCCACATAAAAGTTTTGCAAAAACTTGAAAAGGAGGGGATATGAGCGATCCGAAAAAGAAAATACTCGTGGTTGACGATGAAGAAAGTATCCATTTGCTTTATAAGGAGGAATTGGAAGAGGAAGGATATGAGGTGCTATCTGCCCTAAACGGTGAGGACGCACTCAAGCTTTTTGATGAGGCCAACCCCGATCTCGTTATTCTGGATATCAATATGCCGGGAATGGACGGGATAGAGGTCCTGCGCCAGATGAAACAGAAGAGGCCCAGTGTGCCAGTGATTTTGAGCTCGGCTTATCCTGAATATAAACAAGACCTAGCCTCCTGGGCATCAGATGACTATATAGTAAAATCCTTTAATCTTGACGACTTGAAGGATTCGGTTAAGAGACATTTGCAAAAACGGCAATAGATCTACTGGATAGGATCGTGATAACTTTATGAAACCTTCAATGCCCTGGGGGAGTAAGCCTACAAGGACCCTGCTTTTCACGGTAAAACATGGCACAGACACGACAGGGGGTAACCTTTGCTCAATCTACTGACAGAAGGTCGCTCATCTGTGAATCAATAGAATGTATCAGGTCTTTCTTGTCAGGCATGGTGTACTCCAGTGTAATTGCCTGGGAGCCCGTTGATCCAGATACAGACACGATTACACCATATTTTTTTTGCAGAAGACCCAATATCGCAAGGGCAGGGTCATTTTCCAGGGGAAGTCTTAGGGCCTTGCCATTATGGGCAATGGTAATTTTTAGTTTGTTTCCCTGTGCAGAGGTCGAAAGGGATAGCAACCTGTGGTCTAGATAGACCATCTGCCTTGCCGCTGCCTGGCAAAGCGCCACGACGGCATTTGCCCAATCGGCATAATCTGCCTTTATCAATGGGAGTTTTGGGGACAACGATAGCCGTTTTTCTATGTTTTTGAAGGATGAATGCAGACTCAATGCATTTAATTCGTCGGTGATAAGATTGTTGAGAGACAGGATTGATAATCCTACCACGCCATCTTTTTCCCTCCTTCTGGCGGCTGCCCTGCAAAAGTCTGAGACCTGCCCAAGTATGTTTTGTATATCTTCCAGGTCCGATTTCCATGCCTCTATTTCGTTGCCTTCCACCGAGCGTCCCTTGATTGCAGACATTTTCATTGCCATTAAATCAAGCCTGCCCACTACAGCAGACAGTGGATTGATTATATCCTCAAGCAGATTGTCGAATAATTGACCTAGGGTCAGATAACTGTATCTTAACTCTGCATTTTCATCCCGCAGTCTTTTTCTTTGCTTCAACCAAACGAGTGCAGTTACATCCCTGGTGTGGATGACAAGGCCCTTGCGTCCGCTTGGAAAGGTAAACGGCTCTAGCCTGATATTATAATTTCTGATCGTTTCCGATCCCCTGGCCCCTCCAGGATTTTTGATTGGAACCGATGTAAATTGCAAAGGGGTATCCCCTCTCAAGGCCTTGTTTACCAGTTCTCCAAGTGGTTCATTCCTTATTGGTATGTTCAAAATGGAATCCAGTTCAAATAGGTTTAGCCCTTTCAGATTCTTTCGTATGTCATTGGGAATAAATGGTAGGCAACATGGGTTGGCCGCGATAATATTGGCTTCCTGGTCCAGTATTATCATTCCTTCATCGAACTTATTTATCAATGTCTCAAGAAATGCAGGTGCTGACAGATCCTTTTCAAACGAGGAAGAGATCTCTGACAGGAAGATCGGCCAATCAACCTGTCGATAAAAGGATATGCCGGACCTATATGCCCTATCTGCTTGCATGGCCCACCTTATTTCTCCCTTGATGGCAAGGTCCTTGTATCCATTCCCATTCCCATCCTTCGGCCAGATCTCGACGACTCCTCCTACATCGACCGGTAAAGGTGTCTCGATCTGTACACCATAGGGATTCATATCAATGGTCTCAACCTCCAGAGGGGAGGTGGCCATGGCCATTTTTAGGTTTAAGGCCTTTTTGATTGGAAGGCGTATACTTTGACGCCGGTCCGTCTGGGTGTTTGGGCTGTTCACGTTCTCTCCTGATAAATCGGTATCTTCAAAAGGTCCAGAATGCAGCGCAAAACGCCGCTTGACTAAGGAGTTATAAGCCGAAACTTTTATGTAGCCCGTATCCTCCGCGCTGCCCCCCAAGGGCATGAAGATACAGTCCATATGGGTACCGTATTTTCACGGCAAACCTTTATACAGTGCAAAGTTTGGGCTAATGAACTGCATACCATACGCATATACATAGAGCCTAATATTTTCAATGTTTGTTTCGTCTCTATGCACAAGGCCTAATGCAAATAGTGCACCATATTTCATCTGCAAAAAAAGGGAATGATCTAGGTAAGATATTCAAAGATATACAAGATGAGATGGAAATTAAAGAAAAAAATTTCCTTTCCTGGAAAAATTTTTCCAGAAACCATTTGCCGTGAAAATACAGAGTCTATGGGCTGTATCTTCATGTATTGGGGGTGCGCACCAAGGTACGGGCCGCGTGGAAGTTTAGTAAAGATTTGGTTCTTCGACGTTTCATGTGGATTTCAGGAAATGGCCCATGGGTGCTCCGATGAGGTAAATCATGGTAATGAAGGTCTGGGCATTTCTGTATCCACGGGCTCTGGCTCTTGCAGCCTGAAATAAACCGTTCATTCCTTCAAGCAGGGCATTGCTGTAATCATTGCCCCATCGAGACAGTATCCGGTCTTTGTGTTTACGAACCGTATTTAACGCCTTTTTTACAGGCTTGAGATCGGGATTGTCTTTTATCAACCTGCTGGCATAATTTAAAAAATTTGTGAGTCTCCATGCAGCACCCTGGGAGGTAGATGCCTCGTTTATCCACCTCAACATCTCTTTTATTCGCCATGCCGTAGCTGTGTTTTTTGCATACTCTTCCAATTGGGATAATAGCTCCTGCTGATGTTCCGTCAGAGGCCCGTCAGCCTTTTTTAGTACTGCCCAACGTGTCCCGCGAGGCATGGAGCTTTTCTTGCTCTCCTTACGCCTTACCTCGTCTACAGCACCGTTGAACAGCTTTACTACATGGAACCAATCCACTACTATCTCCGCAGCAGGAAATTCCTCCTTTATCCCTGAAATAAAGGCCTTGGACATGTCACATACTGCAACCGCTATGTTGTCAGGACACCCTCCCTTTTCTTTCAAATAGGCGTTAAATGCCTTTATACATTCCTTGTCCTTTCCTGGTACCGCAAAGATCACAGACCTTCTCCCCCTATCCAGGTCTATGAATACAGTGACATATTGATGCCTTTTACCTGATGAGGTCTCGTCAAGGCTTATGCCGCGCAAATAGCTCAAATCAAGGTTAGACATGGCCTTCTCTACATGATGAAATACTATGCGCCAAAGGCTCTTGTCCGTTATGCTCATGATTCTTGCTGCTGCCATGACTGGCATCTCCTTTACAAGCACCATGGCTGCCTGCTCAAACAGCAATGTAAATCTGCTACCTTTCCTCGCCCAGGGTACCTTCGCTGTCTTTATCCCATGCTCAAGACACCTTATCCTTGGTACCTTCGCAGTGATATAGCAATGATGCTGAAAGAAATTGAGATGCCGCCAGGTCTTTTCCTGAAAATCATGCGCCTTGCACATCTTACCACATACAGGGCACGGATATTTTGAACCACGGTCTGCCTTGATCTTGATCCTCAATTCATGAGGATTCCTGCTGGTATCAAGAACTTGACCTACAATCCTCCAGGGTGGCTGAATACCCAAACCAAGGGAGATGATGTCGTATTCGTTCATGCTTTTTACCTCGATCAGTTTTCTGTGGATTTGATACTTCCATATATCAAATCCACAGAAAACGTCGAGGACCCAAAGATTTTCCTCGATTCATCTTTTATTATCCGACAGGGAAATACGAGTAGGCGTACCCGTTTCTATATCCGAGGGAATTTCAATGCCGCAGTTCTTGATCTTGTATGATAGGGCCTTGTAACTTATCTGTAGAAGCTCCGCCGCCTCCCTCCTATTACCCAATGAGCGTTTCAATGCCTCTTCGATAACTATCTTTTCTATCTTTGCTAGATATTTTTTGCTTATTTCCTTTAAAGGCGGAAATTTTTCCTTTATCTCTGCCCTGCATCCTGCGATGACAGAATCTATCAAGTCATCATTTGGTTGCCATTCTCCAGATTCCACGAACGATTTGGAGGACTTGGCCATACGTTTAGAGATTTCTGTAATAATGGGAGCAGCCTCATTGATCACCATGAATCTTCTAATATAGTTTTCAAGTTCCCTCACATTTCCCGGCCAGTGATACCTTTCAAATATATCAAGCAGCTCCTTTGGCATGGACACGTTTTTTTTACCCAACGCTTGGCCATGTTTTTTGATAAAGTGCGATATCAGGACTGGCAGGTCCTCTTTTCTCTCCCTTAACGGGGGCACAATAATCTTTATGATGTTTAACCGATAGAAAAGGTCCTCCCTGAAGTTACCCTTTTGTACATCCAGCTCAAGATCATGATTTGTGGCCGATATTACCCATACGTCAACCGCGACATCCTTGACCCCCCCAACCCTGGAAAAGGCCCCGTCTTGTAGCACCTGCAGAAGCTTTGCCTGCAAGGCTATGGACATATCGCCTATCTCGTCGAGGAAGATGGTACCACCACTGGCCAACTCAAATTTCCCCTTTTTGGGATCTACTGCCCCGGTAAAGGCACCTCGCTCGTAGCCGAACAGTTCGCTTTCCAAAAGTTCTCCTGGCAGGGCCGCACAATTGATTTTGACAAGTCTTCTCTTTCCTCGCTTAGATTTATAATGGAGTGTCTGGGCTACGAGGTCCTTTCCCACCCCACTTTCGCCGCAGATGAGTACATTCAGATCGGTATCAACCACTTGGTTGACCAGTTCCTTTAAGCGCTCTATGGCAGGGCTTTTGCCGACTATTAGTTCCATTCCATTCTTTGATTCAAATTTTCATCCAGGCCTGTAAATGACCGGATCGGTATCCCTCCAGGCATAAAGGCACAGCCTGTATGGCAAACGTTGTTTACATGGTAAAAAATTCCAACCAGACTTCGTTTACTTTTTTCTTATCAAAGGGCATTGTCAAAATCAACCAATGGTTGAGACATTATGATCCCTGCCCTGACCCCATAGCTGTCTTTGTCCCAACCTTACATACGTAAATAGGCAGGTCTTATATTTTTCAACTATTGATTCAGGACCATCTAATAGCTACTTCGTCCCGTATGGTAAACTTCTTGAAGGAAGAAAATTTCCCCCGTTAGGGCCTATTGCCATAAGGCCCTTCCCCTTTCTGAACCTTGTCTGAAGATAGTTACCCTAAGGGCCGGGTATGTCTTTTGGGGCAAGTTTTTTTCAACAAAGACCGATGAAGATTTCAAAATACATATGCTTGTGTCAAGATATTAAATTGTATACATTTATTAAGCCAATATGGCCATATTTTTTCGTCATTTCGACGAAATTATCGAGACTAGTCTTTTTTTCTTATATGGACCCCCGTACCCTTGGCAATAAATAATATGACCGAACGCACCGAATCCTCCCCTGAAAAAAATAGATCCTTGGACGACAACGGTCCACTAGAACCACAAAGAATCCTCATAGTGGATGATGACCCCTCGATTCGGTCATTGCTGGCCCAGTTTATGACCCATCTTGGATATCAATTCAGGGCTGCACGGGATGGCATCGAGGCCCTAGAGATGTTGGAAAGGGCACCAAGTACGATCATAATCACCGATCTTCGTATGCCAAGGCTTGATGGCATCCAACTGATCAAAAGGGTAAAGAAAAAGTGGGCAGACACCGACATAATCGTAATTACCGGATATAGCAGAAAATTCAGTTATACGGATGTGATAAGGGCCGGAGCCAGCGATTTTGTTCAAAAGCCTTTCAATCTGGATGAAATCGAGGCCAAGTTGAACAGGATCATACGTGAAAGGAATTTGCGGGCCCGTTTGACGCGGCTATCTGTCAGGGATTGTCTTACAGATCTCTATAACAGGCGGTTTTTCGACCAGAGGATCAAGGAGGAGATTGAAAGGGCCACCAGGCAATGCTATCCCCTGTTCTTGATAATGTTGGACCTGGACAATTTTAAACATATCAACGACATGAAGGGACACAGGGCAGGTGATGAAATACTCAAGATCCTGGCAAGGGTCCTTAAGAAATCCACCAGAAATTATGTGGATACCGTTTTCAGGTATGGTGGTGATGAATTCGCGATAATTATTCCCCAGGCCACCCTGGAACAGGCAGAGCTTATAGCCGAGCGCGTACGCCGGAATTACCTGCAGGAAAAGGTTGATGGCACCAGCTTGAGCATTGGTGTGGCATCCTTCAACAAGGAAGAGGTCGGTCAGGTTGATCTGGTCAATACCCTGGTCCAGAGGGCGGACGATGCAATGTATGCTGCAAAGAAGACCGGTGGCAACAAGGTAATAGTCTATACCAGGCAAGACGGCCGTTGACGAAAACGGCCACCATTGCTCCATGTATGTCCCATCGATCTTGGGATCAGGATGCAGGTCAATCGGCACAGACCGGACAGGCGGATCGCTCCCTCCTCTTGAACGCAAGGTAGTCTTCAAGGATCTTGCCATGGTCAAAGACAAGGTCCGTGGGGAGACGATCCAGGGAGACGATCACGGCTTCCCTTGCGTCATCGTTTCCCCGTGGAGCCCCCGAGGCACTTGCAATAAATACGGTACTGATGGTGTGTTGCCGTGGGTCGCGCTGGGGGGCGGAATATGTTCCAAGTTGATGGTGGAGGCTTACAGACAACATTGTCTCCTCCATTGCCTCCCTTATGGCCGCATCTTCCAGGCTTTCGCCGTAATCCACGAAACCACCTGGCAGGGCCCATCCATAGGGAGGGTTCTTTCTGTTTATAAGGACTATCCCACCCTCGATCTCAATGATTATGTCAACCGTGGGAACCGGGTTTGCAAATATTCTTATCTTCCTTCCGCATCCCGGGCACTTAATAAATCGATAGGTACTCATGACTCAATCCTGCTAAAAGGGCTAAGCAAAGTGCACATCTGTTCGTGTACAAAGGCATTGGTGTGGCAAGGATCTCTGGTAGAAATGGTGAATAGGATCCACCTGCAAAATCCGTTATCCTTCCACCTGCCTCAATAACCAACAGCATACCGGCAGCCGTATCCCATGGTTTTAGTTTCATCTCCCAGAAGGCATCGAAGCGCCCGGCGGCAAGGTACGCAAGATCCACGGCCGCAGCCCCGGCCCTTCTTACCCCCTGTGCCCTGGTAAGTACTGTCTTTAAGGCATCCAGGACCGGATCCGGATCCCTCTGCACATCATAGGGAAAGCCTGTTGCAACGAGCGACCTTGAAAGCCTCTTTTCCGGACTTGTCGAGATGGAATGCTCGTTTAGCCAGGCACCGCCGTTTTCTACGGCCCAAAACAACTCGTCCTGCATGGGACAATATACCGTTCCGACGTGTGGGCTGAATGACCTGCCTTCATTACAGGTGCCATAACATATGGATATCCCAAAAAATGGGAAACCATGGGCAAAGTTAGTGGTGCCGTCCAATGGATCGACGATCCATTGGGGGCCGACAGAGGTATCCCTATCCTGCCCCGACTCCTCAGCCAGGATGGAGATATCGGGCCCCATGGCATCCTTCAAGACCTCAATGATGGCCTCTTCAGAGGCCACATCGGCCTCGGTCACCAGATCTATGTCTCCCTTGTATCGTATCTTATGCGGCTTGTCGAAGAGACTTCGCAAGATGGATCCGGCCTTGAGTGCCGCAAGGATTGCATACTCCAGTATTTCCCGATGTGGGTTGGGTCCCACAAAAGATATCAATCGCCTTGATCTTTGATGATATTCCATTTTGCCCTCAACTTATGTCTTGAATTTACCGTGAGGATACATCCTAGCTAAACTTCCATGCGGCCCGCACCTTGGTGCCGCACCCCAATACATGAAGATACAGCCCATAGACTCTGTATTTTCACGGTAAAAGCTGTATCTTCATGCCCTGGGGATACAGCATAGAGGATATGGGCTGCATGAAGGTTTGACCGCTAAAAAATGTATCAATATCTTACCAAAACCATTCGATACCTGAAGTGCATAATTTATCCAAAGATGCTTTTTTTGGTTAGCCATGGACACACAAGGACATGCATGGACAAAAAAAACAAAATATTTCCAGGGGTAGAGCCCGTAGAACACGAACTGCATGAAAGTTTGGGATTATAAGATCTACTAGGTGTGTTGCACATATAGATACAGGACATAGGCCCCGTATAGGAGAAGGAGCATTGCCCCTTCCTTACGTGAGATCGTCTTTCCAGTCTTCATGATTATCAACATGCCTATGCTTAATCCGGTCATGATGGGGATGTCCCTGGATAATGCCATCGAGTTAACCGTTACGGGCCTTAAAATGGCCGTGGTACCAAGCACTCCCAATATGTTGGCAAGGTTACTGCCCACCACGTTTCCAAGGAGCAGGTCCCCCTGCCTTCTCCTTGCCGCAGAGATGGTGGTTGCCATCTCCGGCAAAGAGGTTCCCACTGCCGTTAGTGTAAGCCCGATTATCAGCTCGGACACCCCGATGAAATGGGCCAGGACAACCGCCCCCCAAACAAGCAATTTCGATCCACCCACCAAGCCGGCAAGCCCTGTAAATACTAGGAGCAGATCCTTCCATGGTGTAGTATTTCTATAGCTGGCCGTCCCTTCAAATTCTGTCCTTACATTACATACCTCACCGCGGCTTCTCACGTATAGGAACCAGCAATAGGCCATAAAGGATGCAAGGAACACAGCGCCGGCAAGCCTGCTGATGCGGCCTTCGAGTCCAATGCCCCATACCGCCACAGAGGCCGCTATGAGGAGGGGAATCTCTGTTCTAAGGAGGCGCATGCGTACCCTCACCGGTCTCATGGCCGCCCCAAGTCCCAGCACAAGGCAGATATTGGCTATGTTGCTGCCCACCACGTTTCCAAGGGACAGGTCCGGTTTTTTCAAGAACGCTGCTGCCAGTGAAACCCCTAGCTCAGGTGCCGAGGTGCCGAAGGCCACTATCGTAAGACCGATAACCAGGGGATTTACGCCGAAGTGGCGGGCCAGGTTCGATGCCCCCTTTACCAAGAGTTCTGCCCCACCAACCAGGAGGATGAGACCCGATACCAGGGCCAGGGGAGGTATGGGAGATTGTAGATCCATAACGGTTGCCAGAAAGATAATCCCAAATTATACAGCTCGCAATTTTGCCGAGGATGCAAGATGTATAGACATACTTTGGGGTTCAGGTGCGCACCAATGCAGCAGATCCGGTAAGGTTGCAAAACCCTTGCAGCTTCAAATGCCGCATGATTTCGTTGGGGTGTGATGCACCTTTTGGGTGGATCAAAGAAGGGGCTGGTTTGTTTGTAATGTTGGGAGCGTTGTTAAAAAATCAATCCACCTTGCCTATAGGATATATGTAGAACCAAGATGCATCGTTGAAAGAATGTCCGATTTTATCAAGATATTTATCTTAACTCACATGGAAACAAATGGTTCCGTGGCCATCTTTTCACGCATTGGGATTACTGTACGATGTGGGAAGGCAGGCTTAAAAATTCAACCCTCCAAGTCTAAGGATATTCCAGCGGAAAATTTTTTTCACAGAAAAGTTTTTCCTGCAACGGAAAACTTTTTCCTCAAAAAATCAAAAAATCCCCATCTATACCCTTTTCTACCCGTATTTCTACCATCTTAAAGTAGCTTCATTTTGGCACTATCCTTGCTGTCTTATGGGTATAAAAAAATTTGCACGTATTTAAATGAAAGGGGATGGGATCTTGAGAAGGAACTTTGGATGACGTTTTTTGTGACGAAACTTAGCCCCTTTGTGGGCGGCATATCAACTGGAGGTGCCATGGGTACTGGCACGTGAGGCTTAAATTTGTTTAGGATTCATATCATTTCCATAGAGTTTTGAGGCTTGGGAGTGGTTAGAAAAATTATCTCTTGTGTCGAAGGAGGTTTTATGAAAAAGGATACTTTTGAAAAATTTGTGGTGTCCCTAGTGGGATGCCTGTTCATGATCGTTACTGGATTGATCAGCCAGGGATGGGCACTGCCGTTTAACCCGGCAACAGATGCAACTTCAGGCCAATTGGATTCATTGCAGAGTACAATGACAAATATGGGGTCCAGCATTGATGTCTACAATGAAGAAAAAGGAGCGGAACTTTTTAATTTTACAGGA
>WFZW01000123.1 GCA_015489365.1 Deltaproteobacteria bacterium | reverse complement strand
TCTTGGCACAGCACACTAGAAACATCTTGCTTTTGTCCATGTATGTTCTTTGTACATCCATGGCTAAGCAAAAGGCATCTTATGAAAAAACCGGCCGCTGGCAAGGGCTTGCACCTAGGCCTTAGTAAGGTTTTTCCCTTTTAGTTGCCCAGGTGCCCCAATAAGCTTAAAGGAGTGAAAAAGATGGGGTCTAAAAACCGCTTAGCCATCATCCTTACCACCTTTGTGATCCTCTTTCCATCCCTAGCCTTAGCCCTGGATCTGGGAACCAACATCACCATCTATGACAAGCGTTCAAGTACCACTAGCGGCTGGTACGGTACCCAGGAAGACCAGGAGGTAGAACCTGGAATGCTCAATACACAGGCATGGGACCTAGAAGGATTCTTTCTAAAGGGAAACGAGCTTTCCCTGGTAAGTGGCTTTGACTTCAAGAATGGAGAGGAAGGATGGACCTCAGGAGATATTTTCATAGATACAGATGGGGATGCGAGATTTGGAGATATCAATGAATGGGTAAATAGTACCCAGGAAAACGGAAACGTAGCGGTAACAAACAAGTACGGCTATGATTTCGTGTATACACTCGACTTTTCGGACAATCACTACGACCTCTACCGCCTTTCCAAGGATTCCAAGGTGTTGACCACATACTTTCATCAAAACCAGGGATCAAGTCCATGGAGATACAAGTCGGACGGCACACCTATAACCACGGGAAACTTCCACTATTACGATGGACTAACCGATGCTGACACCGGCTTCCTGGGTGACACCTCGAACAATGCTACCCATTATGCACTTACAGGCTTCGATCTGGCCGACCTGGGGCTGCCGCCCGGCCAGACAATAACGGCACATTTCACCATGAAATGCGGAAACGACAACCTCATGGGGCAGGCCCCCGTACCCACCCCGGAACCGGCCACTATAATCCTCTTTGGCTCGGGCATGATAGGAGTTGGCCTGTTTGGAAGAAGAAAGAGCCGGGAGCATGCCTCAAAGGTTTCCTAGGGGACAGGCATCACACCTAGCCTTGCCCCTTTTGCAAAACCCCTTGCCCAGGGCAACCCACAGGGCATGAAATTCGTTAAACAACGCCACATCGCACGGCAAATAATCCATAAACAGGGCCCTGACATCCTCATATCCCACATCATCACTGACCAAATCGTGCCTCCTCAGGGCCCTTATCGTGTATGCATCCACCACGAACGTGGGAAGACCACCTGCATAGAGCAGGATACTGTCAGCCGTCTCAGGCCCTATGCCCTTTACCTGGAGCAAAGCCTGCCTGGCAGGCTCGAGACCAAGTGAAAACAACCGATTGAGGCTTCCTTCGTGCTGGGACACGAGAAAATCCACAAATCCCTTGAGCCGCCGGGCCTTGAGATTGTAATAGCCTGCCGGCCTTATAGCAGCGGCCAGTATATCTACAGGCACCTGGTAAAGTGCCTGGATGTTTAAAAGCCCCCTTGACTTGAGCCCAGATATGGCCCTGCTGACATTGTTCCAGGAGGTATTCTGGGTCAGGATGGCGCCCACGCACACCTCGAAGGGTTCATCTGCCGGCCACCAATGTTGCGGGCCAAAGGCATTGAAGAGCCTTTTAAAGATATCAAGAAGCCTATCGCCCACAGGCCCGATCCCCTCAAGCGGCAGGCCATCCCCAAACCTGCCCGTAGCCCGATGCATCAACCTGCCTCCGCACCGGAGACCAGGGCATCCATCCGGCGAAGATCCCTCCTGAGCTCTAGATCAGAGATGTAATCTCCTGGCCTTCTTCCATCATAGCCCAGATTCCGCAATATCTCTGGCCTGAGTCGGTAATTCAAACCTACGCCCTCCGTTTCATTATATCCTAATAAATTGGCAAGATTGTCACTGACAGCCACCAGTGCCGTTATGGTCCTCACATGCCTCGGTATATCTTCCCAATTATCAAATGCAACGTGGTGATGGTAACCTATTACTGTACAGATCTCCTCTGGCAATGACCAATAGGTAGTAAGCAGATAACCCAGCCTGCAATGGTCAATGCCATAATTCAGGTTTTCCATGATAACCGGAGGTAGGGAATCATCCGGATCGGATGATACAGGGTTGCGGGATCGATGAGGCTTGAGCCCCCTTAACAAGAACTTCCCCACATCGTGTACCAGGGAACATGTCAATACGGTAGCACCTATCTCGCTGGTTATTAGACCTGCATGCAGCAAAAGGTACTTGGCACATACTGCCGAAGCGGCAGCATGACGCCATAGTGACCTTATAACCTCTCCATCAAGCCCTGCAAGTGGTTTGACACTGGATGAGGTGAGCATCTGATTGACAAGGATCCATACATTGTTGAACCCAAGAAGCACCACTGCCTGCTGGAGCGATGTTATCCTTCCCCTGCCTACCGCCGCAGAATTGACCACCCTGAGCAATTTTGTAGATAGAACCGGGTCCGTGCTCACCAGTTCCACGATTTTTTTTATATTGGCCGTGGGGTCCCTCAATATACGGGAAAGCTCCAGCACTGCACTGGGTAACTCAGGGGCCTGCCTTATGAGGTCTAGTATGACGGCATCCGCATCGGTAATAGGACGTTCTGGATTCTGGGCCTCATGTCCGTAACAGTCGATCTCCCTTACGGATTGAGAGGTATCATCCTCTTGTTCAGTAAGTAGCTTCGGCACCCTGCCAGCCATCTCAAGTGGGCTTCTTTCCTCCACCACTGATATCTGGCGGGTGGAGGGATGTTCCCTTGAACGGAGCCGATATAGCAAAAAAGATACGCAAAGGAGCGCTGCAACAACCGCGCCCCATATTGCTATTTGAATATACAATATTTACTCCTGGATAGATACCGGCTAGTTGGGCAGACAGGAATTGTCAATCACCACTGATGATAAACGTATAGATCCAATAGGCCGCAACTGCCAGACCTATGACACCGAAGATAGCAATATTTTTTATATCAAGTGGCTGTCCTTCAGGGGGTATCCCATATACGCAGGCAATCCATAGGGCAATACACCCGACCAAAACGGCCAATGTCCTATGCATCTTAAAAAACACCAATCCCCCAAGCACCAGCAGGGCAGGAATGATCACTCGAGGGTTGGTGGCCAGTGTTATCGGATCAAGGCCTGAAATACTGGAAATGATCTCCTGTGTCCTTAGATGATATAATATATCCTTCCAATCTAATGACCCCATTGTCCGCTTCCCCCTTGTAACATCTAATCCTGGGCCAGGACCAAATCTGTTTATGCAATTTTTTTACCAATCCCCTTATTTGATCGGCCATTTGATCCAAAAACATTATCTCGCCCAAACTTCCATGCGGCCCGTACTTGGCGTAACCCCCAGGGCATGAAAAACGCATTGTCCATGTATGTCCTTGTGTGTCCATGGCTAATCAGAAAAGGCATTTTACCCTGAAAATACAGAGTCTATGGGCTGCATCTTCATGTATTGGGGGTGCGGCACCAAGGTACGGGCCCCATGGAAGTTTAGATAAACTACCTCGACTGGCCCTGTGGCAACCGGCTATCTAAAGATACTTTCCCTCAAGACATGCAGATGATAAGTTGGGGGCCATCATGCCATACGGACAGATACTTTCCCTGATGATAGCCTTGGTGGTTGTGACCGGGGCGCCAGACACGAAGGTTCAAGGCCTCTCCCTTGGCGTTGTCGCTATCCTGTGGACCATAAAATGCCTGGTATGGGCCCTTTTTGCCTACAAGGTGTGCAAGGGGGGAGGAAATAGGCAGGGCACTTCGGTCTCTTTGGAAGGTCTTCAATGGGCTGCATTATTGCCCTTGGCATTGGATTTCTACAGCCTAGACCTAGGATACTATCTTTCCGTCCTTCCAGGGGCCTCGCTGTTTCCTGCAATCAAGGACCTTATCGGGGTGGGGCTTTACATATTTTACTTGTCCATAGTATGGGCAGCCTATTGGTATGCCTCTGCCATGGAGGGAATTGGCACGGCCTCAGGCATAATGGATGAAATAAGGGGCCGGCTACGCCTGATACTTCCCGCCCTGGTCCCGTACCTTATCCTGGCATTTTTAGAAGACACCCTCTCCTTGCTGCCGTGGCCAGGCCTAAGACAGTGGCTCTCCAGGCCCACGGGGCAAATCCTCTTCATGTCCCTATTCTTGTTCGCCCTGCTCTTTTTCATACCGCCCATGGTGAGATGGTTGTGGGGGTGCAGACCATTGCCTGCCGGACCACTCAGGGCTGACATAGAGGTCTTCTTGCGAACACATCGGGTGCGCTTCAAGGAAATACTGCTTTGGCCCATCGGTGGTAGCGGGGCCTGCACAGCAGCAGTGCTCGGCCTCGCCCCGGCATTTCGCTATATACTCTTGACTCCCTGCATTATCAGCCATCTAACCACCCAAGAGATAGAGGCGGTCCTCTCCCATGAGGTAACACATGTCACCAAGAGGCACTTGCTATGGTACATCTTCTTTCTAGGGGCCTATTCGGTCATACTTTACCGTCTGTTTGACCCGCTCTGGGCATGGCTTCTTTCGCACAAATTCTTTCTGGAACTGCTTTCAAAGATAGAGGAGGCACCCGAGGCGATTTCATCACTCATGGCAGTAGTACCCTTGGCCTTCCTGATACTGATATACTTCCGCTTCCTCATCGGTTTCTTCATGAGAAATTTCGAACGCGAGGCAGATCTATCGGTTTTCAAGACCCAGGGACATCCATGGTTCATGATCAACGCCCTTGAAAAGGTGGCTGCTCTATCCGGAAATATCAGGAACAGGCCTAATTGGCACCATTTTAGTATTGCCCAGAGGGTGGAATTCCTGCAAAGGGCTGCGGACAACCCGGATCTCATCGTAAGACATCACAGGAAACTCCTGGTCAGCAAGACAATATTCATAGTTGTCGCCTCCATACTGCTAATGATCCCACAGCTCATGCCGGTTAAACAATGGAAAAAGAATTTCGAGACCAACCTGGTAGAGATCTATCTTGGCCAGATCACGGGAAAGGGACCCAAAAAGGCCCAGTGGTACCTGGTACTAGGACAATTTTTCTGGCAGGAAAGGGATTATAACAAGGCACTCGATGCCTATAGGCACGCACTGAGACTCGCTCCTGACGATCCCGAGATTCTAAACAACATCGCCTGGCTGCTTGCAACGGCCGATGATCCCAGGTTCCGGAAACCAAAGGAAGCACTCCTTTACGCCCAGAAGGCGGCCAGCCTAAAGGCCGAAAGCCACATCCTGGATACCCTGGCCGAGTGTTTCTATGTAAATGGTTTCTACAAGCAGGCAATCGCCACGGAAAAAGAGGCGCTCAGGAGGGCAAAAAGAAATAAACAGTATTACAGAAGACAACTACAAAGGTTCCAAAGGGCCTTAGGTGCACAGAAGCGTCCGTAATCTTGGGCCCTTGCGTGGGGCAGGATACACTCAGCGCACAGGGACATTTGGTTTACCCTTTAAACACTCACTCAACCTGTCTGAGATAAGCGTTATTATCTCCTTCACGTTATAGGGTTTCTTGAGATAAGGTACCTTTGTTTCCTTCAGAAAATCATGGGTTTCCCGGTCAAAGGCCACTCCGGTCGTGTATATGATCCTGCAACAATACCAAGGTGCCTTCTGCTCAAGCTTGCGGTAGAGTCCTATCCCGTCAAGACCTGGCATCTTGACATCGGAAATAATCAAGTCAAAGTTGCCTTTTCCAAGCTTATCCAGGGCCTCTATCCCATTTGATGCTATCTCGGTTTCAAACTCATCGGACAATATCTCACTCAATAGATTGGCGATATCCCTTTCATCATCCACCAGGAGTATCCTCTTGGCCTGTTTTATAACGGGCTTCTGGGGTGTAACGTCCTGCTTGTCCTCCACAACCTCGCAGGATTCTGCAATGGGCAGGCTCACTGAAAACGTTGTGCCCTTCCCCTCGGATAATACCTTTATCTCGCCCCCATGTTCCTGGATGATCCCATGACATATGCTTAGTCCAAGGCCTGTACCCTTGTGGCGATCCTTGGTGCTGAAAAAGGGATCGAAGATCTTATCCTGCACATCCACAGGGATTCCAGGACCATTGTCCGTTATCGAAACCAGGATATCATTCTCCCTGACCCTGGTCTGGACACTTACGATCCCGTGGTCCAACAGGACTTCATAGGCATTCTTGATAATATTACTGAACACCTGTTCTATCTGATGGGGATCTACCAGGATGGCGGGCGGGTCCTTCGCAAGGTCCAATCGAAGCTCTATCCTGGAGCCGCTGTAAGAAGATGAAACCAGCTCTGCTGCCGTGCATACCAATTCGTTGATATCGCAATAGGTGCGTTCCGGCTTCTCCTGCCTGGAGAAAAGAAGCAGGGATTCAACTATACTTTTTGCCCCCAGGGCGGCCCTGTGCGCGGTCTCGAGTCTCTTCTTGGTTTCACCAGATGTCATCTCACCCAACATCTCGGTATAACCGAGGATAGGGGTAAGCTTATTGTTGAGTTCATGCGCAATGCCTGCCATCATCTCACCCATCATGGCAAGCTTTTCTGCCTTGACGAGCCGTTCCCACAAGACCTCACGCTCCGAGATGTGGCGGCAGATACCTACAACTGCCCTCGTACCTCCTCTTCCCCTGGTATTGCTCAGCTTAATCTCAACAGGAACCCGGCTTCCCTTGATATCTTTAAGGTTTATCTCCTCAAGAAAGGTGGTTCCCTTTCCTGCACGAAGATGTTCCAGTTGTTCCTCCAACTTGGACCGGCTCGCGGTATCAACAAAATCAAACAAGGGCCTGCCTATAAGCCCTTCCACGTCATACTGCAGCAGTCTAGCCATACTGGGGTTGGCATAGGCAATCTTGCCCCCTTCCGTAACAAAATAACCCTCGCTTAAATCCTCCACGAGGGCATGGTAGCGCTGCTTGGCATAATCGATTTCCTCCTCCATAGCCAAGTGCTCCATCGCCTGCTCTATAGAATGATATAGGAAATCGAAATCAAAGGGTTTTGTAACGTAATCAAAGGCACCATTTCTAAGCGCCTCTATTGCAGAATCTATGGAGGCATATCCAGTCATGCATATGACCTTGGTCTTGGGGCAATATTTCCTACAAAACTTCAATACTTCCAGGCCATTGCCATCGGGAAAGACCAAGTCGCTGACCACCACGTCAAAAAAATCCTTAGTAAGAAGATCGATCCCCTGCTTTACCGAGGTGGCGACGAGTGCGTCATAACCACTATGCTTAAGAAGAAGGCCCAGGCTTTCGCACATGCCGATTTCGTCGTCCAGGATCAGGATCCGCCCCTTAACCTTTTCCATTCAACCTATCCTCAACCTCTAAGCTGACTTCCTCATCTCAAATCCACTTAAAAACCTCATTCATGCATCTCGAACACCTGATGAAGCAGATCGATCATAGTCGTATAGCTGCTTAGGTACATGATCTGCATCAATATGCCACCGGCAGGCGTATCTCGAAGAGCGCGCCCCAACCCTCCCTTTCTTTAAGGGTGATTGTACCCCCGGCAGCCCTGACCAAACCGTAACACACTGAAAGCCCCAAGCCCGAATTCCCTTCACCCTTGGTGGTTGTAAAGGGGTCAAACAGCTTATCCCTGACCGCGGCTGGAATCCCAGGCCCGGTATCTGCCACCTCTATCACCAGCTCCTCAGGCCTTTGCTGGTCCTGAAAGACCCTTATTCTGCACTTGCCCTGGCCGTTGAGGGCCTCTTCGGCATTCTTCACCAGATTGATAAGGATTTGTTTGAGCGCATCCTCGGAAAGCCTGACCCTTGGAAGAGACTGTGGGACATCAACTTCCAAGACGATCCCCTTAGATTTTAAGGAACCTGCCATAAGCGCCTCGAGGTCGGTAACGGCCTTTTGTATAAGGCCGGTTGCGCCCTCACCTGTCCGCGATTGCGCCTTCGAAAAATCACTTAACTGACGAATGATCCCGGCAACCCTGTCTATCTCGCTGTTTATCTTGTCGATCGTATCGGTTTCGACCTTACCGCTTGCCCCCTGTATCTTGAGAACCTTTAGAAAGTTTTTGATTATACCAAGG
>WFZW01000122.1 GCA_015489365.1 Deltaproteobacteria bacterium | reverse complement strand
TACCCGCAGGCGCAACATGGCACTGGACCCAAATAAATCCTGTTGGGGATGAGGATCTTACACCCCTGGCCCAGGATTTCGGAACGGGAGACGATGTCGATCCTGCTCTTTCTACATCGGATTATGATGCCAACGGAGTGATAGATGGAAGGGACCTGGCACTTCTTGCCAACAACTGGGGAGAGGTCGTCCTGTCAGACAGTGATAAGGTCAGGGCCTCGTTTATCCCGATGCTTCCAAGGCCTTACCTGTTTAGATTGTCAATCAGCGATGGGACACAGGCCAAGACTGACCTTGTGCTGGTTTCAGCACACCTGCCAGCGGCCGAGGTGCTGACCACCCCGCCTGACGTTGACAGGGAATGCCTGGAATAAAACAAGCACCATGGGATCTTGGAATTTCAAGCCCAAGATTTAAACTGGCCTTGATCAAGATTTTGTGCTATTTAAAAATAGAAATGGTTTTCCCTGGTTACAGGAAAAAGTTTTCCTATTTTCCCTTGGAAAGAAGGCCTTGCTCTCCAAAAATTACCTCGAGCCAGGCCGTATGTGTAGACATTTGTCTTATGTAAAAGTCCCAAGGAAGAACCCGAACTTTCATGCGGCCTGTATCTTAAGAGCCACATCCATGGGCATGAAAATACAGCTCTTATTAAGGATGTATTTTCACGGTAAAAAGGATACTTGTTTTTTTCCTGGCCAGCGAAACCCTTTTTCTATAAATCCATAAAGAGCAAAAAGGAGGTAAGGAGATGTGAAAAACTTAAAAGGTATCATAAGCAAAAAAGCAGTCCTGTGGATTCCATTTCTACTGATTTTCGCCGCTGCATGGACCTTACCAAATTCGTCCATGGCCGCGGTAACCGTCTATGCCGAAGGGGCATACAACCAGACCCAACTTGTGGTCTATGTATATGCGGATATCAATTCCGAGGCACTTTGCAGCAGTGGTGTAAAGGTCAACTTTGACGGCAGCAAGCTCACCGTTGCCAGCGCAGAGAAGAACGCAGACACCTGGTACATGGGCGACGGTACGAACAATAACAATTATACCGATCCCATAGTGCAAGACGGTTCCGTAATCATCCTGTGTGGCAAGCTGGATACCAACGATCCAACAGCAGGGGTGACAGGGAACAGGGTACCCCTGGGGAAGATCGTCTTCACCCGCACCGATGACGGTACCCCGGCATATCCGAACCAGGAATCATATTTTGGAATAAGTCTGGAGCTTGGAAAGCCATCTCCCTTTGCTAATTTCGTGGACACCGATGGAACCGATCGGGATAGTGCCGTGGAATTCAGTGGTGTAACAATACGGGAATTCGGGGATGCCAATGCGGATGGAAACGTAACACCTGCAGACATGCTGGCAATACGTAATGAATATTATGGAGGAACGATCGCTGCATGCGAGGCCGCTGCTGACTGCAACAATGATTCCACCACAGTCAAACCTCATGTTACGCCGGCCGATATGCTTTGCGTGAGGAACAAGTACTATTCAAATCCATCATAGATGACTTGAACAGAGGAGGAAAAAGACATGAAAAACCCATTATTATTGTTACTAGCAGGTTGTATGTTCATTTTTCTTGGTGCCCAATGGGCCATGGCTGCCCCGATGGTATCAATGACCAATCCATCACTAAAGCCAGGAGATACAGCCGTTGACGTTGATCTTTTCATCAATACTGACAGCTCATATCCGGTCGATTCGGCAACATTTACATTGGATTCTGAAAGTTATTCGATAGTAAGTAGCGTCGATATTTACTCACCAACCAATTGGACTCCAACCATTAATCTTCCAATATTTGGATCAACCGATGGCTACTATCCTCCAAACCCTATAGAAAGCGATTATAAATTCGCCACACTGCATGTCAATTGCAGCAACCTTAACACTGACAGTGTCACCATAGGCTTCGACTCTGTCGAGCTGGCAGATCCTGCCGCTACAGTTTATCAAGATGTACGCGTTTCAGGCGGCCATGTTTCCTGCAACCCCGTTCCCGTTCCTCCAAGTGCGTTGCTCATGGTATCTGGCCTGATAGGCCTGGTAGGCCTGGGGAAAAAGAGGATCTTGAGATAGATTGGCCCCAAACAATAAACTTGACAATAAATCGAGATAGGTCTAAAAAATACCTATAAGGAAGTAGTTAATTCCGCCGAGTGGGAGGGTGCAATGCCCTCCCCCTAAATGATTCCTTTAAAAGCCTCGAGTCACTTGATGGTAAAGGAAGGTCGTCATGTTAAAATCCATTCTTAAGTTGTCTTTATTTGGTGTGTTTTTGTTGGTTTTTAGAATAGCCACGGTACAGGCGGCAACCACGTGGTATCCAACGGACTCTGGTGAGATAGATATAAACTATTTGTACATTGGTGCCCCAAACTATGTCTTTGCCATCTTCGATGATCAATCATCCCTTATCGATTCGGATCCTCATCTAATCCTCAACAGTACCCCTATTCCAAGCACTACCATTGCAGGTGATACCATCGAATTCAAAAAGAATGGAAACGACTGGGATCTTACAAGCACAAAGACCGGAAATACCTTGACGTTGAGTGATTCTTACAATTTCAAGGTCGCCTTGAGGCAGGGGATAGACCCCAACTATACATGGATAGGAAATGCAGATTTCTACAAGGTAAGTTACGGTCAATATGTACTTCTGTGGCCACAGGGAATCACACTGCAGCAGGTGGATGCCAAACCTGTCCCTGTTCCTACGAGTCTGTTGGTATTGGGAGTAGGCCTGTTGGGTTTGATAGGCTTTAAGGACAAAAAAAATCAAGCATGACACTGTAACTACAATTCCAAGGGAAAAAGCCGGTAATTCATACCGGCTTTTTTTATCCAACCTAGTAATAGGGGACAGGCAAATAATACTAAACTTCCATGCGGGCCCGTACCTTGGTGTCGCACCCCCAATACATGAAGATGCAGCCCATAGACTCTGTATTTTCACGGTAAAATCAAATTTTGCCTGTCCCCTATCCTAAGTACCTTATTCAGAATGTATTTTTACGATAAAAAGGCCTTCTTATGTTTGCCCTATATCTTCGACAAACCTGGTTCTCATAATCTGGAACCAAGCAAAGCAGGTTTTAAAGGATAACAGAAGAAAAGATTGGATCAGAGGATAATAAAAAGACCCCGTAAGGTTGAAAGAAAAAAACTAGGCCATGGTAGCTGTGCTATTGATACAAGGAACAGAATTATTCCATTAAACGCTTCAAGGAATATATGCCATCAAGGCCTGCTACGGGCATAGGACGCTTTTCGCGACGACATGAGAAATAACTTCTGAACATCTGGTAACATCGGGATACAAATTCCTTCGTACCTATGATACCACTATCTGTGAAGTAGCGGGTACGATAACGAAAACGATCCACTAGACCCACATGAAAACCCTTGTCTCTTTCTCCCTCAACAATTCCAGGTTCAAGGCCTGTTCCGCTTTCCCCACCAGGAGGAATGGCTCCCTTCTCATATACGAACCTGCGATAGTGACAAAGACGCTCGGCCACACCACATGATTCAAAGGTCTTAAGACCTAGATCCAATGAGAGGAAATCACCCTTATTACCAGATTGCACGTGATAACCCAGGGAACACCAACGGTAGTCCTCCGGCACCTTACAAAGACCTGCCCTTATAGGATTGAGATCTATATAGGCAAGGCAGTTTATCAAGGTGTCACCATCACCTACGATGACGCTTTTGAACCGCTCTCCCCAGAAAAAACCCTTCCTGTCATGCCTCTTATTGTAGAAACGGGAAAAGGTCTGCTTGATCTCTCGAACATATTCGGATAGGTTGGACCACTTTTCGCGAAAGAACTGAATCCTTTCTTCGCCCAGATGTTGCTTTGTATCGGCTCCATAGTAGCGATAGAAGCGCTTTGTTATCTCTTCGTCGTTGTAATGATCTCCTGGATACATGCGGGCCAATAGATGAAAATGATTACCCATGATACAAAATCCCAGGACCTCTACAAAGTATACGGCGCTAAGATGTTTAATGAGACCCAAAAGATAGTCCTTTTCCACGTCCTTCATTACAAATCCGTCCAGAGCGGTCCTTGACATGATGTGATAGGCCGTGGGTTCTCCCGTAATTAACATCCTGGGAATACGTGCCATATGACGTACCTCTTATGTATCTCTTATGTATCTCAATTGGAAAAATAAACCAAAACTTTCACGCGGGCCGCATCCTCTAGGTTGCACCCCCAGGGCATGAAAGTTTGGTTTCAACACTTGCCGTTTATCTCTTTAAAGGGTAAGGGCTAATTAGAATAGCCGTAAATAACCCTGATTTCCAAAACCAAATTTCCCGACCCTGCTTCACTGCTTCAACCAGTTAGTCTTGCGCACCGTCTGGAAGGCTTATCGACAAAAAGGATATCGAAATCAAATAATCAACCTGTCCCCTTTTATTATGCTGAAGAGTTCTCTACCCATTCTTTTATCCACCTATCTGGTTCTACATGGCTTAGTAACGGCCTCAATGGCATGGCCTCCTGTACGCACCGTCCACGACAAAGGATTCCGTAAGGGTGCAGTATTGATAAAACTCAAGGCAAAAGGAACATACAAAGGCCTTATCAGATCTTTACCCGTAGCAAGGGATACGTATCTCGAAAAGATTCAAGCACCTGTCGCAATGGCTTGGGACAGGATATGCCCTCGTAACAGCAGAGCGTATGGGAGCCTACGAATTGTTAGACCTCATCAAGGCCTCTTCCCTGGTAAAGGAGGCGGAACTCGATCACAAGAAGTGGCTTCTCGACTGTAACGGTACCATACCCAACGATCCGAGGTTCTCTGAACAATGGTCACTTTGCAACAACCAAGAAACCAGCACAGGTTCAAGGGCTGACATATCTGCCACCGAGGCATGGAACATCGAAACTGGTTCAAACACCAAGGTTGTCGCCGTAATAGACACCGGGGTGGATTACCTGCATCCGGATCTTGAGGCAAACATGTGGATTAATCATGCTGAGGCAAATGGTATCTCCTTGGTAGATGATGATGACAATGGCTATGTAGATGATATATATGGGATAGATACAGGTGAAGACGACAGCGACCCCATGGATATAGACGGGCACGGCACACATGTTGCCGGAATCATTGCCGCGACTGGAAACAACGGTATCGGCATAACCGGCATCAACTGGAATGCCCAAATAATGGCACTGAAGGGATTCAAACCGAATGGCTACATGTATGAATCGGATGAAATAGAACTCATCGATTACTGCCTGGGCATGAAGGAACGGGGGATTGATATCATTGCCATAAACGCCTCTTACGGTTGCACCGATTGTTATAGCAATATCGAACGGGATGCCATAAATGCCGCAGGCCAGGCTGGAATCCTTTTCATTGCGGCCGCTGGAAACGACTATACAGACATTGATGCAGCACCCTTCTACCCTGCCTCCTTCGAGCTATCCAACATAATAAGTGTGGCGGCCACGGACAGGAAAGACAGACTGGCCGATTTTTCAAACTTTGGTGCCTCCTCGGTTGATCTGGGCGCCCCTGGTTATGCTATACTGAGCACCTATTACGATGGCTCAGGGCCCGGTTATGCCTATATGAGTGGAACCTCCATGGCAGCACCCCAGGTGGCCGGGGCAACGGCCCTACTTGCTGCATCATATCCCTGGGAAGATGCGGTATGCCGCAAGATGCGGATCCTGACAGGGGTGGACCTGATAGAGAACCTTACAGGAAAAACCCTAACAGGTGGAAGGCTCAATCTATACACCTCCCTTACCCTATCAGGGTGTTGCCCTGGAGATATCGATCGAAATGGCATGGTGGACCTTGGCGACCTTGGGTCATTCGCCCATGGCTTTACCCTCTCGAGGGATCAACAAGGATATCTGGCAGGCATGGACTTCGATGGCGATGGTGACATCGATGGTTATGACCTTGCGATCTTTTCGGAAAATTTTGGCCGGACGGATTGCGCCTCCTGGTAGACAAGCACGCAAGAAAACAGCAGGTTTGCAAATCCCGTTGTTTTCTTCTAAACTGTCTTATCCGACACGACTTATGGAAAATCCCCTGGGTGTCAAACGGGAAAAAACACCCCCGACAGGTCGCAATATTCATAGAGGCAAGGAGGTACATTGATGCGAACTATTCCTGCGACTTTCCTATTCCTCACACTATTTGCTGCCAGCCTGCTGGTGGCCGGCAATCCTACTGCCGCCCAGGCCAAGGCCTTCCTCCTGGGTCCTGGGGATGTCCTTGAGATCTCGGTGTGGAAGGACCAGGACCTAACCAGGCAGGTGATCGTCCAGCCGGATGGATTCGTAAGCTTCCCGCTAATCGGCCAGGTGATGGCAGCAGGACGCACGATCCCCCAGGTCCAGGCAGAGATCTCAAAAAGGTTACAGGAATTTATCGCCAGCCCCACGGTAACCGTCCTACCCTTGAAGATAGAAAGTTACAAGATCTATGTGGTGGGGAAGGTAAATAAGCCCGGCATGTTCGTGGTCCTTCCCACGGTCAACGTGATGCAGGCCCTCAGCATGGCAGGCGGCACGACTCCCTTTGCAAAACTTGGTTCCATCTCCATCCTGAGAAATGGCCCAGACGGCCGCCAGGAAAGATTGAAATTCGACTACAAGGCGGTTGCCAAGGGCAAGAATCTGAAACAAAATATAGAACTCATGAGCGGAGATGTCGTGGTGGTGCCTTGAAGAGCTGCAGACAATATGCCCACCATACCATTTCCCTAAAGTGCTCCCTGGCAACGGTTTGCCTTGGGCTCTACCTTGCCATCATATTCGCCTGTCAGGCCCAGGCATCCCAGGAGACAATTCCCAGCCTCAAGCTCCGGTATACCTATGATGACAACATATTGTTCTCGAGAAACCATAAGGTAAGCGACTGGCTGTACGAGGCATGGCCTGGCCTGTCATGGAAATACGTAAGTGAAAGGGACCTTTTCGATCTGAAGGCCATCCTTCACGCCCAAAAATTCAACACGGAAAGCAGGCTGGACACCCTCGACCAGGATTACCGGTTTGATACATCGAGAAAGATTACGGAAAAATTCATGGCCTCCATCAATGGCAGATACCGCTGCGATACCAGTTTGAATGAAGAATTCACTGAAGAAGGAGTCCGCCCTGCCAGGAAGAAGCGGAAGTCCTATGCCCTTTCGCCACGTATCCAGTGGCAGGCAAGCGAGAGAAGCAGCTTTACCCTGTCTCTTCCTGTTTACCATGTCAACTACAGGGGCACGGGCAACGTAGATTACGGTTCCGTATACCTCAACTTGGTCTACAGTTATTTGTTGTCCGATGAAAAAACGAGTCTTTTCATTCAACCGGGTCTTGGGACCATAGATTTTGAAAATGGCAATACCAGGACATATGATCTCATGGTCGGTGTCGGGAAAAAATTTTCGGAACGCCTCTCTGGTACGATCATGGCGGGTTTCAACTATACCAGGTCACATACGCGGATTTCAGGTATACGAACGGTATGGGGAGACACCGTCGTGTTACCATCCGGTGAAACGGTCAAATATCTAAATCTAGAATCCTACAGGAAGACAGTGGCGTCCGACAAAACGGGATGGATCGGCCAGGGAAACCTGACATGGAAATGGGATACAGGCCATTGTGACCTGAATCTATCAAGAGCGGTTACCGGAAGCAGCTACGGGGAAACCCTCCTTAGAAACAACCTGCACGCAGGCATAACCACTGGCATCTCCCCGAGATTGAGAGCGACACTCGGCCTCAGCATATCATCGGTAAAATCACAGGCCAATAGGACCTATACGGATTATACCGCCACCTACCTCTATCCTGGTATCTATTATAAAATCACCCCTACTGTGGACCTTGGTGTATATTACCGATATGGTTTTATAGACGATCGCAAGACGTCGAAGACCGATCAGAGAAATCGTTTTATGATCCAATTAAACTTCAGGGACCTTACCGGCATAGGCGGATAACTTTCCCCTGTCCCAAGAAGAACGCAATACCAAAGGACTGATACTATTCATGACTACCCAATCCGGCCTGACCACCATAGAGGATTACAAGGACTTCCTTAGAAGACGCAAGTGGCAGATTATCATCCCATGGATCCTGGTTACGTTAATTGCCGGCGGCATCGCCTACGTCCTTCCACCGGTTTATCGTTCCACATCCACCATCCTGATTGAATCCCAACAGGTGCCCCAGGACCTGATCCGTACCACCGTAACCGGTTACGCCGAAGAGCGTATAAAGGCCATCACGGCCCAGATCCTGAGCCGGCAAGTATTACTGAAGATCGTCAAGGACTTTGACCTCTACCCGAAAAAACGTTCCAACGCCCCGGTGGAGGATATACTGGACCAGATGAAAAAGGACATATCCATAGAGATGATAAGCGCAGAGGTGCCTGACCGGCGTGGTGGAAGGCCTGTGACCGTAAATGTTGCCTTTACCGTCTCCTACGAGGGACACGATCCACAAAAGGTCATGGCTGTCACCAACCGCCTGACCTCTCTTTTCCTGGAACATAACCTGCAAATGAGGGAAGGACTTGCGAAGACCACCACCAAGTTCCTGAAACAACAACTTGACCAGTACCGGGAGATAACACGAAAGCTTGAAGAAAAGATAGCCAAGTTCAAGGAGGCACACATCAAGGAGCTGCCGGAGCTGATGAATATCAATTTCGAGACAGAACGCCAGCTTCGTCACCAGATAGACAGCCTGGACGACCAGATACGAACACTAAAGGACCGGATCGTCTATCTTGAAGGCCAGCTCGCCACCGTATCACCGGATATAAACACCGTGGATGCAAACGGAAAGATCATAGCGGATCCGGCACAGCGTCTGAAATTCCTGAAGAACCAGCTCGTTACCATGGAGGCTAACCTTTCCCCCAAGCACCCGGATGTCATAAAATTAAAAAGGGAAATCGCCGAGCTTGAAAAACAGACCGGGGACACCGCACAAAAAACAGAACTCGAGAAACTCCTAAAGGCCAAACGGGAGAAACTCCGGCAGCTCTCCTCCACCCTAAAGCCCAGGCATCCAGATATCATCAAATTGAAAAAGGAGATCAAGACCCTTGAGGAACAGCTGGCCAAGGCCAGGCAAAAGACCTCTCCAACCCTGGACTCCGCGCCGACAAATCCCGCCTACATAAACCTGGAGACCCAGATAAAGGCAGCCCAGATAGATTTGGAGGGCTTAAAGAGAAAAAAACGCCAACTTGAGGCCAAATGGCAAGATTACGTAAAACGCCTGGAGATGATGCCAAGCGTAGAGAAACAATACAGGGATCTGACCAGGGATTACGATGCTGCCCAGCAACAATACAGGGAAACCATGGCAAAACTCATGGAGGCCCAACAGGGACAAAGCCTTGAACAACACCAGGCAGGTGAGAAGTTTACCGTTATAGATCCGCCGGAGCTTCCTGAAAGGCCTATCAAGCCCAACCGTCCTGCCATAGTATTGATCGGGTTTATCCTGGGCATGGGCCTTGGGGTCGGCATTGCAGCCACTGCGGAGATGGCGGATTCCACCATACGTACAGCCAAGGATGTCAAACGCATAACCGGCAAACCCGTACTTGCCTCCATTGCAGATGTGGCTAAAATCAAAAAGATCAGGGGTAAAAAGGGATGAGTAGGCTGGAAAAGGCATTAAACCGGGCAAAACAGGCAAGGCAGGAAGGCAAAATAGGTCCGACACCGGATCATCAAGAGGCGGAAACCGTTTCTCAGGCCGGCAAGGATAAAATCATCAACCCTGTATATACCCACACAAAGGTATGCCAGACAGACCCTTCCCAGCTAGAAAAGCGTGGCGTCATCACTACCGATTTTCACCCGGCCATAGTAGAGGAATACAACCTGCTAAGGGCAAAACTTGAGGCCATCATGGTCAAAAACGGCTTCAAGTCCATGCTCATAGCCAGTCCTGGCCCGGAGGAGGGAAAGACCCTAACCGCGGTGAACCTGGCCATAAGTCTTTCCAGGGAAACATCCAGGACCGTGCTCCTCGTGGATGCAGATATGCGAAATCCGGCAATCAATGAATATCTTGGCATATCCAAGGGACCGGGACTGTTCGAACACCTTACCAAGGGGATCCCTCTAAAGGATCTGCTTATAAACCCAGGCCTTCCAAGGCTGACCGTGTTGCCAGCAGGTACCCCGTCTGACTACCCGGCAGACCTGCTTGCCAGCCCTGCCATGAAACGCCTCGTGGCGGACATAAAAGACCGCTACCCGGAAAGGACCATAATATTCGACAGCCCTCCCCTTACCGCCTTCTCAGATGGGCTGTATCTGGCAAGGTACGCGGATGCCGTACTCATGGTGGTCAGAAGCGGGGTTACCAAGGAAAATGACCTGCTCCATGCCCTTGAAAACCTATCCGACCGCCCCCTGCTTGGAACGGTATTGAACCGGGTCAAAAAGAACCAGTGTGCGGCCTATAGCTACGGGAAATATTGATCCCTTGAATCCTGTCCATCATGGGGGGCTGGACCAACGCCCAGGGGGTACGTGAAGATTCGGGACCACAACCATGTATGAAAAATTTTACGGGCTCAAAGACCGGCCCTTCAAGCTGCCTCCTGATCCTGAATACCTGTTCTTGAGCCGTCAACACAGGCTGGCCCTGGTACACCTGGAATACGGCCTCGAGCACCAGGCTGGATTCGTGGTCATAACCGGTGATATTGGTACGGGAAAGACCACCCTGATCAAAACCCTGCTAAGACGCCTGTCAAAGGATACCCTGGTGGCCACCATATTCAATACCACGGTTGGTCCGGATGAATTCCTTGCGTTGATCCTTAGTGAATTCGAACTGGATGCGAACATACCCCCTGGCCACCAGGAACGATTGGACCTACTAAACGAGTTTCTCATCTCCTGTTACGCGGGCAACCGCACCGCTGTCCTCATAGTCGATGAGGCGCAAAATCTCGGCCTTGAGACACTGGAAGAACTAAGGCTCCTATCCAACCTTCAAACCGAAAAGGACTATCTGATCCACATCATCCTGGTAGGACAACCTGAGCTCAAGGAAAAGCTTACGAACCCGGCCCTAAGACAACTTGCCCAAAGGATATCCGTTCACTATCACCTAAGGGCGCTGGATGAACAGGAAACATCCGATTACATAGTCCATAGGCTGAAAAAATCAGGATCACAAGATCCCTTCTCATGCATATCGGCCGATGCAATGCATGAGATATACAGGTACAGCAAGGGAATCCCAAGGCTGATAAACCTGCTATGTGACGCCTGCCTGGTCAACGGCTTTGCAGACGAAATCAGGCCTGTAACCGCGGCCCTGGTAACCGATACGATCAAGGGGGACGGTGCTGGTAAATTCTGGGACATAGCAAACCCGCAGGTGACAACGCAGGCCCAAAGGGCCACAAGGACACCGGGCCCCAAGTCGAATAGCACCCGTCAAAGGCCCTATGCCTCGCTGGAATCCAGGATCTTTAACCTGGAAAGGCACGTGCTGACGCTAAGCAGGCTGGTAAGCGAACAGTTGGTCGCCATGAACCCTGGACATGGGAACAAGGGGGCGGAGCGGGAAAGGATATTGCTTGACCAGTTGGAGGCGGAAAAGGTGAAGGTGAAAAGGCTTGAAGTGGAACGCGATGAGTTGAAGAAAAGGTTGAAGGAGATATCTGGCAGGCTTGAAGCCGCTGAGTCCGGCAAAGGGGCCCTAAAGGCGCAGCGTGGTAACATATGGAGATTTTTCCGCCCACGTGAGGATTCATGATAATCCCAAACCTTCATGGACAGAAGGCAATGGGATAAAAATACAATGAGGAAAACATAAGATGAAGTTGACCCAAAAAACATTCATACTCATGTTCATATGCCTGGCCCTTGCTGCCTGTTCATCCCCAACGCAAAAACGAGACAAGTTCATGTCACGGGGCAAGGACCTCGAGCAGAAAAAGGATTATATCCGTGCAAGGCTAGAGTATAAGAACGCCGTCCAGGTGGACCCCAAATGCGTGGAATGCTACCGGCGCCTGGCAAACGTGGACCTTGCCCTCAAGGATTATCGCGGGGCCTATGCGGCCTTCAGCAGGGCCGTCGAAATAGACCCTGGAAGGATGGACATACAGCTTGCCCTTGGAAAGCTCCTGTACCTCGGACGTGCTGGCAAAAAGGCAGAGGAAAAGGCCAGGCTGGTGCTTAAGAACCAACCAGACAACAGGAAGGCCCGCATACTCCTTGCCATGGCACTTTCCATACAGAAAGGAAGGGAAAAGGAGGCGCTCGAGATACTGGAAAAATGCAGGAAGCAGGCGCCAAAGGAGCCTGATGCATACATACTGGCGGCCAGGATCATGGCAAGTCATGGTGATCTCGACGGGGCGCTGAACCTGCTCAACCAGGGTATCGAAAAATGCCCTGACAAGAAGCCCTTTCTTTCCACACTCCTTGCCGTCTATTCAGCAGGGCAAGAATGGGACAAGGCCATAGATACGGCCAAGGAGATCGCCGCTTTTACACCGGAAAACCCCTCGATATACATAACCCTGGCGCATCTCTACGAAAAAAAGGGGGATATGGCAGGTGCACAGGCCCAGTGGAAGAAGGCCATGGATGTCTCGAAGGATTCCCCTGGGGTGATCCTTTCCTATGTACAATTTCTAGTAAGGAACAAGAGGATAGAGGAGGCGAGGGAGCTTCTCGAATTCAACCTGAAAAAGGATCCCTCCAACCTGGATTACCGGATCACCCTTGCCAGGCTCCTTACCACAACTGGTAAGGGTAAAAAGGGACTGGCCCTACTGGATGAAGTCAAGGCAAAGGATCTAAAGACCCCGGAACGCCTTGCACTCATGAGGGAAAGGGCCAGGATCAACCTTGCCCTGGGTCGGCCGGACAAGGCCGGTTCCATTATAGATGAAATACTCAAGGAGAATCCCAAGGACGCAGAGGCCCTTTTCATGCAGGCAAGGCTTGCACTCATGGAAAAGGACGGTACCAGGGCTGTCTCAAGCCTTAGAACCCTGTTGAAGGATAGCCCTAATAACACGACCTACATGCTGATGTTGGCCCAGGCATATGTCCTAAACAAGGAATTCAAGCTTGCCGAAGACCAACTCAAAAGGGCCATAAAGATAAAACCGGCTGATGAAAGGCTGCGGATGGCCCTGGTAAAGACATACCTGGCAGAAAATGACCTGGAAACGGCCCGCATGGTCCTTGCCGATGCACTCAAGGCCAACCCGAAATCGGCGATTCTATACGACCTCGATGGATGGGTAAAATGGTTTTCCAAGGATATGGACGGGGCAAAGGCAAGCTTCCAGCGGGCCATGGAGCTTGCACCCAAATCCCTTATCCCCTATAGGGACATGGCAAGCATCCTGGCCCGTTCAGGAGAGCCTGCCCAGGCGGAAAAGGCACTGAAGAAGGCGGTTAGTGAACACCCAGGGGCCATGGGGCCCAAAATCCTCCTTGCGACCTTCTATGAGCAAACCGGCAAACCTGCAAAGGCCATTGCAATCTATGAGGCCTTGCTAAAAAGCCATCCTGGTGAACCATTGCTGATGAACAACCTGGCCTATCTCTATGCCGAGACATCCAAGGATCCTGAAACCCTCTCCAAGGCCATGACATTAGTGGATGGGGCCATGAAGAGGATACAAGGCGCACCCACCCTTCTGGACACGAAGGCATGGGTCCTCTTCAAACAGGGAAAATCCACGGAGGCACTCGACTTGATAAACCAGGCGCTGACCAAGGCAGGCGATCACCCTACCCTGCTCTACCACAAGGGTGTAATCCTTGCCGCCCTTGGAAAAAAAGATGAGGCCCGAATGGTCCTCAACAAGGCAATCAAGGAAAAACGCCCATTCCCCGAAAGAAGGCGTACGGAGGAATTATTAAAGAGATTACCGTAAAAATACAGAGTCTATGGGCTGTATCTTCATGTATTGGGGTGCGGCACCAAGGTACGGGCCGCATGGAAGTTTAGAACAATGATAGCGTGTGTCCATGGCTAATCAAGAACGGTAAAATTCAGCCAAGGCCTGTTTGTGCCGATAAGTAACCTGGATATAGGATAGCCGCAGTAGCGGCTGCCATGGCAAAGGGTTACTTATCGGAATAAACGGGATAGAAATGAAAAACGTCATCGCCACTCCCCTGAGGGACCTCCTCAGATGGCTTCCCTGGTGGCAGATCGCCAGGCTGTCAAGTCTTGCCATCCTTGCCTGCCTGATAACCTGGCCGTTTTTCGAAATACGTGCCTTTGACAGCTCGGTGGTGTTCTTCAATGGTAAAAAGGCAATACTTGCCTGGGACCCGCCAGCATCAGGCATAGTGGATCATTACGTAGTGGAGGTAACCACTACAAGGGTGCTAGATGGGCCATCAAACACGATTACAACGGTGGCCCAATACACCACCAGGGAAAACCGCTACGAGATTTCGACCAACGATGGCAACATCTATTCCTTCCGGGTAAAGGCCGTAGGTCCCAATGGCGCAGAATCCCCCTTTTCCGATGAGACCCTTACCGTAATCTGTGACTGCAAGGACCCCGAGGTGGATGTCCTTCCCATAAATGGTGGACAAAAGGTAAGGAGCCGCACCCTTCACCTTACAGGCAGCTTTTTTGATGCGAACATCTCCAGCATAGAGATAAACGGAAGATCCGTAAAAATTGACCTGGCAAGCGGCAAATGGTCGGCTGACGTCCCCCTCGTGGAGGGAAGGAACCGGATCAGGCTGGTAGCCAAGGATTTTGCAGGTAACACCTACGAACGGACATTCGATGTATGGCAGGAACCCGTAGTAGTCACATCGGAGCCAGAGGGTGCTGATCTCTATATCATGGGAAGCCCGGCCTACCCGGGAATATATGTCACCCGGACGCCCATCAAGATTTACCAGGTAATCGATCCAGCACTAAAGGTCCCGGTATGCCTGAAGAAGGAAGGCTATGTTGTGGCCAACTCCATGCTAAGCTTTCCAGAGGGCCAGGACCGGATCACCATCCCCATGGCAAACCAGGTAATACCGGCTGGCTACGAGATCCACCGGATTACTGGCGCAGCCCTGTCAGGCTTGGATGACGGCATGGTCTATCCATTTCCAGTGGACTACGACCAGGACGGAAGACCTGAGATACTGGTAAATACCACATCCGGAACCGTTTTCTTGGTCAAGCAGGAAGCGGATCTTTCGTCTGGTACATGGAAGACCTCCCCCCTCGAAATTCAAACCGGACGACCGTTTCATGGAAACCCGTTCCTGATTGACTTCGACAACGACATAAGGTATGAACTTGCCTTTTTCGATCCCTCTGATGACAGCCTCCATATCCTTGAAGACCAGGCAGGAATATGGACCGACAACGAGGGCATAAAACTTGCTGTGCCAGGTTTAAAAGGACACGTGAAGGATTTTGGTTTTCTGGACTGGAACGGGGATCATAAAAAGGATCTCTTCTTGGACGACGCAGATGCTGGTGACATATTTGTGTTGCTAAATATCGGCCAGGACAACGCCCCTGTGTTTGGCCAGGATGCCCAGAAATTTTCATTGGCAGGCAGAAAGGCAGGCATACCGGTAAACGTGCTTGACTGGAATAACGATGGTCGGCCTGATTTCATAGGGGAAACCGATTCCGGCAGCCTGGCAGTATGGATAAGGGAGGATAAGGTCTCATCCGTTACCCCCGAGTTCTCCAGGGCCATACTACCAATCAAGGCAGTTGATCTCAGCGCTGACAAACTCTATCCATCGATGGTTGACTGGAATCGGGACGGCATCCCGGATTTGGTTATAGGTACCGATACAGGTGGATTGTTTTTACTAATAGGCACTTAGGAGCAAGGATATGAAGAAACGGGTCATGAGACGGCAGTACGTGATAAACAAAAAATTCCAGTTGGGTCTTGCCCTTAGATTCTTTCTGTGCATGTGCCTCGTGGCATTGGCTACCGGCTGGGCCGTGTATTACGCGGTATGGAAAACCGTGCTGGTAGAGTTCCATGGCGTACATCTATCAAGGCTG
This sequence comes from Deltaproteobacteria bacterium, assembly GCA_015489365.1. Classification (GTDB taxonomy): domain Bacteria; phylum Desulfobacterota; class Dissulfuribacteria; order Dissulfuribacterales; family QOAL01; genus S143-34. The sequence goes on along the minus strand of WFZW01000122.1, from coordinate 368 downwards.
TACCTTGCCATATCCCAACGCCTGGTCGTATACGGCCTGGGGGCAATATTCTCATTGAGCGTACTCAGCATCTTTTTCTCCCATAAGATCGCAGGCCCTATATATAAGATCACCCGGGTTCTCGATCAAAGCACTCGGGAAGGCAAGAGGCCGCCTGAGATTCGCCTGAGGCGCGGGGACGCATTCCAGGAATTCGCAGAAACGCTGAATCGGTTTCTGAAGAAGATGTGTTGATTCTTGGACCTCCATCTGGTCCAAATCTTTACCTATTTGCTGTGGTATCAACCCCAAAAGTTCTATTACCTTATCTTTTTAACAGCTATGAATAAAAATCTAGCTTTTACAAAACTAAGGAAAGGATTTATAAG
>WFZW01000121.1 GCA_015489365.1 Deltaproteobacteria bacterium | reverse complement strand
CTTTTGACCAGGCAGATACTGGCAGAAATCCTGGAGCCACGGGTGGAAGAGATATTCAACCTGATCGACCAGGAAATAGAACGTACCAAGCTGAAGGATCTGCTTGTATCCGGCATGGTTATAACTGGAGGCTCGGCATTGCTCCCTGGCATAGCCGAGATTTCCGATCAGATCTTCCAGTTACCCACCCGGATTGGCTTTCCCAGGCGGATATCCGGCCTTGTGGACGTGGTGAACAGTCCTAAGTTTGCAACTGCCGTAGGGCTGGTACTTTATGGTATAGAGCATCAACCTAGGAGGAAATTCCGTATAAGGGATAGGAACATCTTCAACAGGGTAACCAACCGCATGAAATCCTGGTTCAGGATATAGATCCTCTGTGTACCCTATGAAGATTTCCAGGCTCCCGTTTCAAGTGCGAGATAAAAGGAGAGAACCCATCATGTCTTTTGAATTTATAGAGCCAGAACCCAAGGCAAAGATCAAGGTTATTGGTGTAGGTGGGGGCGGAGGTAATGCCATCAACAACATGATAGCCTCCAAGCTAAAGGGAGTAGAATTCATAGCGGCCAACACCGATGCCCAGGCCCTTGAAATGTCAAAGGCCAGCCAGAAAATTCAAATGGGCAAAGGCCTTACGAAGGGCCTTGGGGCCGGGGCCAAACCCGAGGTTGGCAGGGAGGCCGCTGAAGAGAGTGTAGACGAAATACGCGCTGCTCTAGAGGGGGCCGACATGGTCTTCGTAACCGCAGGCATGGGGGGTGGGACCGGTACTGGAGGTGCACCGGTTATCGCAGAGATAAGCAAGGAACTCGGGGCACTGACCGTGGCCGTGGTGACCAAGCCCTTCGGTTTTGAAGGCAAAAAAAGACAAAGGCAGGCCGAAGAAGGCCTAGAACGTCTAAAAGCCGTTGTAGACACCATCATAACCATCCCCAATGATCGTCTAAGGAGCCTTGCCCAACCAAACACCCCCATACTAGAAATGTTCAAAAAGGCCGACGAGGTCCTCTATTTTGCAGTCAGGGGGATATCGGATCTGATTGTCATCCAGGGATACGTAAATGTTGACTTCGCCGATGTCAGAACGGTCATGGGAGAAATGGGTATGGCCTTGATGGGCACCGGGGTAGCCAAGGGTGAAAGAAGGGCCCTAGAGGCCGTCAGAATGGCCATTGCCAACCCCCTTCTGGAAGACATTTCAATCAGCGGAGCCAGGGGGATACTTATGAACATTACCGCAAGCAGTGCCACACTCAGCATGGAGGAAGTAGACCAGGCATCATCGCTGATACATGAGGAAGCCCATGAAGATGCCAACATCATATGGGGTACGGTCTTTGATGACTCCATAGACGAAGAAGTACGGGTCACTGTCATTGCCACTGGAATAGGCAAGGAGATGTCACAACCTATCGATCAGGTCGTCACCTCCATCGAAAAGGCGCGGCAGAAAAGGGAAGAGATTACGATAACCAAGGAGGAGCTATCCCTCCAGACCCTTAGAGAGCATTCCCTTGGCCTTGGCAAGGAAATGCAAAAGCCTGTTGCCAAACAGGCTAACCAATTCCGCGGACTTGATGAGATCGATGAAGAGGAACTGGAGATCCCTGCATTTTTGAGGAAAAAGGCAGATTAACCGGAGCGGCCAAATGGCCTACATGAGAAGGCCAGGGATCGGGACCACCATCCCTTACCGTGAAAGCATACCTGGGATAGGGACCCTATTTTTCATATCCAGGTGGAGATCCAAGGTACGGCTGACGACCATATAAGGGTTGGCTCCTTACTAGTATCACTCTACACCTGGACCTGGGAGGACGGTTCAAGAGACACTGGACACCCCGCCGCATACCGTGTTTATGTGATTTCCCATCTCACTGGCAATCTCTTCGATCTGCTGCCTGTCCTCTCCCTCGACCATTATCCGGATTACCGGTTCCGTCCCTGAAGGCCTGATCAATATCCTGCCCCTGCCTGCAAGTGCCTTTTCCAGGCGGCGTCTGAGGGCATCAAGCCCTGAAATTTCATCCACTGGCCTTTTTTCTGCTACATGGATATTTTTCAATACCTGGGGAAAGGATTCCATTACCTGGGCCAACTCGGAAAGAGGCCTTTTGGTCCTCTGCATCACCGCCAGTAGCTGAAGGGCTGCCAGTATCCCATCGCCTGTGGTTATATGGTCCAAAAAAATGAGGTGACCTGATTGTTCTCCGCCGAAGTTATATCCCTTTTCCCGCATGGCCTCTACTACATATCGGTCACCCACCTGGGTCCTTACAAGCCTTCCGCCCATCCTTTCCAGGGCCACCTCCAACCCCATGTTGCTCATTACAGTGGCCACGACGGTATTATAATTGAGGGTCCTGCTTTTGATCATATGGTTGGCACATATGGCCATGATGTGGTCACCATCGACCACCGTTCCCTTTTCATCGACCACTATGACTCTGTCCCCATCACCATCGAAGGCGATCCCCATATCGGCCCCGTATTCCTTCACAGCGGCCTTCATGGAATCAGGATGCAGGGCCCCACAGCCATCGTTTATATTTACCCCGTTCGGTGCAACTCCCAGCTTGTAGACATCGGCTCCCAATTCTTCAAAGACCGCCGGGGCCACCTTATATGTGGCGCCGTTGGCACAATCCAGCACGATCCTGAGTCCATCCAGGGAAAGCTCCTTGGGAAAGGCGTACTTTAAAAAGACTATGTACCTGCCCCGGGCATCATCTATCCTGAATGCCCTGCCCACGCCCCTGCCCGTAGGCTGGGACCTTGACAGGCTCTCGGAATCCATCAGTTCCTCTATCCGGGCCTCCACATGATCAGGTAGCTTGAACCCGTCACTTGAAAACAGCTTTATGCCATTATCCTGAAAGGGATTATGGGAGGCCGATATCACCACGCCGGCATCGGCCCTCATGCTGGATGTGAGAAAGGCAATCGCAGGTGTAGGCATAGGCCCTACAAGTAGACAATCCACCCCCATGGAACATATCCCAGCAGCCATGGCATTTTCCAACATATAGCACGACAAACGGGTATCCTTGCCGATCAGAATCCTGGGATGGTGTCCTCCATTGTTTCTGAAGACATAGGCAACTGCCCGACCAATCTTCATGGCCACCTCTGTCGTCATGGGATGAAGATTCGCCACCCCCCTTATTCCATCCGTACCGAACAATTTCCTCATTACTGTTGCTCTCCCTAGAAATTCCGTATCTGTAATAAGGCCAACCTATTACATCTTAATCCCTATATAGGCACCCCGGTAACCCCAGCGGAACATATAAAACGATATTACCGTAAGGGCTGATGAGGTCTTACGAGCCTGTACAAGTTATCCCTGGAAACTTAAGGCTACGCTAGACGACCAAACATAACAAGCAAGAAACGTTCCCATCGAGACATTCTCGTATAATTGAACGACAAAGGAAACAGAATACTACGTGCCTATGAACAAGCTATGAAGTTTTGGGTATAACCACCTTGATTTTCTGGGGTATTACCTTCATTACCCTAAGGCCAGGTGGTACCAGGAAATCGGGTCTAAGGTAATGTGTACCCGGCTTGATCCCGTTTATGGATAAGACAACCTTTATATCCTCCACCCGGAGCCTGTTGAGACTCGGTTTTTCACCTGCCAGGACAACGCTGACCTCCTTTGGCCACCAAGATATGCCTGCCTGGGTCGCCTCAAGTTGTACAGGAACGTGATTGATGCGCCGCACCCCCTTCTGGGGTGAGATGGCCACATGCACCCTTACCCTTATTGCATCTTCTACTGTAACGTGCAGACCCTGAAGATCAAGCCCTACCTCCCTGGTAAAGCCCTTCTTCTCGCCATTCAATTCTATAGGGAGGGTCTTTATTTCCCTGAGGTTTCGCATCTCGCTGGCCGGTCCCCCGAGTTCAACAGCAGACGGAGAAACACTTACCCCGGAGACTTCGTAGTCTCTGGCTACGGTTCCAATCAATACAGGCTGAACCTTTAATACCTTGCGCACAAAGGGCTCAAGCACTATGTCAAACCTGCTGGGCTGGATCCTCATGGCCCGCACCCCTCCCGGCAGTGGAAGGCTATCGGGTGTTATATGCACCGTTATGGTTCCTGCGCTGGCGCCACTTAGGTCGATAACCTTTGAGACACCCTGATTGGTCATCAACCTTATCATGCTGCGTGGCCCATACACCCTCACGTCTATTACCGAGGGTATATCGTTCGCAATAACTAGGTCATGGGGCAGGTTGACAATTTCTATAGGCACCTGGATGCCTATCTCTGCCTTCTCCTCACCAACCACAAAAAACCACAGTATCACCGCAAAACAGATGGAAATAAGTTTCAAGACCCAATTCTTTAAGAAGAAATCCCGCCAGGCCATGGATCAGACAATCCTCCTGCGCCACCAGCGCTTCTCTGATTCCTCGGTAGCAAAGGTATTGTGCAGGATCCTTCGCAGTGTTCCCGGATCTAGGTCCCTGGTAATCCGTCCGGCTATTGCAACAGAAATCGTACCAGTCTCCTCAGAAACTATTACAGAAACCGCATCGGTTTGTTCGGTAATTCCAATACCTGCCCTGTGTCTCGTCCCTAACCTCTTGCTGATGTTCGGATTCGTACTCAGCGGAAGCACGACACCTGCCGCAGTAAGCCTACCCTTCTGGATGATTACCGCCCCATCATGAAGTGGCGTGCATTTGGCAAATATAGTACATAACAGCATCTGTGTAACCTTGGCATCTATACCTACCCCTGTTTCAAGATAGTCTCCAAGGCCCACGTCCCGTTCAAGGACTATCAATGCCCCGATCTTGGACTGGGAGAGGGTGCTGGCCGCCTTTGCTATCTCCTCCAAGGCCTGAAAGGTCTTTACCCTGTACTTGAGAAAAGGTGGCTGGCCCATCTGGGTAAGTACCCTTCTTATATCATCTTGAAAGACTATGATAATGAGTAGAAAGAGGGAACTGAGTACAGTTCCTAGAAGCCAGTGGAGGGTATAGAGTTCAAGGTACCTGGCGATAAAATAAACAAGTATTATGACCGCAAGCCCTGCGGCCATCTGTACAGCCCTGGTACCCCGCACAAGCAAAATGACCCTATAGATAATGTAGGCCACCACCAGGATGTCTACTACATCCTGCCACCTTATAAGGGGCAAATATTGTTCAAGGGTCTGTAATATCATCTAGACAAAACTATCTCGGGCCTTAACCCGAGCACTATATCCGCCAGACAAGGAGGTTATGCGGCGTAAACAAAGACACATTCCATTACAAATCCGTGCCCGCAGTAATTTGGTAGTGGGAAAGAGATACCGCGCTGCCATCCACTGGGTGCACGATCGGTAGATGGCCTTCCAGGAGTTACCCGGTATTTGAGCCAATCATGCAAGGTCGTTAAAGATTATTATGATCACAAGTTACACACCCTGCACCCCAAGTCCTTGAAGGCCAAGGGGGGGCAGTAACAATCATCCCAGAGGCATGCGTAACGAAACATGAAAATCCCCCTGGGAACATTTTTGCCCTTTTTCCATGTACGTCCATGTACGCAATGGCTAAGCAAAAAAGCATTTTCAGATAAAAATTTGCTAAAAATTATGCTACCTGCAGATAGCATCCGCCACCAATGTCACCTGCCTCGTCATATTGATGTCATGAACCCGTATGATATCGGCACCATTTGCAACACATATGGCCGCGGCCCCAAGCGTTGCCACGTCCCTCTGCTTCGGCTCTTTTATCCCGGTAATCGAGCCAAGAAATGCCTTCCTTGAAGGGCCAATGAGAACCGGGCATTCAAGATCTGTAAAGCGACGTAACTGACGGATGATGGCCAGATTGTCTTCCAAGCGCTTGCCAAAGCCGATACCTGGATCGACGATGATATTTTCCCTTGGTATCCCGGCCTTCTGTGCGAATGAGATCCGCTCGGCAAGAAAGTCCCTGATCTCGTTTATTACATCATCATACCATGGCCCCTGTTGCATGTTCCTTGGCTGGCCCTTCATGTGCATCAACACAACAGGTACCCCGGAGCTGGCAATGAACGGGGCCATCTCAGGATCAAAACGCAAGGCGCTTATGTCGTTGACGAGATCCGCCCCTTCGTTTATGGCTGCCATGGCAACACGGGCCTTGGTGGTATCGATGGAGACGGGGCAGTTACAGGACTTGCGAATCACACGTATGGCAGGAATCACCCGCCTGAGCTCCTCTTCCGTATCAACAGGTTCTGAAAAAGGCCGACTGGATTCACCACCGACGTCTAATATGTCTGCGCCCGCCTCTTCAAGGGATAATGCCTTTTCCAGAGCAGCATCCGGCGAGTATGCCTCGCCACCATCGGAGAAGGAATCAGGGGTTACATTCACCACCCCCATAAGATAGGTGCGCCTGCCCCAGATAAACTCATGGCCTCTAAGTCTCATCTCGGACCGATAACTCCCAATGGATTCCTGTAACCGAAATAGCAAGACCTCCCAGCAGGCAGTCACCCAAGCGGCTCATGGGGTTTCCTTGTCGTCTTCTGCCTTTACCTGCTCTTCTTTTCGACAAGTGCTTAATAATTCTTCAATATCCTGGGCAGTTAATGATTCCCTGTCCAACAGGGATTCTGCAATTGCATTGAGGCATTCTATATTCTCTTGAAGGAGTGTCTTCGTCCTTTCGTATGCCCTTCGAACGATCCTTTCCACCTCTTCATCGATCTTTTGGGCAGTCGCCTCACTGTACTCTTTGACATGCCCAAAATCCCTTCCCAGGAAGACCTCGTTATCCTGTTTAGCGAATGCCACCGGCCCTAATTCATCACTCATGCCCCATTCACAAACCATTTTCCTGGCCAAGCCAGAGGCACGTTCTATGTCGTTTCCTGCCCCCGTGGTCAATTCATTAAAGGTGAGTTCCTCGGCTACCCTTCCACCCAACAGGATCACCAGGTTGTTCAAAAGGTAGGACTTGGGATAGGTATGCCTCTCATCCTGCGGCAGCTGCTGGGTCAGCCCAAGGGCCCTACCCCTGGGGATAATAGTGACCTTGTGGATCGGATCGGCCCCGGGCAGCAGCTTGGCTGCAAGGGTATGGCCTGCCTCGTGAAAGGCCGTTATCCGTTTTTCCTCGTCCGAAAGGATCATGCTCTTACGTTCGGCGCCCATCAAGACCTTGTCCTTCGCCTTCTCAAAGTCTTCCATGCTCACCTTATCCTTATTTTCCCTTGCTGCGATAAGAGCGGCCTCGTTTACCAGGTTCTCGATATCAGCACCTGAAAAACCCGGCGTCCCCCTGGCAATGAGGGAAAGGTCAACGTCGTCGGCAAGAGGTGTCTTCTTAGTATGGACCTTGAGGATCTTTTCACGGCCGTTGAGGTCGGGCACCGGAACGGTCACCTGCCTATCGAAACGCCCTGGCCTCAGCAAGGCAGGATCAAGCACATCAGGCCTGTTAGTGGCGGAAACCACGATAACGCCGCTTGACGTCTCGAAACCATCCATTTCCACGAGTAGTTGGTTGAGCGTCTGCTCCCTTTCATCATGGCCACCACCAAGCCCTGCCCCGCGATGCCGCCCTACGGCGTCTATCTCATCGATAAAGATTATACACGGTGCATGTTTCTTGGCCTGCACAAATAGATCCCTGACCCTGGATGCACCTACACCAACGAACATCTCCACAAAATCAGACCCACTTATACTGAAGAAGGGCACGCCTGCCTCGCCGGCAATGGCCTTGGCAAGGAGTGTCTTACCTGTTCCAGGGGGCCCCACCAGCAACACTCCCTTGGGTATCCTGCCACCAAGACGTGTGAACCGCTTGGGGTCCTTCAAGAAATCGATTATCTCTTCCAGCTCCTCTTTGGCTTCCTCTACACCTGCCACGTCCTGGAACGTCACCTTTATGTTCTGGCTATTTAGGAGCTTTGCCCTACTTCTGCCAAATGACATCGCGCGTCCACCGCCGCCTTGCATCTGGCGCATGAAGAAGATCCATACCCCAATAAGCAATAACATCGGAAACCAGGAGATCAACAACGTTAGATACCATGGGGTCTCCTCCACCGGCTTGACCCTGATGGTTACACCCTTTTTCTTGAGTTCTCTCACGAGGTCAGGGTCTTGGGCAGGTGCGACTGTCCGAAATGGGGTCTCGTTGGAAAAGACCCCCTTTATCTTGTCCTTCTGGATCACCACCTTGCTGACCTGCCCCTTTTCCACGTAAGAAATGAACTCGCTATAGGGAATCTCGCGTATATTGTCCTTGGGCTTGTTAAAAAGATTGAACAAAAAGACCATCACAAGCCCGATTACAAGCCAAAGACTCAGATTTTTGTAAAACGTATTCAAGGTATTCCTCCAAAGAGAATTGGAGGCGCTAGTTACTTAATGCGCCTCTATTCCAATGAATTTTAAACAAATCACATCGCGGAGCCTATATCCCATGCCGATTAGCGCCCGTATGAGGGGCAAAACGGGCATTAGGCACCAGTGATGAAAAAATTATCATTCCAGTCAAGAATTCAGATTAAGAGAGAATTCAGTTATATTAAACCGATCTTATGCATTTATTGCAATAAATATCTATTTGGCAGTTATTTTTTTATCCTGAAACCCTGGGAAGTAATCACTCCAGCCATGGCCAAACTGCCCCTCGATATCCTTCTCACACCAATCATCCAAAATCATACACTTTAAGCGCATAATTTGCCGTAAAGATACATCCTGGCTATGGGCTGCATCTTCATGCCCCTGAGGATGCAGCGCAGAGGATACAGGCTGCATGAAGGTTTGGAATTATCTTTGCCAATGGAAACCCTTGAGCTCCAGGCAATAGGCATTGTTATGCTGGTCACCCCTGAGTCTGCATATCTCAGATATCTCTACCCCTGCCAGGGCCAGGATCTGGCCATCCCTTTCGATTACAGGCAACCTGTCCCTCAAATTCCTTGGTATCTTCCTGTTGATCATGAATTTCTTCAATCTCATCCGGACCATGGCGCCAAAGGGTAAGAACCTGTCGCCAGGTCTACGCCTCCTGAGGATCAGGGGAAATCTCGCTGTCTCACAGGCCATCATCAGCCTCTTCGGGTAATCTGACGATACCTGACCAGGAAAGGGATACGGGGCTATAAAGGGTGTAATGTTCAACCAGGCATCCATCCATGGGATCCTCCAAGAACCGGTGCCCGTTATCAACATCCATTCCCCGGTCTTTTCTTCATGGCTGCTCTTGAAGTGCGTGGAGGAAAAAATCAGGTGATGGTAGTCCCGGTAGGCCGAAAGGCCCCTTGGCAATGTACAACGCTTGCCTGGCATGGACCGGGCAACCAGATTATCAAGGGCATCTAGATGACAATAACCAATGCCCCCATCAAGCATCCCCAGTTCTTCGATAGCTCTACGATAGATCCTACGCCTTATCACGGGAAGACAGGTGCCAAGCCTTTCCAGATTCAAGGCCACTTGTCCCTTGGCCGCAGCGATACTGTCAAGGCAATAGCGGTAGGCCTTTGCGGCCATGTCATCCAGGGCCTCTTGTTCCTCGGCCAGCAACGCCGCCGTCCGGTTCATGGTGCCAATTATATTTGGATTGAAACGCTTTTCCAGGAAGGGTATCAGTTCCTTGCGCACACGGTTTCTCACGTACTTGGGGCTATCATTGGAGCTATCCACCCGATAACGCAAGCCGAATGACGTCACATGTCCCATGACCTCATCCCTGGTAACCCCCAGAAGCGGCCTTACGATCGGCCCTCGCCTCCATGGAATCCCGCTAAGCCCTGGAAGACCAGCACCGCGCAGGAGGCGTAGGAGTACCTCTTCGGCCTGATCGCTTGCTGTATGGGCAGTAGCTATCAAATCGGCCTTGGATTCCTTGCGAACACGCTCAAGAAACCTGTACCTGAGGAGTCTGGCCCCTTCCTGAAGACAGATCCCATTGGCAGCAGAATAACCCTTTACATCTGCATGATCTGCAAAAAACTCCAGGCCGTATTCCCTAGCCAGGCCCTCTACAAACCTTAGGTCATCCAGGGATTCCTTTCCCCTCAATCCGTGCTCGAAGTGCGCAACCTTCAGGTCAAGATCCCAATTTTTACCCAGAAGATACAGGACGTGAAGGAGACATACCGAATCAGGCCCGCCTGAGACGGCAACCACGACACTGTTTCCGGAAAGGATCAGGCCCCTTTCGGATATATGCCTTTCAACAACGGGAATGATTCCTTTATCGTTCAACAAACCTCATGCCTGACCACCTATCTGGACAGGCACCCATAACAGGCCAGTGAATCTGGCCCGAATCTTCATGCGGCCGTAACATTGACGCCGCGTCCAGACTTGGAAAAATCTAGATAAACAATCAACCAGGACCCACCGGGTCCGTCTTTCAACAGGCTCAGCCGCCTCCACTGCCCATATTGAGGGCAGCAAGGATATCCATTGCAGATGCTGCCCTTACGTCTTCTATGGTTGCTTTGATGGTCAAGTCCTTGCCAGCTGCCGGATGATTGAAGTCCCCCACTACGGAATCATCACGGATCTCCTTGACCACGAAGCGCACCATTTGGCCATTTCCCATGGGTTCCTCATAGACCTGGCCTTCCTCAAGCCTTTCAGGGTGTAGAAGCTGGGATTTGGGTATTTCATTCACCAGCTTTTCATCATATTCACCAAAGGCCTGCGAGGAGGGAATGGTAACCTCCACCTGATCACCCTTGTCGTGCCCGGAAAGCGCCTGTTCAAGGGAGGGCAACATCTGGTTCCGTCCAAACAGAAAACTTGCAGAAAAATTCTTTTTTAATAGATCTGGTGTCTCACCATCAGCTGCCTCGAGGGTATATGTAATGGTTACTACTGTATCTCCAGCTACTTTCACGTTATTGCCTCCAAAACTTTACATGAAATCTTTAAACAAGCCCTGTTAGGCCTTGGGCCTTGGACTTTAACGAATTGTCTTTTTTAGGGGTCTCATATAAATATACAGTCTCTACAAGAACATTAACAATATCCACTTTTATATAAAAATACCAGCCAAACTTTTCATAATGGAGAGCCTGTACAATATTGTTCCCAGTTTACCCATGTTTCCCTGTTTTACATCCATCGATAATCCCGGATCATGCAGCTCGCAAGTCTACTGGAGATGCAGCACAGCGGAGGGCACGCAGACGTACTTTTGTACTTCAACTACACGACAAAGCAGCAGATTCGGTAAAATTACGAACCCCTTGTGCTTCAAGTGTCTGATATATGACGCTGGAGAAAAACAGCACCTTTTGGGTGAACGAAATGCCCGGCTGGTTTGCAGCTAGCCTTGGATTATTCGATTAAAACTCTTTTCTCAGGCACTTGAAATGCATAATTTGGGATAATATGGAGTAAAGAAAGAAACTATCGAAAGATCAACGACTTGCCAAGAATACTGGGCAAAAAACAAAATGAACCTTTTTATACCTTAAATTGAGAGGGATTGGATGAGATCCTACCATAAAAGGCTCTCCCATGAATAGGAAACGGCTTTCAACCCTATATCCTGCAATAATAGTTGCATTGACCGGTGGTATAGGATCAGGCAAAACCACAGTGGGGCATCTACTAAGGGAAAGGGGATTTATCGTATTAGATACTGATGAAATTGCCAGGCAGGCCCTTGAGCCGGGAAAGGCAGCCTTTGAAAGGGTAAAGGCAGCCTTCGGGACAGGAATCACGACACCTGAGGGCCACATAGACCGAAGGCGTCTCCTGGAATTGATCCTTGATGATCTCCACGCAAAAAAACGACTTGAACAAATAGTTCATCCCTATGTGCTCAATGAGCTTCAACATAGGATAGACCAACTTGTCAAGGGCGGCTCCAAGCTTATAATAGTAGAGGTGCCCCTCCTCTTTGAAGCCAATTGGCAGGATCTTTTCGATTTTATCATATGTGTCATCGCCCCAGACGAACTGAGGCTCAAAAGGCTTACGAGAGATCGAAAGATACCTCGTTCGTTGGCTGAAAGCTGGCTTAGAGCGCAGATTCCCCAGGAAGAAAAGGTCAAGGCCGCTGATTATATAATAAACAATAACGGCAGCATGGAGGAGCTCACTGGAAAAATTAACAAGCTGATAGAAAGACTCAAGGGATTGAAGGTCTGAAAGGCGCTGATATTTTTGTTGCATGAAGCCTCCCAAAACTTTACAAGTAACCCGGCACAGATTATACAAATTCAATCCTTACCGCCCATAGCTCAACTGGATAGAGCAGCGGACTTCTAATCCGCAGGTTGCGTGTTCGAGTCGCGCTGGGCGGGCAATTGAAATCAAGGGGCAGCCCAAATGGCTGCCCCTTTTTTTCTGGAAAACGTCGAGGACCCTGATCTACCTCATCGAAGCACCTATGGGCCATTCCCTGAAATTCACATGAAACGTCGAAGAACCAAATTGAAATTTTTTCGATATGTCTTGCTCCTATCTTTCTTGGATGCGTTTTGCTTCCAAAAAAACGGATATATCGAATAATCCACTTGCAATAGGAGGT
>WFZW01000120.1 GCA_015489365.1 Deltaproteobacteria bacterium | reverse complement strand
GTATACGCATGACATAGAAGATATGCTTCGCACCACCTAGCTCTTTTTCTTCAATTGCCTCGATGATCCCTACCCCGTGAGCCGGATAAACCGCTAGTTCGCCTACGTCGAACATCTATTTTTTCTCCCATGTAAATTGAGTTGATACAAGAATCCTAAAAAGCACTTGGTATAATATGGCAAAATTGTTAATACTATAACACAGTTTTCGTAGAAAAAAAAGGAGCAGACCAAGGCCTTCACTTGATGGCTAGGCATTGGTTCTTCATGAAATCTTTCCTCTTGATATTTTTCAAGCGTGGTTTTTTTCTTGACCCCAACAGGGTGTTCACATATAATTTGAATATCTTATCTGAAAATGCATTTTTTGCTTAGCCATGGACATACAATAACAGAAGACAAGATGTTTCCAGGGGCACTTTTCCACTCTTCTTGTGCCCCCTTCGGGAATGATTGTTATCATGAGGTATAATTCTAAACTTCCATGCGGCCCGTACCTTGGAGCCGCACCCCCAATACATGAAGATACTGCCCATAGACTATGTATTTTCACGGTAAAGGGGTTATATTTTCGTGTTAGTAGTGCAGTGTAGGGATATGGACCGCGTAAAGGTTTAGTAGGGATCATCCCCCCGGCTCAATAGTTTTAGGAAATATGCCGTAGGGTGAGAAAGACAGCGTCAGGACTTTTCTCCTTTCGTCTGGGAATTTCGAGCCATATTACGAGCATTAATGGGTAGAGGCACCCGGTAAGTAACAAAAGGAGGTAAAAGTCCATGACAAAGGGAACAGTGAAGTGGTTCAATAACAAAAAGGGGTTCGGATTCATTTCCCAGGATGATGGTCCTGATGTTTTCGTCCATTATAGTGCCATAAATACAAATGGCTTTAAAAGCCTTGATGAGGGGCAGGCAGTAGAATTTGAGATTGTTGAAGGCCCTAAAGGCCCACAGGCATCTAATGTACATCCTTTAAATTAGACCCCTTTGCCTCTTATTCTTTTCATAAAAGTTTAGGCCATAAGAATTGAAAGGGGGACCGGCTGATAGTGCTGGTCCCCCTTTTTTATGTCATTGTGCCAGCGGCATGAGGTCATAGGATAGATTCAGTGTTCTATCCTTTTAAGGAAAATGCCTTCCGGCGAGGTGTGACGTATTATCCTGCGGATTTTGGCTTAAGCGGTTTGGGTACTATCATAATGAATCTTTGCTCGGCCTGGTCCAATATCTCCTGGACTGCCCGGGCCTCATCGGCCTGGAAGCTTCTTTGTAACTTTTTAATATAGGTTCCAAGGAGTTCTTCAACATCCTTTAGGCCCTCCCGGGTGATACCCTTTATATTTACGTTTGCCCCCCTGGCAAGGCGCCTGCGGATTGCATCCTTGTCAAAATGATACTCAGGATACAGGCATTGATAGATCACACCGCCTGTCATACCTGCGCACATCCATGGCCCAGGATCTCCAAGGACCACGGCGCGCCCCCCCGTCATGTATTCAAAGGCAAATCCCTTGAGGAAGGCACGGGTTGCGATATTGCCCAGCTCATCATGTATGGGTCCTGTTATGCGTCTGCCAAAGACCACATCAGCCCCTGACAGCCTTATGCATGCCCTGGAGTCCGCCATGTTCTGGACTACGAACGTGCCCTTTATCGCTCCGTAGGCAAAGCTTTTCCCTGTCGAACCGTCTACCATTTTCCCGAGTACGTTGGGCCCCTTGAGTACACCTAGGTAGCCCCCAAAGCTTCCCTTTACGGCCCCGTCCTGGGAACCGCCAGAGACGATGGTGTCAATGGCCTCTATATTGAAGGCACACAGTCCATTGCCAGGTACCGAGTTACTAAGCCGGAATATGGCCTTCCTGTTATTCGGTTCCTCAAATCTCCGGATGATTTCACCAGCCAGATAGGTTCCTATGGCCCTGTCGGTACTTTTGACCCCCTGGTCGGTAAAACGTACGATCTCCTGTCCTTTTTCGAACTGTTTCATTACCAGATCGGACATGAGTTTAGTAAGGTAATTCAACGGCCTGCGCACCGTCTTGATCCTAGAGGTTTTCCTTGGAAGGTTATCCACTGCAGGTTTTTCGAGCAGATTTCTGATATCTACACGGTCGAACATTCTAACCTGTTCCAGCAGGTCGGTTCTGCCTACAAGGTCCTGAAGATTTTTCTCCCCCATATTGGCCATTACATAGCGGATTTCATCCCCTAGGGCATTGAGCAACCTGGCCAGATTTTCTGCCTCTATATCTACCTTCCGGGGCGAGAATCCCTTTACTCCCCTGGCCTCTGCCTGTTCCTTGGAACGGAGCTGGGTGGAGATCCCTCTTGGACATCTGTCCAGATGGCACCGCTGGCAACTGATGCATCCGACCCCCATGAGCGCAACGGTCCCAAGGCCTGCCCTGTTGGCCCCGAGCAGTATCATCTTGATTACATCGGTACCGCTTCGAAGACCCCCATCACACCAGATTTCCACCTTGTCCCTGAGGCCGGATTCACAAAGGGCCCTGTGTGCCTCTGTAACACCTACCTCTACCGGAAGGCCAACGTATCTCTTGGCATGTTCCCTGGCCGCCCCGGTACCTCCTTCGAAGCCACTCAGGTTTACGATATCAGCCCCTGCCTTGGCTATACCCACTGCAATCGTTCCAACTCCACTGGTAACTGGTATCTTTACCGATACCTTGGCGTAGGGGTTGGCCGTCTTGAGCTCGGTAATTATCTGTGCCAAATCCTCTATGGAATAGATATCGTGTTGATTGGATGGAGATATGAGCGTGATGCCAGGCTTACAATGCCTGGCCTGGGCAACGATCTCCGATACCTTCGAACCGGGAAGATGGCCACCTTCACCTGGCTTTGCTCCCTGTCCTATCTTTATTTCCAGGTAATCAGCAGAATTAAGGAGACCCATATAGACACCGAAACGTCCAGATGCAATCTGCTGGCCTCGATTGTGCCGGTATTTACCGAGCATATCCGGTATCTCGCCACCTTCTCCATTCATGCAAATGACGTTTGCCTTTTTGGCAGCCTCGGCATAACTCCTGAAGGAATTTTCACCCTGGGAGCCGAACGACATGGCCGCTATGAGAATCGGCATGCTGTGTCGGCCTATGGAAATATCCACCTCGTCCATGGTGAGGCGGCGTTTTTCAGGTGCATATTTTACCGCCATTATGTGCCTCATCCCGACGGGTAATTCCTCGTCTATCTTGGCAAGATCCGTGGACATCTCCAGATAGCCCTTTTTGCCCTCTGCGGTCTTTCTAAGAATCCTTCCCACCCTAGGGTTTCTTTTTGGATCCTTGTATAGCTCGTATTTTTCCTCTGAGGTGGCGATTTCATAGCGTTTTTTGGCCATCTTCTCCAATAATGAAAAATCCAATCCCTGCTTTACAGACGAACAGAAGCTGGGCAATCGGAAATATTTGTCCAGTTCCTTGTTCAGGCCAATGGCAGCGAAGATCCGGCCGTATCCGCATATCTCATGTATTCCCATGGTGGACATGACCTTTTCCATCCCCTTTTGTAATACGTCCATGGTGTTGGAGATGGCCCTTACCCTGTTTACCTTTTCATCGGAAAATCCGGCTGCCATCTGCCACATCTTGTATGGGCACAGTGCGTCGGCTCCAAGTCCCATGAGGAACATGATATCGTGGAGGTTTCTTATGGCGGCTGAGCGTACGATCACACTTGCCTTCCTCCTGACATTTTCCCTTTCAAGTTCACTCACCAGATAGGTGACTGCCAGGGCTGGGTCCAAGTAGACCTTGCCATTGGTAAAGCTGGCCGAATCATCCAAAACGATGAGTACCGCCCCGCTATCTATGGCGTCCTTGGCCTCTGTGCTGATTTCATCCAAGCGGGCCTTTAGTCCCTTCTCGGGAAGGAATGTAGCGTCAATGATAATTATCCTGGAGGGGTCCCTTTCACTACAACTGAAAAAATCTATCACGTCTTCCAGTAATGCCGAACCGAAATCCTCGGTAAGTCCCCTGACCTCATCAACGGATAGAATGTCTTTTAGTCCCCTGGTATCTAGAAGCAGGGGGGTCATGAGCTCAAGGCCAGTGGGGGATGGAACGTTATCGGTGGCCAAGGAAGGCCGATCACCCAGGATTATCCTGGTGGTAAAGTGTTCAGCCTCCCTTTCCCTGTCTATAGAGGGATTGGTTACGACCGCCACATTTTCCTTGAAGAATTCCGAACAATTGGGAAGGGCCTTCTCTGCAACGAAACAGGCAAGGGGCCCTTGATAACCCATAGAGCCTATTATATCGGCACCTTCAAGTGCAATCCTGCGTCCTAGGTCCACGTCATATCTTTGCCATCCAAGGGCAGCCAGTATATTGTTTGAACGGGAACCTTCCACTGGGGATTCATCCTTGGATGACTTGAAGTGCCTTAAAGAAGTTGGAATGGAAGGCTGTTTTTTCTTGTTGGCCTCAGGAATGGAATCTCTGAGAAACCTTGTGATTTTCAGGATATCCCCCCTGCTGTCCATGAGTTCCAGAAGTCTTGCCTGGAACTCATTATAGTTAAATACCCTGGCCCGTTGTCCCCTGCCTGCCTGTATGGCGATTTTTTCTCCAGGTGCCAGCGGAGTCGGGTCGCTAAGCGTGTTCTCCAGGCTGACTACTCCCTTTTCGGATGATAGGAAGTATTCGTAGTCACTCTCGCCAAACCACAAGGGCCTGAGTCCCAATGCATCCACGCTGCCCATACACAGGTTTCCATACCGTGCCACTACCGCGGCTGGCCCTTGTGCAGAAGAGGGAAAAAACCATCGATAGAATGCATATAGACGTTTAAGGTCTTCCTTGTAATGTTCCACCTCGCTATGAATGGTGGGGAAGACCATCTCTAAGGCCTCCGTTGGGTCCAGTCCGTAGAGATTAATAAGACCCTCGATAAGCCGGTTTAAGTCCTGGGAATCACTACCACCTGGTACCGGTTCTATGCCCAGTATCCTTCCCGTGCTCCTTAGCCGTTCTATGGTATTGATCTCTCCATTGTGACCAAGTACAGAAAAGGGCTGTGCCCTTTCGACCGTGGGCAGTGTGTTGGTGGAATACCTGCTGTGTCCCAGTGTGATTACCGATGTGATGTCCTTGTCCATCAATTCTGGATAGACTCGCGGAAGCAGATCTGGAAGGCCTCTTATCTTATAGACTACTGAATCAAGACTAAGGGAGGCTATATGGATATCAGGGATAATCGACTCGATCTCCATCTGTATATTGAATAACCTGCGTTGTGCGGCATATTTGTTTTCATCGGTTATCATGCCGGCAATCTGCCAAAAGAGAGGGGCCTCGGCAAAGGCCCTGGGACCAAGCTCTTCATTGCGGGTTTCCCCCTTGATTTCTATCAGGATATCGATCCCCTTTTCCAGGAAGAGCCCCTTGATCTTCTTCGTTATCTCCAGATACTGCCCAGCAATTGTATGGGGGAGGAGGAAGTGGCCTACGAAGAAATTCCTGCTTTCGGCCAGGTGTTGGCTAAGGCCTGCCCTGGCAAGGCGCTTACCCCAAATCTCTCTGGGAATATCCGATAATATCCCGCAACCATCTCCCTCTCCATTTATGTCCCCGGAACGGTGCCCCATTTTTTGCAGGGCCTCGATGGTCTTGACGATATTGGCATGGGTACTGTGTCCCCTCTTGTCAACAAGGGCAATTATGGCACATGCGTCTTTTTCTTGAACTCTGTTGGTCGTATACATCTCCTAAAGGTTCCCTTCCGCTAAAAAGAATTTTTATAGTGAAAATATAGCCCTGATTCAGGCCGTGCTTTCATGCCTGGGGATCGGCACAGATATGCAGGCCGTGCCGAAAGTCGGGGACGTCCCCCTCTAAGCCCGGCGGAACAATTTTGTTAAGGGCCTTCCCATAAAAAGATTCTCTATAATGGTAGCCATGCAAGATAAACTTTCATGCGTACAATGCCAAGTGGAAACCTCTGAGAAATCTTGTTTTTTGCAAGGTTAGATTTTCTTACCCCGTATATTCTGATCGCATATTGTCCTACTTTCAGAACCTCTAAGCGGCAAAAATAACTTTCCAAACGATGGATAAGTTTTCCCAGTAAAATAATAGGATTGCCTGAAATAGATTAATGCTTTATTTTTTCAAACAGGATCTTACCGGTGCAAGCAGGTCACAAATTCTTATGTGGCCCATATATCCGCGTCACGTCCTGGGATGAAGGGATCTTGACCGATTGAAAGTTGAGGGACTGGAAGGTGGTAGGATCTACTATTGCGGTTACAGGATATGGACAAACAGGGGGATATCCTTTGTATCTTGCTAGCCCTAAGATACAGTAGATGCAGATCCTGTGGCCGTACATAGGGCATGGCCTGTTAGTCCATGTCTTTACGGTAATAAAAAGTGGACATATATAAAAAGACTATTTTTATTATCAGCTTAATAATTATATTTCTAGCCTGTTTTTTCCTTGTACAGGGACTGACCAATTACCATGATCAATTGAGATTCCGTTCCGATAGGGATAAAAGGCGGATCTTTTCCGATATAAAGGCAATTGAAGACATTGTCCTTACCCCGTACACGCAGCGAATCAAGGGCCTTTTAACCACGCACCCAGAAATAATCCAGGCACTTGCGGAACAGGACCGT
Source organism: Deltaproteobacteria bacterium (assembly GCA_015489365.1). Taxonomy (GTDB): domain Bacteria; phylum Desulfobacterota; class Dissulfuribacteria; order Dissulfuribacterales; family QOAL01; genus S143-34. The sequence continues at coordinate 5,889 of WFZW01000120.1, read as the reverse complement.
CAATCCCTCTATCGCCTGACACTTCCCGTGTTCAATGCCCTAAGGGATGAAAACCCCTTTTTCCAAATCATGCACTTTCATCTGCCAGGGGGAAATCTGTTCATGGATATGTACCACCCAGAGGAACGCCAAGAGCGTATCCATGCACAAAGACCCATTCTCCATGCGGTGGAGAGGGAAAAAAGGCAAAAGACAGGGTTCGAGATAGGTTATTATGGTGCCCTTTGGCGTGTGGTCCAACCAATATTTTATCATGATCGTTTCGTTGGATCCATAGAGTTCGGCATAAACGCCGAACAGCTCATAGAGACCTTAAGAAACAACTTCGATCTATCGGCAACCCTCTATTTCATGTCTTCCCGGTGGAAGAACGCAGAGGGCATCACGAGGCCATTTGTAAGGCATGGCAGCTTCATAGTATTGGCACAGCCTGGTTCACTGTTTGAAAGGGCCGTCCCGGTGTTTCATTCCCCTAAAGAGGAAATAAAAATAAAGATCGGAAAACGTAGATACCTAGCCTCTGCCATGCCGATCCTTCTTAATTATCAGGGGAATACGATAGGTGGCCTGATAGTCCTTGAGGATATTACAGATTGGATAAAGGCTGCCGACAGGTTTTTGGCCCGATCCGTGGCAATCACGGTCCTTGTCCTGTTTGTCTCTTTTCTTGTACTGTTCCTGGTTTTCCATGGCCTCATAATCCGGCTAGAGGATTACAAAAAGGGGCAGGTCGACCTCATTCGCAAACTTGAGGAGAACAAGCACAACCTTGAACTCAAGGTTCAGGAGAGGACCCGGATGTTGCTTGAGGCCAACGAGAGGCTTGAAAAGGAGGTAAGGGAGCACAAGGAGGCAAAGGAGGCGATACTGAGGCATGAACTCTTTCTAGAAAGTGTCTTTAACGGGATACAGGATGAAATATTGGTACTTGACCTGGATTTGATCATACAGGCAGGCAACCAGAGTTTCTACAGGCAAAATCGCCTGTTTAATTTACCAGGGCCAAATAGGTGCTTTGAGGTGTTCTTTTCAAGGAGCGAGCCTTGCGACGGTTGTCCTGCATTGATGGCCATCTCTACATGCAGTCTTCAAAGGGCCGAGGTTGAACGGCAGGACCATACAGGCAATACCAAGTATCTAGAGGTATTTGCATATCCAATCTTCGATGAAAAAAAGACAGTAACCGGCGTGGTGGAATTCCTGAGGGATGTGACTGACAAGAAGAAGACCAAGGAAGAAAAGGAAAGGATTCAGGATCAATTGATCCACGCCCAGAAGATGGAGGCCGTTGGCACCCTGGCGGGTGGTGTGGCCCATGATTTCAATAACATGCTTACGGCAATCCAGGGATTCGCAGAGCTGTCTCTCATGCAGGTCACCCCGGCCGATCCTATCTATCGAAATCTCAAACAGATACATAGGACCTCCCTTCGGGCCGCCGACGTGGTGCGCCAATTGTTGCTTTTCAGTCGCCGTCAGCCCATGAGGCATGAGCCGGTGGACATGAATAAAATCGTAGAAGGCATGAAAAGGATGCTCGAAAGGCTCATAGGGGAAGATGTTTCCATTGAAACAAGGCTATCGGATAAACCCGTCCTGGTTGAAGGGGATCGTGGCAACCTGGAGCAGGTAATAATGAATCTTGCGTTGAATGCCAGGGATGCCATGGAAGAAGGCGGAAAAATCATTATCTCAACCAGCCTTGTTACCATAGGAAGGAAATACTGTGAACGCTATCCCTATGCGAGCCAGGGATCCTTTGTCCGTCTTGCCGTGGAGGATACCGGTAAGGGGATGAGCCCTGAGGTCATCGAACATATATTTGAACCATTTTTCACCACAAAGGGCCAGGGAAAGGGGACAGGACTGGGGCTTGCCGTTGTATACGGCATCGTAAAGGAACACCAGGGTTGGATCAATTGTAATAGCAGCGAAGGTAAGGGCACCACCTTTGAGGTCCTTTTGCCTGCCTTATCCCGTGGGGCCTCTTCAGAGGTAAAAAATGACGACGTTACCTGTTCTTTTAGAGGTAAGGGACAAAGGATACTCATTCTGGAAGACGACGATGCGGTCAGGCATATGGCCGCTACCGTCCTGAAGGATGCAGGCTATCATGTCTTTGAGGCAAAGACAGTAGGGGAGGCGTTCACCCTTTTCGAAGGGCACAAGGACGATCTTGACCTCCTGTTTAGCGACGTGGTCCTGCCGGATGGAAACGGCCTTTCCCTTGTCGAAAGGATTTTGCAGGTTAGGCCCCATATGCCCGTAATCATGGCCAGTGGTTATACCGATGATCGCTCTTTGTGGAAGGATATCAATGCCAGGAAACTTACCTTCTTACACAAGCCCTACAAGCTTAAAGAACTCTTGAAGTCTGTCAATGAGGAATTGACCCGGGACTGGCATAACGCTCGCTACCAATGATCGTTCCAGGAGGATACTCCATGCGCATGAAATGCTCGGCCTGAAGTTCGGGATGGAGACTACAGCCCGCCCCGATCTTTACGCCCTGGGGTACCTGTGTCCTCGTACCAATTACCGTCAGAGGGGAATCTTTTGCACCAACCATACAATTTTTCCCTATACTCACCCCTATGTCGGTGATGGTGCGCTCCACCCGTGCGCCAGGCCCCACTTGGGTATCAAAGAAGAGGATGGAGTCATTTACATTGGCCCCTGCCTCCACATGTACCCCCGGAAAGAGAATAGAGTGTTCGACGTTTCCTTCTATCCTTACCCCGTTATAAAAACGTATGTTTTTAGCCCTCCCGCTTCCAACGCTATGAAAGTCTATCAGGGCCGGGCCACGATCCCTTATGGCCTCATGGTCAAGATTGGTTCTTACCAGCCATTTTGAAAGGTTTATTTTGGGATTTTCACCCAACAGATCCATATTGGCCTGCCAATATTCATCAAGGGTCCTGCTATAGGCCCAATAGCCATAGAATCGATAGCCATATACCTTGTAACGGCCCAGAAGGGCAGGAAAGATGTCCCTGCCAAATTCATGTGACTCCATCTTTGCGTTTTCTGCCAGGACCTCCTCAAGTACCTCCATTCTGAAAAGATAAGTTGTCATCGATGCCCATGTGGAGATGGGCTTTTGAGGTTTTTCCGAGTATTCGACCAGTTTGCCGCCCCTGTAGTCATCGTTTGCGATACGGCCGAGGCCAAAACGTGGGGCATCTGATACCGGCACGTCTACGAAGGCACAGGAAACGTCAGCATCCATGTCCACATGAAATTCGATAAGATCTTGATAATTCATGTGATATATGTGATCACCTGAGACAATGAGTACAAAATCGGGCTTATGGCTGCGGAGAAAATCCAGGTTCTGGTATACTGCATCTGCGGTGCCCTTGTACCAATCCGATTCATGCATACCCTGGAAGGGGGGTAGCAAGGTGATTCCCCTGTGCCTGCCAAGCATATCCCATGAGGCACCCGTACCAATATGTTCAATGAGGGATGAGGATCTATATTGGCTTAGGATTCCCACCCTTTCGATACCTGAATTCATCAGATTGCTAAGGGGAAAGTCGATAAATCTATACAGTCCACCAAAGGGTACTGTTGACTTTGGCCTGAGGAAGGTAAGCACCTCGAGTTCATCCACCCTACCTCCGGCAAGTACCATCGCTACAGTTTTAGACATCTTGTTCCCCTCCCAGTGCTTAACGCCACCGAAACCTTTTCATGCCTGTTGGGCGTGACAAAAAGCATGTAAGTCCACAGGTTAAGGCATATCAGGATAGATGCTTTAAAAACAATCTGCGTAAGGTATTTGAGTTGAAATTCTTGACCGCTGTTTCAGGCAGGTTCTTAAGTGGCACCTCTGCCCTTGCACTTTGCCTGTGGCCGCCTGCAGCCCCAATCTTCCCAAAAACCCTTGCTGCGAGTTTTCCAGCATCCTTTTTATAACCATCACTTCTAAAGATTACTATGAGTTTTTCTCCATATTGACCCGATATGATAACCCAGCCGATGTCATGGACATGGGTAAAAAAATCTGCCACTACAACCAGGATGTCTGGATTGCCAACCCTTCCAAGGTGGGCATAAATCCGGTTTTTGCCGGTCTTCATCTCCTCCAGGGCAATCTTGAAATATTTGAGTTCGGATTTGCGTATATCAGAATTTTCTATCTTGCTAAGAAGTTGCTGGTTTGTTCTCTTGAATAGATATTGGAACATGAGGATGTCGGCATGACAGGCCCTCTTTGTAAAATTTTGTGTATCCACCTTTATGCCATAGAACAGTGCAGTAGCCAAGGCAACAGATGGTTTGATGTTGGCCGACCTGAGGTATTCGGTGAGCATCGAGGCGGTTGCCCCGTAGTCGGGTCTTATATCTACGAATTTGGCATCCCATCCCTGGGTAACAGGATGGTGGTCGATCACCGCATCGAAGGGAATGGAACCAAACTCGGGCCGATGGGGGGGTTGTGAATCGAGAAGGATGAACTTAGTATATTCATCCCGCTTTGTGCCTCTCAAGGGCTGTAGAGGGATTTTAAGGAAATCCCTCATGGCTATGTTGTTTATTCTCTTTATCTGATTGGGATGTACAATGGTAATCTCTGTAACACGCCTGGCAAGTATCCGTTTTACAGCCATTGCACTGGACATGGAATCCGGATCTGCAACGATGACGATTAATACCTTATCGTCCCTTCTAAACAGATGCAGGAAGGACTTCAGGCGCTCGATATTGGACATGCGCCTCGATGCCCTGATACATGCATCGGGGGAGGCAACGGACTCCCTATCGCCCTTGTTCTTTTTTCCGTTTTTTGTTTTAGGAGGTTTTGCCCTCCTGTTACGTTCCTTCATATATGGGCCAGATGCCGGCCGGACTTTTCGTGCCCTCAAATGACCAAGCCAGAGGCAAAATGACAGTCTTTCCTTTTTACCCCCCAGGGAGGTACCTGTTATTTTCGCAGGCCTCGATCCTGTATAGCTGGAGAGCACATCAATGTTAATTGCAACGATCACAGGATAGATATCTGACGGCCCTCAGGCCGTTAAGATTTTAATTACTATCCCAGCCTTGATCCTGTGATCAGTCGTTATCAGCCGGGTACAAGGCCCTTTTATAGAAACGAAGTCCCTTGAACCCCAGCCTAGCAGATCTAGAAAGGAATCAAAAAGGGGCACGGCAATCTGCTGTAACCCCTCCTTTTCATAGATCTCTTAAAACGATCACCTAGCCTGGACATCGGCCTATTGCCAGGTTAGAGATCGTCAGCATAATCTTAAGTGGGGTGAGCGATGAGATTTGAACTCACGACCTTCGGGGCCACAACCCGACGCTCTAACCAGCTGAGCTACGCCCACCACTGTTTCTTTTGATTAAGTCCAGTGTGCCTTCATATCTTGAATCGTTATAGCACCAAATCTTCATGCGCCCCATACTCCTGGAGCCGCACGAACATAAAGATACTGCCCTTATTCAGGATTTGTTTTCCGGTAATAAGGATACAATCTAGTTTCTATGCCCAGGTTCTCAGGTACAAAACAAGACATTCACGCCAGTAAATGCCTGCAGCTCTGAGCGTGTATACATAAAGGATAATCCCTCCTGAGCAGGTCCAAATACTTTAAAAGGGAGCCGGTATCCGTGTCAAGTATTTTGGACCAGTTCCTGAATCCACTTCTCGACCTGCGCGCGTGTAGGCAGACGCCCCGAGCAAAGTACCTTGTTGCCAATAACCAGTGCCGGGGTAGTCATTACCCCATAGCGCCATATTTCGTCAAGATCCCTTACATGGTCGATATCAGCCGCTATCCCCCTTTCATCCAATACGGACCTTACGATCTCTTCGAGCCGATTACAGCCGATACAGTCTGGCCCAAGTATCCTCAAGGATCGGTACTGTCCCTTCTG
>WFZW01000119.1 GCA_015489365.1 Deltaproteobacteria bacterium | reverse complement strand
GCAAGGGATTGTCTCAAGGTTACCTTTATTTCGTCTTGGCCTATCGTGCCTGTGTTGGCAAGATAGCACTTGACCCTGTTTCTTTTTATGATGTCATAGAAAATTATGGCGTGTTCAAGCCTGTTGCCGCACATGAACGGATCAAGGAAAAAGACCCTCTTGAATTTTCCGGCCTCTTCAGGGTTTCCACCTGAACTTTCGATTGATTCTCCATAGATGAACTGCATGGTCGCCTGTTCAGGTGTGAGCTTGTTAATGGCGTTGACCAGGGGGTTTCTGGTGAGCATTATGATGTAATCCAACCGGTCCGCCCGAAGGGAAGGGCTTGCTATCTCCAGGTTTTGACGGCTTATAATGGCCCTTCCATTGGCTGTTTTCGATATATCCTGGAAATCAGGCATATAGGGATACTTGCTGATGGCTACGTTTTCCAGGAATGCCTCCCTTGATTCAGCCGCCCTCAGTATTTCTGGCTGGCTGGCGTCAAGTCCCTCGGTTTTTACATAGAGTCCACCGTATTCAAAGGCGGCGTAGCTACCATCATGTCCAAGGGTTCCACCATCGTCGCCGATCATCTCGGATTGTTCCTTCGGTAGTTTGGCAAATTTGCGGCATAGGGTAGTGGTTTTTCCGGTTGCCGTCAGCCCCGACACACCGGTTACCACCTCTTTCAGTTCAGGCCGTTCTGTTTCAAGGTCATAGATCCACATCCAATCCCTGCGGGCACCGGCATGCAGGAAGATTCCGGTCTTGTCTATGGCCTTGACCCTCCAATCCTCGAATTGAAAAACACCCTTCTTGCCCTCGCCCAGGTACACGCTATTTCTGCATATCTTGACCTGCTCTCCCCTTTTTTCACCCATCCAGAGCCGTATAGTTATATCCTTATCGATCAATTTTTTGTTCTTGTTATGGCTGAATGCCTCGTCGGTGAAGAATATTATGGTATATGTAGGCTCCTCCACCACCCTGGCAGCGGGCTGGTCCATCAGGAGCTTCAGGCCATAGGCGATCTGGGAATAGGCCTCTGGAATGAGGAAACGGGCAGTTACACCATCTCTGCCGTCACCTACTATGGTATCGAGGCTCACGATTTTTTCCCGGCTGAGATATTCTACTGCCTCTAGGGCAAGTTGCTCTTCATCCTCACCGAAGGGATGGTCTATATTGTTACGTGTATGGGGGGCAGACCTTGACATGGGCTCGGAGTCTGCCGCTACAGACCCAATTTGGGTCTGGACGACGCCATCTTGTCTCAACGCGAGATCCTTTAACTGATCCAAGGTCAGGCCTTCTATTAACCTGCCCTCTGCCTTTGCATCTCTATATATCTTGACAGCGGCCTTTTTAAAATAATTTTCCATTTGTCTCCTCTTGCCTTTTGTCCATGCTTGTCCATGTGTGTCTATGGCTAATTAAAAAGTGCATTCTCGGATAAAAAACCTTGACATTTGAAGCTACAAGGGGCTTACAAGTTTACTAACTCTACTGCCTTGCATCTTTGATAAGTTGCGAGCTGTATAATTTGGGTTTAAGCTAAAACCCTTCCAAGAAATATATCCTTCATTCCAAGTTGTCGTGAAAATCCATCCCGCCCTTGGGCCGTATTTTCATGTCCTTGGGGTGCGGCATCAAGACCCCGGATCACATTATGGGGTCTTGGGGTTGTCTTCTCATGTCAAGGGAAGGCGACATTTGGGTTAGTAAACCTCAAGGAAGTTTACCTTGAAAATAGAAAAGCTCAAGGCATCAAATAAAGGAACAGAATTTTTGTAACCGATCTATAGGGTTAACCAAAACTTTAGAGGTGGCATCCATATTTCTGAGAAGATTCAATTTGCGGCCCAGTTTCCTTGCCAGGCTTTTCGTATTGTCCGTGATAATTGTCTTTTTCTATTCCGTTTCCGGGTATCCGCTCGATTTCCGGTTGATATCACATCAAACTGTGTATGGCGGTATTAAGGAGGTAAGGATCCAGGATGAAGAGAACCTCCTTGACCTAGCAAGGAAATACGATCTTGGTTATAACCAGATCGTGGCTGCCAATCCAACCTTGGATCCCTGGGTGCCGTCAAGGGGAGACAAGGTTGTCATTCCTTCAATGTATGTCCTTCCGACCACAGGCCTTGGGGCACAGATCATTATTAATCTGGCAGAGATGCGCCTATACTATTTTCATAAGGATGGTAAGGATAGGGCCGGCGTGGTTTCAACCTTTCCCATAGGGGTGGGCAGAAGCGGATATAGTACAGGACTGGGGGTTTATACTATATACAGCAAGGCAAAAGATCCTGTGTGGATTCCTCCTCCTTCGGTAAGAAAAGAGGAGCCAGACATGCCGGCAAGGATACCCCCAGGGCCGGGCAATCCCCTTGGGGGTTTCATCTTGCGTTTTTCCAGGAATGCCTATGGCATTCACGGAACTAATAGGCCTTGGGGGGTAGGAAGGCGTGTGAGCCATGGCTGCATAAGGCTCTATCCAGAGGACATCGAAAGGCTCTACTATTTGGTGCCCATCGGTACATTGGTCGAGGTAATTTACAAGCCAATCAAGGCAGGGAACAAGGATGGTGTATGTTTCCTTCAGATATACGAAGACTTTGAGGGGAGGATCAAGGATCCGTTTTCCACGGCCCTGATGGAGATTTCCCGGTGTCAGCAGTCGATTGGGCCGATACACGTGGATTTGAGCAGGGTCAAAAGGGCCTTAAGGGAACATTCCGGCATACCCATGGCCGTGGCCTGGAAGGATGGGGTCAAAGGGAGCAGGCCCTGATAGGAGCCGTTATTTCATCAGCGTTCTTTCGAAAATCCTTTCCGTTTTTTTTGCGGTCTTTTCCGCCTTCTTTGCAGCCCCTTCAGCCCTTGCCGTTGCCTTGTCTGCCCGTTTTGCAGCCTCCTTTGCCTCCTTCGCCGCCTTTTGGGCCTCCTTTGCCGCTGCATCCAACTTGGCTGCGATATTTTCTAATCTCGAGGCAGCAGCCTCTGCCCTGGCAGCGGCCGCCTTTGCCTCTTCAGCGGCCTTTATGGCCTCTTTCATCTGCGCCTTGTCCTGTTGACTGGGGCCACATGCAGGCAGACCAATGAGAAAAAAGGCCGCCAGAATGCATGGAATCAAGAATTTGAGATATTCCTTGGTAGGCAACTTGTACATATTGTACCTCTCTTTTTGGCCGAATAAATTCTGGTAGGCTGTTGTCTTTCCAGGCTACCCCTTCATGGAGGTTGGCATCAAATAAAAAAGATAATATAACAATCAAGAACTTGAAACAATACTTACAACAAATAGCTCGCCTTGTTCCAGGGGTAGTCGATGCCGACGGATTTGATCAAGACACAATTTCAAGGACCTGGGTTTTAGAGATGGTCATAGTCCCAACACGATAATATTCCTTAAATTATAGGTCTATGCTCCTAGATAATAGATTCATATTCCCCTTGTTCGCCTATCTGCTTGGTTCCATACCCTTTGGCCTTTTGATTGCCAGGACAAAGGGTATAGATATAAGAGGCAAGGGCAGCGGCAATATTGGGGCAACAAATGTGGCAAGGGTGGTTGGAAAGATCTGGGGACTTTTTACCCTGTGTCTGGACCTTTTAAAGGGATTGCTGCCTGTATTGATCTACAGGGCATTGATCCGGGAGGCTCCAGATGATGTCCTGTTTCTTGCACTTACCGGTTTCATGGCGGTTGTCGGGCATTGCTATTCCTTGTTTCTTAGGTTTCACGGGGGCAAGGGGGTAGCCACTGCTGCTGGGGTGTTCCTTGGGCTGTGCCCCTATGCGGTCTTGTTGGCAGCACTGGCCTTTTTACTGGTGTTTAAAAAGTGGGGATATGTCTCGCTGGGTTCATTGACGGCAGCCATTACCCTGCCAATATTCTTTCATTTTTTGTGCAGATCCACGTACCTTGAGGTCATGGCATGGGCCATTGCCATAATCATATGGATAAAACACAGGGATAACATAAGGCGGCTGATCAACGGTGAAGAGAAGGGATTCAAGGTTCAAGCCCAAGGGCCTTGATCTTTCTGTGCAGGTGCCTGCGTTCGATGCCGATGGCCTCTGCAGTCTTTTTGATATTGCCGTGATGTTCTGCAAGTTTCTTTTCCAGGTACTGCTTCTCAAAAAGGGCCCGGGCCCTGCGGAAATCACCGCAGGAGAAACAAGGTGCCTCTTCGATGGATCCTGAAGGGGTGGTGCCCCTATCAGATTGGATTGTCTTGGTGAGGGTTGGGGGCAGGTCCCCGATATCGATTTCACTTCTTCTGGAGAGGATCACCAGTCGTTCTATCATGTTTCTGAGTTCCCTCACATTGCCAGGCCAGTCATATGCCTTGAAGGCCTCGATTGCCCTTGGGGTTATGGTCTTTTTAGGACCTGTGGGCCCTCTGCCAGCAAATTCTGCGAGGAACTCATCAACCAGAAGGGGGATATCGTCTTTGCGTTCCTTCAGGCTGGGTACCTCGATAGGGATAACATTCAGCCTAAAGTATAGATCTTCCCGGAAGGTCCCCTTCTTGATCTCATCCTCAAGGTCCTTGTTGGTGGCGGCAATGATCCTGACATCTACCTTTATGGTCTTGCTGCCCCCTACCCTTTCAAATCGCTGTTCCTGGAGGATTCGAAGAATCTTTGCCTGTGTTTTCAGGCTCATGTCGCCGATTTCGTCCAGGAACAGGGTTCCTCCGTTTGCAAGGTCGAATTTGCCTCTTTTCATTGAGGTCGCACCGGTAAAGGCCCCCTTTTCATGACCAAAGAGTTCACTTTCTATCAGGTCTTCCGGGATGGCGGCACAATTTACCTCCATCATGGGTTTGCTACTTCTTTTACTCATGCGATGTATGGTCTGGGCAACCAGTTCCTTTCCGGTTCCGTTGTCACCTTGTATCAAGACCCAGGCGTCAGTAGGTGCCACGATTGCAATCTGTTCTTTGAGACGCTTCATGGGTTCGCTTTCTCCGGTAAGTTCCCTGCTGGGCTGGGTCTTTGCCCTTAACAATACGTTTTCTTCCTGCAGGTCCCGGTACTTGAGGGCGTTTTGAATGGTAAGGACAAGGGGATCATAGGACAGGGGCTTTTCCACGAAGTCAAAGGCCCCGAGTTTGGTGGCCTTTACAGCGGTCTCGATGGTTCCGTGGCCAGACATGATTACAACTGGAATGAAGGACCATTCCTGTTTTATCCTTTTCAATACCTCAAGACCATCCATGCCCTGCATCCATATATCCAAAAGAACCAAATCGGGCATGTCTTCGCCCATAAGCTGCAGGCAGCTTTTGCCATTAAGAGCGGTAATCACCTGAAATCCCTCATCTTCAAGGATGTCAGTAACCGAATCCAGGATTGTCTGCTCGTCGTCAACTACAAGTATTTTAGAATTCATCGGGCCCTGTTATGTAATTGTTCTTATCCCCTGGTTGTATTTTCACATTATATAGTTATTTCCGAGGCGGGTACAACGAAGCATAAAAATACGCCCCTGGAAACACCTTGCCTTTTGTCCATGTATGTTCATGTGTGTCATGGCTAATCAAAAAAATGCATTTTCGGATAAAATCATGCACTTGTAATCTTACCGAACATGATGCATTGTTGCACAGTTGAAATGCATAGAAAACACATCCTTGGTAAGGCGGTATCTTCATGCCCTGGGGGTGCAGCACGGATAATACGGGCTGCATGAAGGTTTGGGATCATGTTTCAGATGGGAAGCCTTATTATAAATCTGGTACCCTTGGGCCTGTTCTCTTCCACTGTGATTGTACCATTATGATCCGAAATAATGGAGTTTACAATTGCAAGTCCAAGCCCTGTCCCTCCCTTTCGTCTTGAAAAGTATGGTTCAAACAGCCTGGAGCGGTCGGATGCGTCGATACCCACTCCGGTATCGCATACCTCCAATACAAGTTGGTCCGCTTTGTTATCAGCCGTTATACAGATTTTGACACTCCCTCCATCGGGCATGGCCGATACGGCGTTTTCTACCAGGTTCACAAGGACCCTTTTTATCTGGTCCGGGTCCACCTTTATCCTGGATAGGCATGATGGTGTATCGAGGCTGAAATCAATGGTGGGATTGCCTTCCCGGTACATGGACAACACCTCGTCGGCCAGTTCACCCAGGTCGGTAGGTACCATTCTGGGGGCAGGCATCCTGGCGAATCTCGAAAATTCATCCACCAGCCTTCGAAGTTCCTCTACCTGGCTGATAATGGTGTTTGTACATCTTTCGAGGACCTTTTGGCCCTCTGTGTCCAATTTGTCCATATATTTTTTCCTGAGCCGTTGGGCTGAAAGTTTGATGGGGGTAAGGGGGTTCTTAACCTCGTGTGCTATCCGTCTGGCCACTTCCCGCCATGCGGCAAGGCGCTGTATCTTTTCAAGTTCTGTAAGATCGTCGAAAACCACGACTACCCCCAGGGACCTGTCTTCTTGATCCCTGAGAACTGTGAAGTTGACAACCAGGGAAAGCGTCTTGTCTCCGACCGTAAGCCGTATAGGACGTTGAAGCGTGCCCTTTGCCGATTTCATCAACTCCTGCCTTATCTCTTCAAATTCCTCGGCCTGGACAGGGGTGAGGAGTTCCTTGTAGGGTTTACCAATAAGGTTGGATGCAGGGATTGAAAGTATCTCTTCAGCAGAGCGGTTAACCGTGGTAATGGTTCCTTTCCTGTCTATCGAGATCACTCCCGTAGTTACGTTTTGAAGCAGGATCTCCATATAGCGCCTTCGATGTTCCAGTTCGGCATAACTGCTGAGTAGCTGACGTGATGCCTCCTGTGCCCGGCGTTTTGCCTCCTTGAGATCCTGGGTCATAGTGTTGAACGCGCGTACCAGGGAACTAAGTTCATCCCTTCCCTGCACCTTGAGGCTAAAGTCGAGATCCCCCTGGGCTATCCGGTGCGTTGCATCTGCCAACATCTGTACTGGCTCTGTTATGCCTCTTGCCAGCCGGAAACCAAACCAGATGGAGACAAAAAGGATCAATAAGGTGATCAAAAACAGGGTTATGAGCAATGTAACCTTTATGGGACCTTGAAACAGTTTCAGCTGTCGATAGTCTTCATATCCTGAGCGGATTTCTTCAAGTAATTGGCCCATGTCCTGGGGGATCAGCCTTCCAAGACAAAGATAGGCCATGACCCGACCCTTAGAATCCTGAATTGGCCTTATGACCCTCAATAATTCACCGTTTTCCAGGACACTGGTGAAGACCCCGTAATTTTGATCCGTTAACTTCTGGGCTATGGCCGAGGCAGGGATCATAGGTGGGCTGCCAACTAGGGGAAGCCAGGTCTTTACATATATGTTTTCAAGATCTGGCCCAAGGATCTCTACCGAACTTAAGGGCAACATGTCCCACAGGGCCTGCCTGCCCGGAAGCAGAGGGGCAGGGTCTATGAGATCTTCAAGACATGAGCGGTTAACCCTGCCGGATTCGTCGATGCACTTCATGCTTACAGCCCTACCAAGGGCCTGTGATGTCCTCTTCAGCTCATCCACCTGATTCTTGTAATATATTTTTCCAACGGTTAGTGCATTGTTAAGAGAACGTTCCACCTTTACATCAAACCAGTACTCCAGGCTCGTGCGCAGGAACTGAAACGATACGAAAAACAGAACAAGTGTTGGAATAAGGGAAAGGGAGACAAAGGCAATGACGAGTTTTGTCCTGAGCTTGGCCCCCAGAAGGTTTCTTCGGTCTTCGAAGACCAGCTTTACGAGGTTTCTTACCACCAGGAAACTCAAGACCAGGATGAGCAGGATATTCAGGTTGATGACCGCAAATATCAAGACGTTGCTGCTGGTAGGCAGCGGGGCTGCATGGGAAATCAGAAGGTATTCCACAAGGGATAGCAGGCCTATGAGTACCCCTGCTACCAGCATGAGAACACGTTCCCTCTTGCGGCGGGCGGATTCTTTATCAGTACGTAAAGCGGATTTCATACCATCTTGTCTCGAGTCCCCATGATGAAAAGATCTCCATCAAGCCCTTGAAGGGCAGGGATGATTCCATCTTTTCCACCCTTGCCCTTACCCTGAGGACATAATTTGTTCTTTGGGCTGGCAGCTTGGACAGGGCGATAACCGGCACATCGTTGATCTCAAAGCCTATTTTTTCCGCTTCCTCAAGGGTCTTGACACTTATGACCCTGGGTTCATTCAAGCCAAAACCTATACGGTACTCCCCCTTGAGGTTGTCAAAGGTCAGGATCCTCACCACCCTTTGGCGTGCAAGGGTTTTGTCGAGCAAGAAGCGATGTACTTTTAGTTCTAGTTCGAAGGTGTATTTTACCGGAACACCGGTGGCAAGGACCTGGTAAATCATGGGGGGGCAACCGTTTTTGAGGGAAAAATATGCCAGCAGCTCCTTATTAGAGCTTGCTAGTGTCAATCCATAGATTTCCGGGGTGGAGGCTTCCACACCCTGACATCCGGCGGTCATGGGCTGCACGAACCAACACAAAAGGTGCATCAGGGCCAAGAATGATACTATAGTTATCCAGTACCTTGTTCGCGTCACGGGATGATATCAAATTACAACAGGGAAAGTTGCGCAAGTGGCATATTCATACACCTTGAAGTTTTCTATTGTGTGGTAGATATGTAGCCGGGTTACAATTTTGAAACAGGCTACAATAAGGTAGCTTAACGGTAAAAGATTTAACACAAAGCAGGCCTTTTTGTCTGTTGCATATCTCGTTTTCACATCAAGGGATAGAATTTTGCCATCTTCAGCCTTGAAAATGTGGATTATAAAGGGGGATAAAGGCAAGTCATCGCAGCCTGCCTCCAAAAAAGTTTTTAAAACTCTATTGACACCTAATCCTAAAAGATTTATATATGCACATACAAAATCGACATAACAGTTGCCCCTGCTGGCCCTCTGTACCATCTCCAACAAAGACGACCAACATACCCACCTCCATCCTTCTTTGAACCAGCAGGGGCATTTATTTTTGGATTCTCTAGAATTCCCTCGGAACAAAAACAAATAACTCTCCTGCCCTTTTCAGGGTGCCGGCAATTTTTGCTGCCTTTTCACCTGTTCCACAGTAAAGATCTACCCTGTATGGACCCTTGATGGCGCTTCCTGTATCATGTGCCAGTACAAGGCCAGAGAAGGATTTTAGGCCCTTTTTAATATTCTGGGAGGTGCTAGTGGTAGGGATGTTGAGGAAATAGAGCCCTCCCAGTGGATAGACCGCCGGGTCCAGGGCTATTGATGTCATTGGCACCAGTACCTGGCCGGTCTTGCCAACCGGCCCACGTTTCTCCCACTTAAAGAAGATATACCTGGGATTGATGCGGCAAGCCTCCTGGAATTGTCTCGGGTGTCTTTCAGCCCAGTTTCGTATCCCGGGCCAATGGGCATCTGATGGTTTCAAGATGCCCTTATCCAGCAACCAACGCCCAATACTGTGATACGGGCGTCCATTACTGGCAGCATAATGAATAAATCTCTTGGAGCCATCCGGGAATTCCAATATGCCAGAGCCCTGGATGTGGAGCAAAAGCCCGTCTACGGGTGATTGCAACCAGGCAAGCACCGGTGTGCCCTTCAAGGCATTTCGATAGTCGATTTCCCATCTTGTGTGGTAAGGGACCAAGT
>WFZW01000118.1 GCA_015489365.1 Deltaproteobacteria bacterium | reverse complement strand
CATCATCCCATTCAAACCCGATGCACTCCTGCAAGATCTTCTTTGATTCCACATCCATAATTTAAGTATATGAACAAAATATACAAAAATCAAGTACAAAAATACCAATCAGCTGATTTTGAGGCCCAACGTCGGGGCTAAGCCGCAGCCAAGACAGCGGAGCAGCCAAGCCCGAAAATCCTGCCTAACTTCTTTAGGGGCACAGCGTTACAAAAGCCGCCAAGCGATTTGGCGGTCGGCCTAAGCTCATTGTTCGGCCGATAGGCCAATAAGGCTTCCACTAACAATTCCGGTTCATGCGGCACATCCGTCCCAAGTATGTCTATAGGAGTTGCGAAGGTATCAAGGATGAAGGCCCCAGTGTGAAGATAGCATACCTCCCAAGCCGCAGATTATTCCAAGGTCCATTGCCACCCCGGGGCTTCTTGCCCATATCATTACTGCCAAGTTCATGGATGCGCTTCCCTTTTACCGCCAGGAAGTGCAGTTTGCCTGCCGGGGTATCTTGAGGACGGCCGTCTTTCGCCTAACAACAACTTTGCCGAAAATGCCATATGGCCCTTTGTGGTCGGACGAAAGAACTGGCTGTTTTCAGGGACACCAGAGGGGGCTGAGGCCAGCGCCTTGCTCTACAGTCTGGTTGAGATGGCCAAGGCCAACGCTCTTGAGCCCTATTCCTACCTGAGACACATCTTTGAGAAACTGCCCCTTGCCAAGACCCTTGGAAGACTACGAGGCCTTCTTGCCATGGAACTGTCCTAGGTCACTTTCACTGGCTGCCTGCAAGGGTGGGGTTAAATAAGCGCTTACGTAAGACCTCTATTTTAATTATCCAGTGCGCCCTTATGCGGCAGAAAAAATTCCGATGCTTTTTAAAAAAATGGCCGGTTTCAATCGGAACGGGTGGTCGACTTATTTCGGAATAGGTGGCCGGATAAAATTGGAATTAGTGGCCGGTTTGAATCGGGCAAGTAGCAAGGGCAATAGCTCATGGATACAGGAATACCCATACCTTCACCACCATGACTTACCTCATCGGAGCACCCATGGGCCATTTCCTGAAATCCGCATGAAACGTCGAAGACCCATTTTACTTTTTTGGAAATGGCGTTTTTTTTGAAAGTAAAATGGGCAAGATGATTTTGGGACAGCTATTTGTACCGATCAGCAGTTTTACGCATTCCTGAGGCCAAGTTTACAGGACAGCCTTAACCCAGATTGTACTCAAGATGCGTTCTTGCCGATGAGCAGTTCAGTAATCCAAGATTCTTTTCCGAGTGCCTGACAGGTGATGATGGTCACCGTGAAAGTACATCCTGAATAAATATTGTTTTCATGCCAATGGGGTGGTGTCAAAGGCGGGCTGCATGAAATTAGGCCGACTTAAGGCTTGTGAAAATGTACAATTCTAAAGAGATACAAACCGTGGCTCAAAAGGCCCTGGAGACCATGGCCTGCTGTTTCAGTGCTAATGCCTGTGGAATATTCCTGGACGATTCCAGGGGGTATCATCTTCGTCTAGTCGCTGGATATGGAATGGATGAGGAGGCCTTGTCCGCTTTAGGAGAGGCGTTTTCAGGAGAAGATCTGTTCCGAAAGGCAAATAAAGGGGGCGGTCATGGGATAGAGGTTGAACAGATTGACTCCATAAATGGAGTTGTAAAAGACCTTTTGTCCGAACACGATATGGACAGATTGATTCCGATACCGTTGAGTGCAGAAGAAGGGCCTGCGGGTTTGATGATCCTTTGTCTCAAAAGGGGGAAGGAACTTTCTACAAACATGGAAAGGACCATCCTCGCACTGGGAGACACGATAGGAACCGCCCTTTCGGATGCAATTCGCCTGGCAAGACTCGAGAAGGCGCGTGGAGAGGCTACCTTTACCCCTTACGAGCTTCAAACATTGCTCAAGGCCATTCCACTTCCTGTATATGTTAGGGATAAACACGGCCGCTATACCTTTCTCAATCAGAAGTACCTGGAATTTACCAGAAGGCATGCCAATGAGCTTCTTGGTAAAACCGTATTCGAATGTTGGCCTGCCAAGGATGCCAGGGTCTATCATGCTCGTGACCTCGAGCTCATGGAGCATGGCGGTTTCCAGAGATATAGGTTCAGAAAAAAATGGGCGGACAGCGGGTTGCGTCATGTCATATTCAACAAGGTGTGTCTCAAGGACCGGGATGGCAATGTTACGGGGCTGCTTGGAATCATAGAAGATATGACGGATTCGTTTAATGCCCAACAAAGACTGCGTCAGAAATTGAGTGAACTTGAAAGTCTTTACGCCATTTCCAAGGGACTTCAGGAACAGATATCGCTTGGCGCGGTCATAAAAAATGCGGTGGATGAGATACACCGGATAACCAGAGCGGACCTGGTCTTGCTTTTCTTATGCCATGGACAGGAACTGCATCTTAAAGGCATAGCACCCGGGCACATGGAATCCGTTTGGCGCGATATCCCTGTTCATAAGGAGGAGTGCCTGTGCGGATGGGCGCTTAGAACCAGGGGCCCTCTTTTTTCCCTGGACGTATCGAAGGATAAGAGGGTTACCAGGGATGAATGCAGGATGTTGGGATATAGATCTGTCGCTGCTATACCCCTGTTGGCCAAGGGGGAGAAGCTTGGATTACTGGCACTTGCATCGAGATCTCAAAGGGATTTCAGCAGGGATTCGGGGTTCCTTGGGACCCTGGCCAATACCGTGGCCTTGGCCCTCAGGAACGCCCAGCTCCATGAGAGATTGAGATCTCAGGAGCGATTTTTGCAGCAGATGATGGATATCTCCGTTGACTGGGAGTACTGGAGACTGGATGACGGCTGCTTCAGGTATGTGTCACCATCCGTCGAAAGGATAACTGGTTATTCACCCGGGGATTTCTATCGTGATCCAGAGCTGTTGGAGAAAATTATCCATCCAAGGGACCGCAAGGCCTGGAAGAATCGCCAGCAAGACGTATCCTCTCATGGAGAGGGGCCCTTTTTATTTCGGATCGTGAGGAAAGATGGGCAGGAACGATGGATCGAACATGTCCATGTCCGGTTATCCACTTCGGATGAGGTCTGTATAACCAAGGCCACTAACAGGGATGTCACGGAAAAGGTTACCGCCAGGAACGCAGTGTTGAAGAGCAAGATCCTGTTACAGGCGGTTTTTGATGGGCTTTCAGATCCCATGATTATGATTAGTGATGATTTGAAGGTCAATATGCTAAACAGTGCTGCCTCGAAATACTTCGGGGTCTCCTATGACGAGGTCATAGGGGCTCCATGTTACGAGGTACTGATGGGAAAGTATGAGCCTTGTGAGCCCTGTTTTTGCAGGGAGGCAAAGAAGAATCCGCCATATGTCAGGATGGAAAGGCAGAGCGCAAAGCTTCCCGGAAATATCGAGGAGGTCAGGGCATATTATTTCAATAACAAGAAAAAAGGCGTTGAGGGGGCAATAGTCCAGGTACGGGATATAACAAATGAAAAGAACCTTGAAAGGGAATTGATGCATAGCGAAAGGCTTTCGGCTATAGGACTCCTATCTGCCGGTATGGCCCACGAGATAAACAATCCAAATAACTTCATACTGTTCAATATTCCTATTCTCAAGGAATACGTGGATGAAATCCTTCCGATCCTGGAAGGTTATGTAGCGGATAACCCGGATGCGGATTTTTGCGGAATGTCCTTTGAGGAGTTTGTTCACGACCTGGATAAGCTCTTGGATAACATGGAACATGGCTCAAAACGTATCACGGATATAATCCGTCGGCTGAGGGACTACTCCATGCCAGGTGATCCCCAGTTCAAGAATACCATAAATATCGAGTCGGTCATACAGAAGGCGGTTGCGCTGTGCAGGATAAGATTCAAAAGGAAATTGAAGAATCTCAAGGTGAGATGTCAGGAAGATCTACCGGATATCCATGTAAACGAACAGGCCCTGGAGCAGGTATTGGTGAACATCATCATCAATGCCGTTCAGTCCACGGACAAGGCCGATTCCTTGATAAGCATAGATGCCAGATTGGGGACAGGCAAGAGAAGACAGCTTATTATCGAAGTAAGTGATAATGGGTGCGGTATGAGTAAGGAGGCACTCAATATGATATTTAAGCCCTTTTATACCACAAAGGCCCACGACATGGGTAGCGGGCTTGGACTCTATGTCTCGAATAATATTATCGAGGCAATGGGAGGGCAGATAATGGTTAAAAGTGAACTTGGCCAGGGCAGTAAATTTAGTATAATGCTTCCCATAGGATGACCGGTCGTCCACAGATAAGATAAAGCCAAGTCCTTGGTCGCAATAAGAACCGAATGCTAAAAAGCTAGCAGAATACTAAACATATCGTCACGTATTCAATCCCTTATGCCCTTTTTGTTTTCTTGGGCCATATCCTTGGGCACAAGGGGGCGTTTGGAAATGAATATACTTTCACAGCAACTAATCGACATTATTTCTCCACTGGTTTGCGCATATGCCGTAACGATTTGGGGGTAAGATATTTCGTCGGCTGGCCTGCCGCCGAAGGTGACCGGCCGCAGGTTCCTGGTCGGCCCTAGAGGTATTTCAAGGGAATGCACTATACTGTAATAGCGATAGACGACGAGAAGCCCTTTCTCGATAGTATAAGGCGTGGTTTGATTCAGGCGGGCTTTCCGGACTGCAGGATTGAAAATGATCCAAGGAGGGCTGCTGAATTCTTTCTCGATCCTGCCAATCAGGTGGACGTCGCCCTTATAGACGTGGCCATGCCCTATATGGATGGTCTTGAACTGCTCAAGGTCATCAGGGGTAACTGTCCTTAC
>WFZW01000117.1 GCA_015489365.1 Deltaproteobacteria bacterium | reverse complement strand
GTGACAAGACGGGAAAGATCGCCGTCTTGAAGGCTGAGAAGGAATATCTTCCCAGGGTGGATGCCAAGGTGAAGATGAAGTTGAAATCAAAGAGGATCGCGGTGGAAGGGTGCTGACCGGTCAGTTTCCCCAGCCATAATATCTGTTAGTCAAGGGCAACTCATCCAGCCAAGAAATTTTGTGTTTGGGCAGGTTGCCCTTTTTGGGTTACTATTGCCAATTCCACGCATCTTGCCGCAGATTATATGGAGGATGAAAGGGGCCTTGCAGGCCGGGTAGAATATCCCCCCATGCCAGGAAAAGGGGAAGGATGTTTTTCCATCACCACTGGCCTTAGTGTCAATGGCATCGATAGTGAGGCATTCTATAACTATGCGAATACCCGAAACAGGGATTCAGATAGGGGAATCGACAGTTTCATAACCGTCAAGAAGGCAGGGGAAGACCTGAAATCCTCTATAAGCTAGGGTCGGTGGATAAAACTCGGCTATGTTGGGAATCTGCGCTGGAAAGAGGGAGAAGGCAGCCGTTTCAAGGCCAGGCAGGAGGGTTCCTTTTCGGTTTTCGTTGTCAAAAGTTTACGGTTTAGGCGCCTGCCTATCAGCCTTTCTGTAGGGCTTCGTAAAACCATATATTCTGATTTTCCAAATACCTTGAATCCCGAAATCAAGACCTCGTATCGGTTTGGACCATGGCTTGTTGCCGCATCATACAGCCGCACCAATAACACGCCTTCCTTTTATAAGCGCCTTGACGAAACGAGTGTAAAAAGGCCCAACCCTGATCTTGGCATGGAAAGGGCCCGGAATTTCAGTGTATCATTCTCCTGTAGTCCGTCTTCCCTAGATAACTTTCAGCGCATCTTTTTCTTAAATTGCATAAGAGATTGTATTACATACGTTCTTGGCGATGATGGTATAGGCCGAATGCTCATTTTCAGACGTTGATTTTTTCGTAGAGGCCAAGAACCTATTGGACAAGAGATATCTGTATGGGATGGGTGGCTTGCACCTCCCTTCACGTGGTATGTAGGGATAAATTACAGGTTTTGACGGCTGGATCTTCTTAAGTTGGAGATTCTATCTATGGGACCAGGTCCTTTGGATATTTGCCAGGAGATGCTGCCCTGCAACGAGGTGTTGGTGAGATATCATGGAAAATGATTATCGTGTGGCGGGTAAAATCTGGATTGCCAGGGGCAAGGAGACCTTCCTGGGCTATGGGCGTATCAAGCTTCTTGAACGAATAAAGGAGCTTGGATCGATCAGTGCCGCAGCCCGTTCCATGGGTATGGGCTACCGCCATGCCTGGCGCCTGGTAGATTCCATGAACAAGGTGGCCCCTAAGGCACTTGTAAGAACGGCTACCGGAGGTGCTGGCGGAGGAGGGGCAAAACTTACAGATGCAGGTGAAAGGGCAATAGAGCTCTTTTGGCATATTTACAAAGAGATGGAAGCCTTTTTGGAAAACGAGACGAAGATGGTTAAAAAGAAGCTCGAATAGATCTGTTACGCCTCTCCACTCCCTGGGAAAAACCCATAGGTCCTTTTTAAGGAAAATTTTTCCTTTGGCATTCGCAAGGGGCGGTGTTTTTTGATTTTTAGTGGTGTTACAAAAATAAAAAATGTGTTATGAACATGGGTATGGATAGGGAAACACAGCTCAGGGCAATAGGTAACGGACAGATAGAATGGTTGAATATCGGCGTCAACGTATTGTGTGATCCCTTTGTTCGATTGCCGATAAGATTTATCCTACGGGGAAGATGGCACGAGGTAGAACAGATAATAGAGATTGCCCGTGATGATATGGATACGAATGCCGAAACCTTTCTGATAAGGACAGGTACCGGGCAGGTCTTTGCCCTTTGTAGACGTTCAAATCTGGTCAAGGCAGGCTGCTGGTGGTGGATTGCCTTCCGGGTACTCAATTCCGAGGAAGTGATCTGTTTTGAAAGGAGAAATCGCCAGATGTTGATAGATCTAGAATTAAAGATGCTTGCCGATGCGCATGGTCACCTATGCCCTGATTTAGCCATCGGTTGGAGGGTAGGGCTGGTTGCTCGAAAGGTTTTTGGAGGCAATGATGATGGTAATATCCTGGCTGGATGTCTTTCATGTGCTTCCGAGGCCATTGCGGCCATGGGTAGCTGGAATCTCAAGATAGATGCCCTTATGGGAAGGCACTTTTACCGGCTTGAGGCGCTAGGTGCGGGTTGTGTTGAACTTGAGGTGCCAGATGAACTTACCTGGCCGGATGGGAATTTTGCCGGTCTTGAAAGGCAGGTATCCGAAAACAAGGCCTCTATCCTTGAGATTGCAGCATACCAAATACAGATAGATGACCAGATAAGTAGAATTCTTGGTGCAACAGATCAGGAACTATTTTTTTCCAAATGACTGTTTATCCGAAAATACATTTTTTGATTAATATGGATACACAAGGACATATATGGACAAAAGGCAAAATGTTTCCAGCAGCGTATCTTCATACTTCGTTGTGCCTGCCCTGGAAATAGCAATTTCAGGGAAAATACATCCTGAATAAGGGCCGTATCTTCATGCTCGGATGTGCAGCCCTGAGGAGACGGGCTGCGTGAAGATTTAAGTGTATAGCAAATTTTCATGTGATCAGTTAAAAGACGACTGGCAGACAGGGGCTGGTTTTGCCGGGGCAATATGCATTATATCCCTGGTGGTTATAGGGATATTGGGACCTTGTCTGGTGCCTTACATGCCGAGTGAGATCTCTGGTCCTGGCCTTGATCCACCGAGCCTTGAGCATTTGCTGGGTACCAATGCCCTGGGCCAGGATGTTTTGAGCCAGCTTGTTTGTGGCTGCCGGACCTCGCTCGTTGTTGCCTTCTCGGTTGGTGCGGGTGCTGTGTCGCTTGGTTTCATCACCGGAGCTG
>WFZW01000116.1 GCA_015489365.1 Deltaproteobacteria bacterium | reverse complement strand
GTGGTGACGCTACGGGATCTCCTGAAGAAAGGCTATACCGGCAGGCAAGTCAGGTTTTTCCTGGCACGGACGCACTACAGGAAGCCCCTGATATTTTCCTTTGAGGGCCTTAATGATGCATGTAAGGCCTTAAAACGTCTTGATTATTTCCTGTCTGAATTGTCTAGTATCGCATCTACCAAGAGTAATGGTATTTCCAAGGAGATACCGACCCTCTTAGAAGATCTTAAGAAGGACTTCATCACCTCAGTAAATGACGATCTCAATGTATCCAGGGCACTTGGGGCCATATTCGGCTTTGTAAAGAGGGTAAACACTATGATCCTAAAAGGATGTATATTTGCCTCTGACGCCGATACTATCCTGGATACTTTCAAGGACATGGACACCATACTCGGCATATTCAAGATCCCGGAAACGGGGGAAGAGCTTTCCCAGGAGATAGAAGAACTCATACGGGAACGCAGCGAGGCCAGAAATCGCAAGGATTGGGGAAAGGCGGATGAACTAAGACGCAGGCTGGCAGAAATGGGCATAGAGATAATGGATACACCCGAGGGACCACGCTGGAGGCGCATAGTCAGGAAAGGCCAAGGGCAGCCATGAAAACATACCTGGAGTGCATACCATGCTTCATGAACCAGATCATAAGGACCGGAAGGCTCTTGGATATACCAGAGGATGATATCTATGGACTGATGACCCGGTTTGGGGCCAAGCTTTCCAACATCGATATGCACGATCCGCCTCCCAAGACAGCCATAGCCATATATGAGGCCATAAGTGAAAGGGCTGGGACGGACGACCCATTCAGGGAATTGAAAAAGGAAAGCACGCTCAAGGCCCTTAGGCTCCTTCCAGTTCTAGCAGAAAGGCTAAAGCAGCTTGCATCCCCGCTGCATGCGGCACTGAGGATCGCCTGTGCTGCAAACGTCATAGACTTTGGCATTGCCACCCATTTTGATCTGGACAAAGAGCTTGACAGGGCCCTAAATGGAAAATTCGGCCTCTGGGAGGAAGATGCATTCCTCGATGCCCTGAAGAAGGCCGCCTGGGTGCTATATATTGGGGATAATGCCGGGGAGGCTGTCTTTGATCGGTTGCTCATAAAGGCAATGGGCAAGGAGGTGGTCTTCGCCACCAGGGGCAGGCCCATCATAAACGACGTGACCATGGATGATGCAAGGATGGCCAGGATAGAGGATGATGCAAGGCTGATTTCTTCAGGATCCCCTGCCCCTGGCATCATATTGGATATGTGCGATCCCGATTTTGTCAGACTCTTTGAAACCGCCCCATTGATCATGAGTAAAGGCCAGGGAAACTATGAAACCCTTTCCGAGACCGACCGGCCCATCTTCTTCCTTTTAAAGGCAAAATGCCAGGTGGTTGCCCGCCACTTGGCAGTCAAGGAAGGTGAAATGATCCTTGCAAGGGGAAAAGGGGTTGGGTGCAGTCCCGCACATGCCAGGTAGATCAAATACCTCCAGGATAGCAAGATCCGCCGGCTCGGTGAGCATCGCCGTATTCCTTTCCCGGATACTTGGATTGGTGAGGGAGCAGGTACTTGCGGGTCTCTTTGGGGCTGGGACCGCCATGGATGCGTTCGTGGTGGCCTTCCGTATACCAAATCTCTTAAGGGATCTATTTGCAGAAGGGGCCTTAAGTTCTGCCTTCGTCACCGTATTTACCGAATATGATGAAAAATGTTCCCCAGAGGACACATGGCTCCTGGTAAACAATGTCCTCACAGCACTATCGATAATAATTTCGATCATAGTGCTACTAGGAATGGGATTTTCACAGGAGCTTGTCAGGCTCCTTGCACCCGATTTTGCATTGGTCCCAGGAAAGATCGCACTTACCCAGAGGCTGACCAACATCATGTTTCCGTTCCTCTTGCTGGTCTCTCTGTCGGCACTCTTCATGGGGCTACTAAATACCAAGGGATATTTCTTTATACCAGCCCTTGCATCGAGCTGTTTCAACCTGGGCTCCATAGTAATAGGCGGAGGCCTTGCGCTGGTCATGCCACGATACGGCTATCAGGCCATAACCGGTATGGCGATCGGCACCCTGTCGGGCGGATTGTTTCAACTCCTTATTCAGGTTCCCCTTGCAGGCCGATTGGGCTATAGGCTCAGACCTAGGCTTAACCTTGCACACCCTGGGCTAAGACGGGTGGGCAGGCTGGTAATCCCTGCCATCATAGGGCTTTCCGCCACACAGATAAACATATTCGTAAACACGAACTTCGCATCAAGGTGTGCCGAAGGCAGTGTTGCATGGCTGAACTATGCCTTCAGGCTGATACAGTTTCCCATAGGGTTGTTTGGCGTCGCCCTTTCAGTAGCAACCCTTCCGGTAGTTGCACGGCAGGCAACATCAGGTAGCAAAAAGGCACTAGGCCACACCCTGGTCTCATCCCTAACTCTTGCCTTTGCGCTCACGGTACCTGCCGCTGCCGGACTTTGGGTACTTGCTGAACCGGTTGTGAGGATAATATTTG
>WFZW01000115.1 GCA_015489365.1 Deltaproteobacteria bacterium | reverse complement strand
TCCCTGGGATAAGTATACCGAGGACCATCTGGACCTTGACAAGGCAGAAAAGATCCTGAATCGGGACCACTATGATCTTGAAAAGATCAAGAAACGTATACTCGAATACCTGGCTGTCAGGAAACTCAAGCCAGATGCCCAGGGGCCTATCCTGTGCTTCGTCGGTCCTCCTGGCACGGGCAAGACATCCCTTGGTAGGTCCATCGCCGGTTCCCTGGGGCGCAAATTCTACAGGATAGCCCTTGGCGGGGTCAGGGACGAGGCCGAGATAAGGGGACATCGCAGGACCTATGTCGGGGCGATGCCAGGGCGTATCATCCAGGGGCTCAGGAAGGTAAGGGTTAAAAATCCGGTGATCATGTTGGATGAGATCGATAAGATCGGTGCTGACTATCGAGGAGATCCTGCCTCTGCCCTTCTCGAGGTGCTGGATCCTGAGCAGAATTCCCACTTCACGGACAATTATCTGGGTGTTGAGTTCGATCTATCCAGGATAATCTTTATTGCCACTGCCAATATCCTGGATACCATTCCTGGCCCGCTCCTGGACCGTATGGAGGTGTTGGAGCTTTCGGGATATACCCTTGAGGAAAAACTTGAGATTGCCAAAAGATACCTGATACCAAGGCAGCTTGAGGCCCATGGCCTGAACAGGCGTAATCTGACCATAGAAAAGAGGGCCCTGGCGAAGATCATAAGTCTCTATACAAGGGAGGCCGGTGTTAGGAATCTCGAGCGACAGATAGCCGCAGTTTGCAGGGTGGTTGCCAGGCAAGTAGCCCAGGGCAAGACAGATAAGGTCATGGTCAAGGCCTCTAACCTAGCGGAATTCCTAGGTAAACCCCTTTATCAACCCGAGGTGGCAGAAAGGACCAGGGTGCCAGGGGTTGCCACTGGTCTTGCCTGGACCCCTGTTGGCGGCGAGATATTGTTCATAGAGGCCACCAGAATGGATGGTTCCGGCAAGTTGATCCTTACCGGAAAGCTTGGCGAGGTGATGAAGGAATCTGCCCATACTGCCTTGAGTTATATCCGATCAAAGGCATGTGATTTGAAGATTCCAGTGGATATATTCAAGAGCGATGACATCCATATTCATGTTCCTGCCGGTGCAATCCCAAAGGACGGTCCCTCTGCAGGTGTGGCGATCTGTGTCGCCTTGGTATCTCTTCTTACAGATCGGCCGGTAAGGCCTGACGTGGCCATGACCGGTGAGATAAGCCTGAGGGGCATTGTGCTGCCTGTCGGGGGTATCAAGGAAAAGGTACTTGCGGCACACAGGGCAGGTATCAAGGAGGTAATATTGCCCAAGCGTAATGCCAACGACCTGGACGACCTACCTGAACAGGTGAGGGATGCCTTGAAGTTTCATTTGGTCTCCCGGGTCGATGAGGCGATCCATATCGTTTTCAAGGGTAGAAAGTACAAACGGCATCGTGTTGACACGAAGCGATGCGTTAGGTAACATAAACGGATTTCCTGGATTTTTGGCCCTTGGCCTCAAGATCTCAAGCTATGTAGCTTTGTATGCATGGGCAGAGGCGATTACCGCTTATTTATGTCCTGGCTTGGGCAGTATGGTTCATGACCAGGAACATACTGGATGGTAGAAGATTTGGCAGGTAAGAAGAATGTTTGATTCGTTGAGTGATCGCCTGGATTCTATTTTTAAACGGCTTAAAAGCCACGGCAAGCTCTCAGAGCAGGATATAAACGAGGGCCTGCGTGAGGTACGCCTGGCCCTACTTGAGGCGGATGTAAATTACAGGGTAGTAAAGGACTTTGTAGCCAAGGTGAGAAACAGGGCTACTGGCCATGAGGTAATGGATAGCCTCACCCCTGGCCAACAGGTGGTCAAGATAGTCCATGAAGAGCTCATAAATCTTTTAGGTAGGCACAATCAGCAGATAAACCTTGCCGGTCATCAGCCAGCGGTCATATTGCTGGTAGGTTTACAGGGCTCTGGTAAGACCACCACCGCTGCGAAGATTGCCAGGTGGCTGAAAAAGCGGGGGAGAAAGCCCTATCTAGTCCCAGCGGATGTATATAGGCCAGCGGCCATAGAGCAGTTGACCACCCTGGGCAAGCAGCTTTCGATTCCGGTCTTTCCCTCGAAGGGCTCCATGAATCCGGTGGATATTGCACGGCAGGCAGTCGCCAAGGCAGGCATGTCCAACCTTGACACGGTAATCCTTGATACCGCCGGGCGTCTCCATGTGGATGAGGAGCTGATGGGCGAACTCAAGAAGATCAAGGCGGTGGTGGATCCTCAGGAGATCCTTCTTGTGGCAGATGCCATGACCGGGCAGGATGCGGTAAACATCGCTAAAAAATTCGATGAGGATCTATCCATAACCGGTGTGGTTCTTACAAAGCTGGAAGGCGATGCCAGGGGAGGGGCCGCCCTTTCCATCCAGGCAGTGACCGGTAAGCCCATAAAACTCGTGGGTGTAGGTGAAAAATTGAACGCCCTGGAGCCGTTTCATCCCGATAGGGTGGCAAGCAGGATCCTTGGAATGGGGGACGTGCTCACCCTTATAGAAAAGGCCCAGGATACGATGGATCGTCAAAAGGCCCATGAGCTTCAACGCAAGTTGAAGAAGGATGCCTTCACCCTGGAGGACTTCAAGGAGCAACTAGTCCAGATAAGGAAAATGGGCAGCCTGGAGCAGATAATATCCATGATACCAGGGCTCAACAAGATGAAAAAGAAGCTCAAGGGGGCCATGCCGGATGAAAAGGAGTTCGTAAAGATTGAGGCAATCATCAACTCTATGACTCCGCTTGAGCGAAGGAAGTATACCATTATAAATGCAAGCAGGCGCAGGAGGATTGCCAAGGGAAGTGGTACCACGGTTCAGGATGTAAATCAATTGCTGAAAAATTATTCAGAGATGAATAGAATGTTCAAAAAGATGCGAAAGGGCAAGTTTAAGCAGTTTCCCGGGGGGCTTTTGCCCTTTTAAGTTTTATCGTCCGATTAGGCCCCTAGGGGCTTTTGATTATAAAAATATCGTGAGAAAGGCATTTTTTAAACAGCAGATCATTTGCAAAAATGGAGGAATAATATAGATGGCAATCAAAATTCGTTTAACAAGGGGGGGGCGGAAAAAAAGGCCCTTTTACCGGATAGTAGCAACCAACTCCGGTTCAAAGAGAGATGGCAGGTTCCTTGAGATCCTTGGAACGTACGATCCCCTGAAGGATCCGGCAGAGGTAAGGATTGATAGCCAGAAGCTTGGCAAATGGTTGGATCGTGGGGCGCAACCCTCTGATACGGTAAAAAGTCTTTTGAATAGGGTTGCCAGGGATACCGTCACCGCTACCAGTTAGGCATCATGATAGAATAGTAACTGCGATCCAATCGCGCGATGTCACGGCGATTGATCCGGTAGCCAGGTATCCACTTGGCCGTGGAACGGGTGCCAAATATCTACCAGGCTTTTACCGTGAAAATACAATAAGATATGGGCTGTATCCTTGTGCCCAGAGGTGCAGCCCAGGGAATGCGGGCTGCATGAAAGTATGGGTGTAAACGAACGGAGTAGGTGCAGGACCGCTCGATCCTGGGATTTTTTGATCCATTACTGATGAGGGTTTTCGTTGCAAAGATGTATTTTCATGCCAAGGCATATGGAGCTGCAAAGGGGTTTGCCATGAAGATGCATCCCTAGACCGTGGCTGTATTTCATGCTCAGGGTATAGCCTAAGTATAAGACCACAAGTAAAGGTTTGGGTAGGGGGTTACGCTGCTAGCAGGGCTTAACCGTGGAGGTGAGACTATGAGGGAACTGGTGGAGTATATTGCAAAGGCACTGGTGGATAACCCAGAGGCTGTAGAGGTAGAGGAGATCGAAGGCAAACAAACCTCTGTTATAGAACTCAAGGTTGCCAAGGAGGATCTGGGCAAGATAATCGGCAGGCAGGGCCGCACTGCCAGGGCCATGAGAACCATACTGAATGCTGCGTCTACCAAGTTGAACAAACGTTCGGTCCTGGAGATCCTTGAATAGGAAGGTGGATGAGGGTAAGGATGGATTCATAGCCCTGGGGAGGATTTCAAGGCCCCACGGCATAAAGGGAGAAGTCCAAGTCTATCCCTATTCGGGTCCGGAATCCATTGCGGGCCTTCGGGAAATTCATCTCCGCCTTAAAAGCAGCAGTTTGATCACCTGCAAGGTCTTGAGATCCAGGATCAAGGGGCCAAAGGCCGTTATAATGTCCTTGGATGGCATAACAGACAGGGATAAG
Source organism: Deltaproteobacteria bacterium (assembly GCA_015489365.1). Classification (GTDB taxonomy): domain Bacteria; phylum Desulfobacterota; class Dissulfuribacteria; order Dissulfuribacterales; family QOAL01; genus S143-34. The sequence continues at coordinate 5,658 of WFZW01000115.1, read as the reverse complement.
GCCGAGGAATTGCGGGAGACGGAGATCCTTGTCCCTAGGCGGTCCCTTACGAAATCGGAGGGGGAATACTTCTGGTACGAACTTGAGGGCCTGGAGGTGGTCACCCAGGATGGCAGGTCCCTTGGTGTTATAAGGCAGATCATCGAGACAGGGGCCAATGATGTCATCGTGGTACAAGGCCCTGCCGGTGAGGTGCTGTTGCCGGTTATCGAGGAGGTAATAAAGCAGGTGGATATCAAAAGAAAAATATGCACGGTTGAGCCTTTGCCAGGCCTCCTAGAGATATATGATCTTTGACATACTTACCATTTTCCCTGATTTTTTCCGTTCTCCCCTTAGGGAGGGGGTTCTGCACCGCGGCATAGAGGCCGGGCTGATTTCGGTAAATCCTGTTAATCTAAGGGACTTCACGTCTGACCGTCATCGGACTACCGACGACAGGCCATTTGGAGGCGGCGAGGGGATGGTTATGAAACCTGAGCCCATATTAAGGGCCCTTGAGTCATTGCAGATATCCCCCTCTGATGCCAAGGTGATCTTGATGAGTCCCCGGGGAAGGGTATTTGATCAATCCATTGCACAGGAACTTGCAGAGCAAGGGCGTTTGGTCATAATTTGTGGCAGATATGAAGGGATAGATCAAAGGATCTCCGATCACTGTGTGGATATGGAGCTATCGATCGGTGATTATATATTGTCAGGTGGAGAGGTCGCGGCCCTAGTCGTAATGGAGGCTGTATGTCGCTTGGTACCCGGGGTCCTTGGCTGTGGGGATTCAGCCCGCAATGATTCCTTCAGCAATGGAATCCTTGAACATCCTCACTATACACGCCCTAGAAGCTTTAGGGGATGGGAGGTTCCCCAAGTACTTCTTTCGGGGGACCATGCCGCCATAGCCAAATGGCGTCGTCGAGAGGCCTTGAGGGTAACCATGTGCCGCCGTCCGGATCTGCTTGAAAGGGCAAGGCTTGATCCGGAAGACCTGAAACTTCTCGATGAGCTGCGGGAGGAAAAACACTGATATTCCTGGCACTGGTTCATTACCCTGTTAAGAATAGGACAGGAAGGGTCATTACCTCTGCTGTAACCAATCTGGATATCCATGATATCGCCAGGGCGGCCAAGACCTATGGAATAAGTAAGTATTACATAGTCACACCGATCCAGGAACAACGGGATTTGGTGGGCACCCTTTTAGATCATTGGCGAGTGGGGGTTGGCGGCAGAATCAACCCAGATAGGAAAGAGGCACTTGATCTGGTTGAAACCGCGGCGACTCTCGAATCCGTCTACCAGGAGATCATTTCCATTACCGGCGAACCTCCTCTTGCCTTGGCTACCTCGGCTATTGGGACCGATGATTGTGTTAGGTGGCATGATGCGAGAAAAATGCTGGAAGAATCAGGTGTTGGTAGTATATTATTAATTTTTGGTACGGCCTCAGGTCTTGCCCCTGAGATATTGCGAACCTGCGATGGGATATTATGTCCTATAAAGGGGAACAGCGCCTATAATCATCTGTCGGTAAGGAGCGCTGTAGCTATTGCTCTGGACAGGCTTTTGGGTGATAGGTACTAAGTAACCTGGGTTCAAGGTTTTACTACTAAACCTTCATGTAGCCCGAAGCCTTGGAGCTTCATCCCCAGACATGAAAAGACGGCCCTTATTTGATGAGATATTTTCACGGTAAATGAGATAGCTAATTAAGAAGGGTTTAGCCCTTTCCAATATAGTAGGAACTATACATGAAAAGATATGGTTGCTAATCCTTGTCATGCCTAGGCCACGGGAAATGCAACCCTTGCACCAAGGAGGTTTTATACATGCATATTATCCGGAAACTAGCATTTGAGGAAATGCGCGCGGATCTGCCGGAATTTAGGCCGGGGGATACGGTAAAGGTCCATGTTAAGATCCGTGAATCCGCAGAAAAGGAACGTATTCAGGTGTTTGAAGGTGTCGTGATAGGTCGAAAGGGAAGTGGTCTCTCGGAGACCTTTACCGTTCGCAAAATATCTTATGGCGTCGGGGTCGAGAGAATTTTCCCTGTCCATTCGCCCAGGATAGAACGTATAGAGCTCGTAGAAGAGGGCCGTCATAATAGGGCCAAACTTTACTATCTTAGGGGGCTTAGGGGCAAGGCCGTACGTCATAAGGTCCGTCGTCGTACCACCAAGTAGCAGGTGTATGGCCGCGTGGAACGTCAAGCCCTGGATCTCCTACGTTATGAACGCATGTTATGGGATCTGGGGCTTGACCTGGTCGCAGGTGTCGACGAGGTAGGAAGGGGCTGCTTGGCAGGTCCGGTGGTCGCTGCTGCAGTTATACTTCCAAGGGACAGGACATCGCTCCAAGGCTTGAGTGGCGTACGGGATTCAAAATCCCTGACCAGCCAGGCACGCGCACGCCTGGAGAAGGAAATACGACTTCGTGCATTGTCCCTGGCCATCAGCCAGGTGGAACCGCCAGAAATAGACCGCATCAATATCCTCAATGCCTCTCTCAAGGCCATGGCTCAGGCAGTAAATGGCCTGGATCACCGTCCCAATGTCATTCTGGTTGACGGCAATCAATTCATTCCCCATACTATTCCCCAAAAGGTTATAATAAAAGGAGATAGTCTATCCTTGACGATTGCAGCCGCATCAATTGTGGCCAAGGTCTTCAGGGATGATCTCATGAAACGTATGGACAGGGAGTTTCCTGGGTACCAGTTTGGACGTCACAAGGGCTATGCTACTCGGCGTCACAAGGAGGCATTGCGCATCTATGGGCCGTGTGCCATACATAGAAAAAGTTTTTCTGGGGTAAAGGAATATCTGGACAAGAACAGGGATCTGCCATGAATGATCGAACCCCCAAGGGATTGGGAAGATTGGCCGAGGAGATGGCAGCGGATTTTTTCAAATCACGCGGGTATACCGTGCTTGAAAGGAATTACCGGACACCAGTTGGCGAGATAGATCTCATAGTAAGAGGCCCTTCCCATATAGTTTTTGCCGAAGTGAAGGCGAGAAGGGGTAACAGGTACGGGGCCCCTGAAGAGGCGGTCACACCTGGCAAACAGGTAAAGATAACGCGTGCGGCATTGATGTTTCTTCAATCAAGGGGATGGCTTAACCGGAATATCAGGTTTGATGTGATAGCGATTACATTTGCGGGCAGTGATAAAACAAAAATCAATCACATTCCATGGGCCTTCGATGTCCAGGCATAAAGGGGTTGTTTCATGACTACGCGTATTCAAAGGGACATAGCAGAGATAAAGAACATGATATTGCAGATGTCTGCCCTTGTTGAGGAATCCGTACGTACTGCCATCCTCACCTGCCAGCGCCAAGATGAAGATCTGGCTAAAAGGGTAATCGATCGGGACTGGGAAATAGACAAGATAGAGGTGGAGATCGACAGCCTGGTATTAAAGACCCTGGCCCTTCAACAGCCAATGGCCGCTGATTTGCGTTTTCTCACATCGGCGATGCAGATTGCCGAACAACTGGAAAGGGTCGGCGATCATGCGGTGAACATTGCCGAACAGGTTACAGGTCTTATAGAAAAGAGTGACGAAATCCCGGTCTATTCTTCCGGCCTCAACGAGATGGCCAATGTGGCAATCGATATGTTGGGTGAAAGTATAAATGCCTTTGTCTACGGTGACGGCGAGATGGCCAGGGATGTCAGGACAAGGGACCAGGAGGTGGATGACCTTTATGCCGATGTGGTACGAAAAGAAATCGCAGAGATGGAAAACGGTGCGTCAAACGTAAGGGCCAGTGTTTACCACATCATATTGGCCCTAAATATAGAACGTATCGCAGACCTGGCCACCAATATAGCCGAGGACGTCATATTCCTGGTGGAGGGACGGTTGATCCGTCACGGAGAGGAGATCGATCTGGGGAGGAGTGGCGGCGAGGAACTTGCCGAGCCAGAACGGGAAAGGTGTCCCAAGACCGACCATTCCTTCCGGCGTGAGCCCCTGGAATGCCTGGAAAATCATGCCAGACATGTACATGACTGCCTAAACAAGGCCTCGGAGGCCGTAATGGCCTACATAGATGGTGACGAGAAGCGATTCGAAAAACTTGTGGTGGATGTCAGCGAGCTGGAACATGCAGCAGATCTGATAAAGCGAAATGTAAGGGCCCATCTGCCACGGGGTATAATAATGCCAATCGACAAATTTGAGCTCTTCCTCTATCTCAATGAGCAGGATGCCATAGCGGATACGGCCGAAGATGTACTTGAATGGATAACCTACCGCCGTTCCGAGTTCACACAGCAATTCAAGGAAGGCCTTAAGGGATTAATGGAAAAATGCCTTGATATCAGTAAAAGCCTTGCCCCGATTCTTCATGCGGCCCGCACATATTTCCAGACCGGAGACGAGGACGTAAGGGTCCACGTCAAAGATGGTATACGGGGATTGAGGGGCAAGGAGCACGATGCTGATTTTCTTGAGCACGAGCTTAAGAAACATATCTTTGATTCGGAGCAGGATTCCCTTTCTGTCTTTTATCAGGTCAGGCTTGTCGAGTTGATAGGGCTTTCGGCGGATCATGCAGAGAATGCAGCGGACATATTGAGATCCATGATCGCAAGATAAGAGGTGCGCCTCAACACCCTGGCCTGCCGGCTCCTAGCGCAGTATCGAGATCAGCATGTGAAGTCGTCGGCGTGCTTGTCTACCAATATGAAACCGGTACGTACCTTCGTATTGACAGTCACCTTGCCATCTTTTGCAATTTGTTTCAGTCGGTTGTAAACAAGTGTCTTTTCATCCTGGGACAGGGGCCGATAGAGTTCAAGCTGCCATATGAGTGTCTTGGCCTGTCTTTCGATGTCCCTTTCCCTGTACCAGCATCCATGAAAGAATTTGAGGTTTGGGGCAAACCCCTTTGTATAGAGGTAATTTAAAGGAATCTGTATGTCCATGTGCCTCTTGTCCGGTTTATGCCCTATGATCTCCTCGTATAGGCTGTTAAATAGGAGGTTGTCCTTTATGCCGGCCCAGCATACTAACCCAAGAAATTTCTTGGATATGTCCAGAAATCTGTCCAGGTTTTTCATGTCCTTTAGCAGAGGGGTCAAGGAAACAAAGACAAGGTCGAACCTTTCGCTTGGATCGTATGTCTTCCAATCTGCCTGGATAATTTCGAGGTTGTTTATACCGGACTTATCCCTTTTTTCCTCGAGCCTGGCTAGCATACCCTTGGATATGTCTAGACAGGCAACCTTCTTACAATAGGGGGCCATGCGAATGGCATATGTGCCGGTTCCACATGCCACATCGATTACCGTGTTTTCCATGGTAAGCGCCCCGATCGATCTTAATTCCCCAATTATGGAGTTCACCTGGTGCATATAGTCCTTGCAGTTATCCAGGTCATCATAGGTGGCCGCCGCGGCGTCCCAGCATTCCCCCTTCATGCACCTTTTTTTCAGTGGGCCAACGTTCGTTTCCTGGGCATAGGTCCGCCAAAAATCAGGGGAATATGGGGGGATTGTGTAAAGAGATTTATTTTTTTCCCTTTTTGTTGTATCAAGCATGTAGTCTCCTGGGAAAATACTTAAGATGGAAAAGTATGTTCGTGAAACATAACCGCTTCATTCCTGGCTGGTAGTAGGCTTTTGAAGGGTTTCAGCGCGGTTCAAGTT
>WFZW01000114.1 GCA_015489365.1 Deltaproteobacteria bacterium | reverse complement strand
TTAATAGCCATAAACAGGGAACTTGAGGAACATAGCGCCAGAACAGAGAAACAACTGAAGAGCCAACAGGAACTCATCAAGGATCTTCAAGCCAAATTGAAGATAGATCCACTCACTAAACTCTATAACCGTAGATCGCTCGAAGTGGATCTCAAGAAGGAATTGGCCAAGGCAAGAAGGTACAATTACCCCCTTTCCCTTATCATGGCCGATCTGGATAAGTTCAAGGAGATCAATGATAGTTACGGCCACCAAATAGGTGACCGTGTCCTGCAAAAGGTCGCAAGGATGATCCGTGATTGTGCAAGGGAGGTAGACACGGTTTACAGGTACGGGGGAGAGGAATTCCTGATCATGTTACCGCACACCAAGGGAGTGGATGCAGTGAACCTGGCTGAGCGCGTAAGGCTGAAAGTGGCCCGGCATATATTTACAGACCGTAAAACATGCCTCAAATTGAGCATCACACTATCCCTTGGAGTGGCCCAGTTTGTACCTGGCGATTCAGTAGATGATCTAGTGCTCAGGGCGGATAAGGCCCTATACGAGGCAAAGGCCACTGGACGAAATAAGGTAGTAAGGATCTAATCCACTCATCTACACCTATGAACCGAAACGTTCATGCAGCCCACACCTTGACGCCGCACCCCCGAACGTGGAAATACCGCCCTACCGGTATGTATTTTCACGGAAAATTATGTAGCCATGGGTTTATAAGGGGAAAAGGAGACAACGCCCGCCTTCGGTATAAATTTTTATCTGGCTGGCTTGACCTTCCGGCTGCACCGTAGTAGTAGCATATGCCACTCCTGTAATAGCGATCACCATGCCAGGGACAGCCCTCGGCTGGCCGACATGCAAATCAAGGAGTGCCAAATCCACTTCAAGACGACTAACTTTATCCGAAACTGCATTTTTGCTTAGCCATGGACACACATGGACAAAAGGCAAGATGTTTCCAGAGGCGCATTTTCATGCTTCGTTATGCCAGCCTCTGGAATGACTGTTACCGTAAAAATATATCTTCTAGGTAAGGGCTGTATCTTCATGCCCAGGGGTGCAGCCCAGGGGATATGGGCTGCATGAAAATTTTGTTCGACAAGATGCGCCAAAGAGGTGAAAAAAACACAAAGCGCACCATGCACGCAGATACCTGTGCCTACCAGCGGTACAACCACGTCCTTCACCCATGGTGCAATCCTTTACCCACTGACTGGACAGGGAACAATTGAATGGCACTTATCAAACCCTTCAAGGGCCTAAGGTACAACACGAAATCCGCTGGTCCGATGAGCAGCCTCGTAGCGCCACCCTACGATGTAGTAGATCAGAACCAGCGAGACAAACTAGTATCCAAAAATCCGTACAATATCTTTTCATTGGAACTCCCCGAGGCAAGGGCATGTGCCCCTGAAAAGATCGACAAATACCACTGTGCAGGCAAACTTCTATTCAATTGGATGGATTCAGGCATACTCAAGAGGGATCCTGTACCTGCCGTCTATCCCTACGAGATAGATTTCTCTGTAAATGGTACCTGGTTTCGCAGGAAGGGTTTTATCGCCCTTGTCAGGATAGAGGAATGGAAGAATAGGATAGTCCTTCCCCACGAAAGGACTTTTGATAAGGTTACCAGGGACAGGTATAGGCTCCTAGAGGCCACTCAGGCACAATTTAGCCCGATCTTCATGCTATACAGGCATAATGATCAGATGGGGAAGGCCCTAGAGGATCTAGATGGCCAGGAACTCTACGCAGTAGAGGACGATATGGGTAATACCCATCGGCTTTTTAGGGCCACGGACCCCGAAGGGATCGAGTCCCTTGGCCACGACCTTAAATATTCTAGTCTTTATATCGCAGACGGCCATCATAGATATACAACAGCATTACGTTACCGCAATGCAATGAGAAAATTGCACGGTGATGATCCCGATCTTCCATTTAATTTTCTAATGACATACCTGGTGGATTCCGAAGATCAAGGCCTCGTAGTGCTTCCTACGCATAGAATAATCAAACTACCAGCTCAGGTCCTTTTTACAAACGCCTTAAAGGGGATAGCTAGATTTTTCAAGGTTGAAAGGTTGAATAGACACAATATCGGGCCAGACAACCTATTTGATACCCTCAGCGCAAGGTTAAAAGACTCCCCGGGCAGGCAGGGAATTGGAGTAATCTGGCAGGGTGGTAAGCAGGCCCAGATATGGTGGGGCAACGAGGGCCTAAAAAAGAGGCTTCAGGAAAAGGGGAACCCTTCCCCCCTTGACGAGCTAGATGTAGTCGCATTGGACGACATTATAATACGGCAATTACTTGGACTTGATCCCGACCGGCTGGAAAATGAAAGGGATATACGATACACGGCCGATGGCAACGATGCCCTGAGAAATCTCAAGCAGGACGAGGTCCTTTTCTTTTTGAGGCCTACCCCGGTAGAGCAGGTACTGGATACAGCGGATGCCGGGCTAACGATGCCACATAAATCCACCTTTTTTTATCCAAAGATCCTGACCGGGCTGGTCATGAACACCCTGCTTCCCAATTAGGCTTCCATGGGCCCTCAAACCTCTATACAGCCTTTTATCCGGGTCAATCCGGATTTCTCAATGAATATTTAGCAGGCTAATAGTTCTTGAGCCAGAGGTAAAAGTCGGCGTTCTCTCGCCGTCGGCAACTTCAGGTTCAGCATGGTAAGGGGGGAAGTGTCAAGGTTGCGAAGCACCCGAAGGGCTTGGCCTTGACAGATTCCGCGTCCATGCTACCAGGCTTTTTGAGGAAAATGGGCAGCTAGGCTTCACAAAGATACGCTCATAGGTTCAATTCAAGTTTATCAGACTTTGAATAATAGGAGGAACCCATGAGCGTACTTAAGTTTATCCAGAAATTGCTAAAAATCAAAAGATTTCGTATTACAGGCTTTTCTTTCAAAAATTGGGGCAAGGAACTCTGGCTGGATGTTAAACCATATAAGAATGGAAGATGCTGCCCTTATTGCAACAGACGCGGCAAAATCGTTCGTACTGCCAAAAAGGCCCGCCTCTGGCGTGATGTTCCGGTCTGTGGCATACAGGTATTTTTAGTCTACCATCCAAGGGAGATCAGATGCAAAAAACATGGGAGGGTTCAGGAAATCATTCCATGGGCTTCAGCCTATTGCCGGGTAACCCATCGGTTTGAATATTTACTATTGACTTATTGTTCGATCATGACTCAGAAGGCCGCAGCCAAACTGTTGAGAATATCCACATCCACCCTGTCTGATTTACTTCATCGGACCATCATTAGATTCAGGCAAGGACATAAGATCAGGGCCTTAACCCATATTGGAATCGACGAGATTTCGTATTGTAAAGGTCGAAAATACGCCACTATTGTATATGATCTAAAACATTCACGGGTAGTATGGATAGGAAAGGGCAAGGGCAGAAAGACCATAGATCGGTTCTTTGAAAAGGAACTCAGTGACTATCAACGTCAACAAATCATAGCTGCCTCCTGTGATATGGCTCAGACCTATATAGATGCCATAGAACACTGGTGCCCCAATGCCACCTTGGTTCTGGACAGGTTTCATGTAGTAAAGGCCCTTAATAAGGCTGTTGATGAAGTTCGCAAGGAACAGTGGCGTCAGGCCAGTAAGGAGGAGAAGGTTGCTCTGAAGGGCCTACGCTGGCTGTTGTATATGCATTCTTCAAAGAGGACGAAAGAGGATGTTAAGCGTCTCAAGGCCCTATATATGAATGGTAATCGCCATATACACAGAGCCTGGGTTCTCAGTGATGAGTTCGAACAATTCTGGGATCTTGACAATCAAGTAGATGCCAAGGATTTCCTCGATAACTGGTGTAAGACGGCAAATAGAAGTCGCCTGGAACCTATCAAGAATTTTGTCAAATTGATAAAAAGACATGAAGATCGTCTGCTACCTTTTGTGGATACAAGATTGACCAATGCAATTGCTGAAGGGTTGAACCGAATAATCAAGATAGCCAAAAACAGGGCCAGTGGATTTCGGACATTGGAGGCCTTTTCTGACATCATCTTTCTCATGGTAGGGGACCTCAATATTCCAGCACAGATCCCAGCATGTTTTAGAACCATATAAAATGACGATAACCCCTGAAACAAAGTACATAGGAGGAAATGGACGTTTGAGAATTCCGGATATAGCCGGCTAATCGAAATCCAAACGGTCAACACCATACCTACCCCAAGCCCTCATTTTACCTCATTGTAACTGCAAAGCTTCCTTCTAAGGGTATTGATGCC
>WFZW01000113.1 GCA_015489365.1 Deltaproteobacteria bacterium | reverse complement strand
GTCCAGATGGGGCTGGTTAGACGAAACCTAATATCTGGACTACACACGTAGAGGCTTGGGTGGAATGCTTCCGGACGCGGGTTCGATTCCCGCCGCCTCCACCATTATACTGTCCCATACCTTCTCATATATTCCCCAATCTATTGATTTTACTAACTTTTATTTCTCATTTAGCCTCATGCATTCCCGTGAGGTTTCTTGACATCCCAGTCGAATGAACGGTATAAAATACGGTAACTATTTTCTTGATTTAAAAGTTACCGTACAGCATGGGATATGAAGCTCAGCGAGATAAAGCTTAAAAACCTCAAGCCATTAACCAGGCAATACAAAATCTATGACGGCCAGGGCCTTTATGTAATCGTCACTCCGCAAGGGAGAAAATATTTCAGGTACGATTACAAATTTCAGGGAAAGAGGAAGACGATCTCACTTGGAGTTTACCCGGCGGTCTCCCTGAAACAGGCCAGAACCAAACTCATCAAGATAAAATATCTCATAGGAAAAGGAATCGATCCAGCCACTCAGCGATTGAGATTAAGAAATGAATCATCTGATTGCTTTGAAGTAATTGCAAGGGAATGGTTCCGGATAAAACAGAAGACCTGGACCGACAAGCATGCCAGAACCGTCATACGGAGGCTTGAGATCTTCGTGTTCCCTTTTATCGGAAATATACCCGTAAAAAAATATCCCCACCTCACCTGCTTGAGGTCCTGAGAAAAATCGAGGCACAAGGCAAATATGAAACTGCTCATAGGGTCAAACAAATTTGCGGACAGATATTCCGGTTCGCCATTGCTACAGGCAAAGCGGACAGAGATCCGTCCGCCGATCTGAAAGGCGCTCTTGTAGCAGTAAAGCCAAGGAGAATGCCCACGATCCTGGATCCGTTGAAAATAGGGCAGCTTCTGCGGGCAATTGATGGTTATGAAGGAAACATTATAGTGAAATACGCATTGAGACTTGCGCCTCTTATCTTTGTCCGGTCAGGTGAACTGAGACATGCTGAGTGGAGGGAGTTCGACCTTGATCAGGCTCAATGGCAGATACCTGCGAAAAAAATGAAAATCAAAAGGCCTCATATAGTCCCCCTCAGTAGACAGGCTATAGCCATTTTAAATGAAATCAGCGCCATCACCGGGGACATGAAATACGTGTTCCCAGGAATTAGGACGCCCGAAAGGCCTATTAGCGACAATACGTTAAATGCAGCTCTAAGAAGACTGGGCTACACCAAAGATGAAATAGTAATACACGGATTCCGCTCAATGGCATCCACCATCTTGAATGAACAGGGGTGGGATCCCAATGCTATTGAGCGACAACTGGCCCATATTGACTCGAATTCGGTAAGAGCCGCTTATAACTATGCCCAGTACCTGCCCATGCGGAGACAAATGATGCAGGCCTGGGCGGATTACCTTGATAAGCTCAGGGAGACCCGGCCATTATCGAGACCTCTCTCTTAACCATCTGTCAATATCTTCATCCAACCATCCCACACGCCTTTCTGATAGATTGATTGGAGCCGGAAATTCTTTCTTCTTGATCATTCTATAGATTGTTGATTTTGACAATCTTACTTTTTTGCAGACTTCCTGCCTTCTTAAAATGGTTCTCATGTCCCCTAACCTTCCTCGGAAGAAAGATAATCGAGTATCTGCTGGCCGGTAAGGCCGGTGGCGGCCACAACAACGTCCAGGGGCAGGCCACGGTCTATCAATGTTTCAGCCATTTCGACCATTTTTGCAGAAACGTAGCTTCGACGGGTCCGAGACCGGGCCTTGTTTTGCTCAATAATGTAAAAGCCCTGGGCTCGGGAGAAACCGAGCATCCTGCTTGCCATGGTTACAGGCACCCCGGCATTTACCAGCGTAAACAACATCTGTTCGGTATCAGATTTGTCTAGAACCAGCATCGAACAACTCCAGTTTTTTAATGGTGTTATGGGCAGTCTCGCTCAGAACCCGTTTGATGACAGAGGATGGCAGGTCGGCAAGAGTTGAGGCCGTACCTGTTATGTGTTTTACGGTATTCTCGTCCATGCCCAGGGTATCAAGGGCTTCTTTATATGCCTCCCTGCCATATGTCTCCTGGAGCTTCAAAAGCTCCTCGCAGAGCTTGATAAAGGCATATCCCACGTGACTTGCCATGGTCTGCAAAACCAGGCAGTCCTGGGCGGCCTTTTCCAGTTGGTTAAGTGCTCGTTCCTTTGCGAGCCCTTCCAGGATCTTGGCGGCAATGGATTCTTCCATGATCTTAACCCTCCATGGCGAGGCGCCTGATAAGGTGATTTATCAATGCCGTTCTTTCGGCCAGTTTTCCTATCTTCCATGCTTCCAGTGGGGAGAGCCTGATACGTTCTATGGCTCCTCCTTCTTCCCATGGGAAGAAAGATAGGGTCCTGTGGGAATCATCCCACTTGACTTGCAGGATATAGGGATATGGTTCCTTGAGATCCACGTTGCCATGAGCGTTTGGCACGGTCGGATCAAGGAGCATCCCGGCAAAAAACTCGATGTCTTCACCCTTGAGACAGACCCCGTTTCTTTTCTCCGGCTTCAGGCTGCCAGGCTTGGGGGCATGAAATTCCACTGACAGCCTGCCGTGATCGTCACGGACACGGAGCTCCAGGCTATTCCGCGCGATTCTCACTTCCACGATGGATCCTCATCAATATTGGCAAGGTCCATGACCTCTTCGAGGACATCTGCTGGTCCATGAAGATCGGGAAGCACTACCCTGGTCTTGTTGGCTATTGCCTGAAGGATCCGGGGACCGAAGCCCTTGGCGGCAAGTATGTCCTGGATCAAAAATTCGAGTTCAGGGGAGATGGATGAAGATTCCTTGCCCGATGAAACAGGTTGCCCGCTGAATCGCCTTGTTTCCCCTGGTGACGGGCTGCGGTGCAGGACATTCAGTTCCGCCCTGAGATCCCAGATCTCGTCTTCCGAAAGATCATCCTCAATGATGACTGCCGGGGCTACGCTTTTGCCGATCTCCCTCAGGATCTCGTAGCGGCGGCATCCGTCCACTACCAGTCCCCCCTCCGTTGTCACG
>WFZW01000112.1 GCA_015489365.1 Deltaproteobacteria bacterium | reverse complement strand
ATTCCGTACCCTTGAATTATCCGAGACAAATAAAAAACTCAGGGAAACCGTAAAGATGCTCCATAAAGCCAAGAAGGCAGCAGAGGATGCAAGCCAGGCCAAGAGCCAGTTCCTTGCCAATATGAGCCACGAAATCCGCACACCCCTAAATGGCATCCTGGGGATGGCTGAATTGCTTCTTACCACAAAACTTACCCCCAAGCAGCGCAACCTGGTGGAAACGGCACTGAGCTCAGGCGATGCCCTTCTTGCCATCATCAACGACATCCTTGATTTTTCAAAGATCGAGGCAGGACGTTTGGAGCTCAAATGTCGTACATTCAAGTTGCCTGATTTAATAGAAGATACCGTTCACCTATTTGCTGAAGGTGCCCAGAGAAAGGGCCTTGAGTTGATTTGTCTACTGGAGGATGAATGTCCCGATACCGTTATCGGCGACCCGGATCGTCTACGCCAAATCCTGATGAATCTCCTGGGCAATGCAGTCAAATTCACCATACAGGGTGAATTGTGCCTAAGAGTCGGGCTTGAAAACGATCGGCCTGGAAACCGGGTAGTTTTCCAAGTAAAGGACACAGGAATGGGGATTCCGGAAGACAAGATAGGTCTCATATTTGATCCGTTTTCCCAGGCCGACAGCTCCACGAATCGAAGGTTTGGCGGTACAGGTCTAGGCCTGGCCATAGTCAAGGAGCTAGTGGGCATGATGCAGGGAGATATAAGCGTCGAGAGCCGCCCGGGCCGCGGTACAGTGTTCCGCGTTGCCATCCCGCTCAAGATCCTGGAGGAATCTACTCCCCTGGAATCCAAGGACAACGGCCTGTTGACGGGTAAGAAGGCCGTCATCATTTCCGACAATGCCTCGAATCGTGAGGTATTCGATTGTTATCTTTCCCATTGGGGCCTGCTTTGCCACGAAGGTAAGGTCCCTACCAACCATTCACAGGAATCGAATCAGCCTTTTGAAGACATGGATTTCGTCATTGTGGATATTGCCTCCAATTGCCAAGACCCGGTACGCTACATAGATGAGCTCAAGGATTATATGGTCGAAAACGCTCCGCCCATGATAATTGCAGCACCTGTTCCAGGTATCCTTGAAGGGCTTGGCAATATCCAGGCCGGTTACCTGATCGAAAAACCTGTCAGGAGGACCGAGCTTTATTCCTGCCTCAGGAGGATACTAGTAGGAGAGAGTGTACCGGCTTACGAGACCCCCGCAGCAGACGACTACCTGGTTGCACAGTCCTTCAAGGTCCCGATCCTCCTGGTTGAAGACAACATGGTCAATGTAGAGTTTGCCAAAAGCGCCCTGTCATATTTCAAATGCAAGGTGGATGTGGCCACGGATGGATTTGAGGCACTGGATGCATGGTCCAAGAGGCAATATGCCCTGATTTTCATGGATTGCCAGATGCCTGGTATGGACGGATATGAGGCAACCCGAAAGATCAGGGAGTTAGAAGGTCAAAGGGGCATTCCAAGGACTCCAATAGTCGCTCTTACCGCCCATGCCCTCTCCGGTGATAGGCAAAAGGCCCTTGCTTCGGGTATGGATGATTACCTGAGTAAACCGTTCAAGCTTTACCAACTTCAAGAAATGTTGCGGAAATGGGTAGGAGGTGACGATAAGTTATCAGGAAAGGGGGAAAAGGCTGCGGAACAGAACTTGCTTGAAGCTGACAAGGAGGCCGTAGATACAGTGATGGACCATGCGATACTCCTTGGCCTCAAGGCCCTTGATACCCCGGAGGCTCCTGGATTTATGAAGAAGATTGTCGGTATCTTCATGGAGGATACCCCTGTTATACTCGCCAAGATGAAGGAGGCCTGGGGAAAGGGGGATATGAAGACGTTACGCCGCCTTGCCCACAGTCTGAAGTCGAGTTCCGCATCCCTTGGGGCCATGTTCTTGTCAGAGTTATGTAAGAAATTGGAATCCCAGGCCTCGGCAGGCACATTGGAAGAGGGCGAGGAGCAATTGAATAGGATTGAGCTTGCCTTTTTTGATGCAAGGGATGCCCTTATGAAAGAATTGGAAGGGCTTAAAGCGGATGCCTGAATGGCTGTTCAACCGATATGAGCCAAGGATTTATTAAATCTAGAATACTGGTCGCAGACGATGACATCGTGCAAAGGGCCTTGCTGCGCATGATCCTCGAAGGTGAGGGATACGGTATCACCGAGGTGGAAAATGGCCGGGAGGCCTTTGAAAGGTTGGCGGAAGACCCGGATCTCAAATTTCTAATAACAGATCTGAATATGCCATTGGTAGACGGCTTCGAACTTATAAGAAATATCAGAAGGAAGGAGGTACGTTATACCTATATTATCGTACTGTCCGCCAGTGACGGACGCGATAGCCTACTCAAGGCGCTTTCCTTGGGCGCGGATGACTATCTACAGAAGCCAGTTCATCCTGAAGAGCTGATGTTGAGATTGAAGGCCGGGGAACGGCTCTTGAAATTAGAAAGTCACGAAGAATTGATTTTCGCCATGGCCAAGCTCGCTGAATATCGCAGCCCTGAAACCGGTTATCACCTTGAAAGGGTATTGCACTATACCAGGGCACTGGGACGTGATCTTGCCAAGAATTGCCCTGAATTCAAGATTACCGCACAGGAGGCAGAGGAGATAGCACGGCTCAGCCCGTTACATGACATCGGCAAGGTCGCCATCAGTGACAGTATTTTGAAAAAGGCTGGTGCCCTTACGGAAGAGGAATATGAGCTTATGAAGGGCCATACCACCGCAGGTGGCAATCTCATCAAGGAAATATATGAAAAGACCGGCTCTCCTTATCTGAGATTGGCCTATGAGATTGTCCTGTATCATCACGAAAGATGGAACGGAAGCGGTTATCCCAAGGGCCTTGCCGGTGAAGAGATACCTATCAGCGCCCGTATAGTTGCACTGGCCGATGTTTATGATGCCATAAGTAGCAAAAGGTGTTACAAAGCAGCCCAGTCGCACAGCAGGGTCAGGGCCTCGATAACGGAACAGGAGGGGGAACACTTCGATCCAAGGGTGGTTGCTGCCTTTTTAAGGCAAGAAGACCTGTTCATTTCCATCCAAGAACGCTTCCAGGAACAGGAATGCACCTACCCTAACCTTGCAATAATCCTTTAAACCCAAGCCTTCATGCGGCCTGTATCCTCTCTGAGCTGCCTCTTAGGCATGTAGATAAGCCCTACCTAAGATTGTATTTTCACGGTAACTGCCATTCCCAGAGCAGGCACAACGAGGTGTGAAAATAGACCCTGGAAACATTTTGCCTCTTGTCCATGATGTGCCCGTGTATCCATGGCTATTAAAAAAATATTTTTACGAAAAATCCCTACTATGCCAGAAGCACTGCGATAATGCCTGTCAAGAAGATACCATCAAATGTTCCAGCACCTCCTATGGATACCACCGGGGCATATAGCTTCTTGACATCCTTGAGGTGCATTATGTCTGCACCGATCAACGTGCCCATTGTACCTGAAATATAGGCAACCACCGGTGCGTGCATACCCGTTGATATCATTATTGCCACCAGGGCTGCAAGGAGTGGGGGGACGAACAGGGGCAGGGCAATCCCCACGCCTGGTACAGGCCGTGCCATGAAGTAGCATATGAAGGCCACTATCGAGACCCCCATGAGTGGTTCCAGGAAGATATGCCATTTCAGCATCAGGTACGTGGACAGGAAAAGCGGTATCAATGCCCCTCCCAAATTTACAGCTATTACGGATCCATGGAAGGCAGGAGATGGAATCTTGTATCTTATCCCAAAAACCCTAACCGTCGGAGGAATGGTCTGTGGTTCTACCGGTATCTTTCTTATCGGGATATTGATATAGCTGCCAAGCAAGGAAAGCATCAGGAAACCAAATACCTGGTTTGGGGTAAGCCCTATTTTGGCAAAGGCAATGGTGATGAGACCAACCTGGATAAGGGCAAAGAGCAGGATAAAGCCAAACAGGAAAAATAAGAAGAATAGAATAGCAAAGGGGCTGAAAAACATTGAGGCCTCCTGGCGGACAGAATAGGAAGACAGGGGGGCCTCCCGGCAAAGCGCCCCCCTGGACCTAAGTGCAGGTTATTTTATACTGATTGCCACATAGCGGCTGAATTCGCCGTCACGGATCCGGAACAATACGCGTTTGGTCCTTCTTGATATGGCCAGGGCCTTCAAGAATTCCTTCATGTTATGGACCCTTACCCGGTTGACCTCTTCTATGAGTTCTCCGGGACGCATGCCTGCGCTTGCTGCAGGGCTTTCTGGTTCTACCTCTGCAATCAACACACCCTGTCCCTCTTTGTAACCAAATTGTTCAGCAAGTTGGGCATTGAGGTCCTGCACGACCAGTCCAAGCTGCTTCAGGATCTCGTGTTTTGCCATGCCAAAGGCCCTGCCTGCTGGCTGTTCCCCAATGGTAACCGTTATAGTCCTGCGTTTACCCTCTCTTAGTATCTCAAACCGTACCTTGGTGCCTGGAGGGGTAAGCGCGATCTTGTTCCTGAGCTCTCCCACGTCGTTCACCTTGTGACCGTTGAGACTCAAGATAATATCGCCCGATTTTAGTCCTGCCTTGTCTGCAGGGGAACCCTCGGATACCTCCGATATCAAGACACCCTCAGTTGTCTTTAGCCCAAACGACTTGGCAAGATCCTCGTTCATCTGTTGTATGACCACGCCAAGCCAACCCCTGATGACCTTACCGTGCTTGATCAACTGATCCTTGACCGCCCTTGCCATGTTTATGGGAATGGCAAAACCTATCCCCATGCTGCCCCCACTTCTTGAAAATATAGCGGTATTCATACCGATTGCCTCGCCATGTATATTGATAAGTGGGCCTCCAGAGTTGCCGGGGTTTATGGCTGCATCGGTCTGGATGAAGTCTTCATAGTCGTTTATGCCCAGCCTGCTTCTTCCCTTGGCACTGACAACGCCAACGGTAACGGTCTGGGTCAGGCCGAATGGATTGCCGATGGCGATAACCCATTCACCAACCTCCATCTTGTCAGAATCACCCATGGGCAATACTGGCAGATTGTCTGCATTTATCTTGATGACCGCCACATCCGACTGGGGGTCAGTGCCTATTACCTTGGCCTTAAATCTTCGGCCATCGGCTAGTTTCACCTTTATGACATCCGCGTTACCCACAACATGATTATTGGTAAGTATGTAGCCATCCTTACTGATTATAAAACCGGAGCCTTGGCCCATTTCCCGATACTTCCTGGGGGCCCTTGGCCCTGGACCGAATTGAGGACCAAAGAAGTGTTTGAAGAATGGATCATTGAAGAGACCAAATGGAACCTCACCTCCAAAGGGAGACATGGGCTTTTGTTCTATGGTTTTTTCCACCTGGACGAATACCACGGCCGGCATGGCTGCCTTTACGATTTCCGCAAATCCCTTGGCGGTCTTGTCCAGGAGGGCGATATTTTCATCGTAGTGTAGGGGCCTGGCAAGGCTACTGGCTGCAAGCGCTATAAAAACCATGAAAAATACAGCCTGAGTGAATAAAACGCGAAGATGGTCAGATCGCGGCATCTTGGAACACATTGTGTCTCCTCCTTTTACCTGTTTTTTTTAATTATACGGAGTTAGCGTGAATCAGGACGCTTCCTGTTTCCCAGTTTTGTCCAACATGTACTCAGATTAGCGGTTGGCTCCTTGCATGGTCCCAAGCGTTGTCTAGTGCAACGGTACTTTTAAGGTCATGCCAGCCAGAACCATTTGAAAGCCTGTCGCCTGCCTGAATGTTAAACTCAAACCTCCATGCGGCCCTTACCTTGGCATTGGCATCACATGGGGATTTTATCCGAACATACGTCTTTTGATCAGCCATGGACGCACAAGGGCATACATGGACAAAGGGCAAAATGTTTTCGGTGGCATATTTTCATACTTCGTTGTACCCGCCCTGGGAATGGCAGCTACCGTGAAAAAAACAGCCTGGAAAAGGCTGTATTTTTTATGCCCGGGAAAGCGGCCCTAGGGATAACTACTGCATGAAGTTTATCTGAAAATGCATTTTTTGATTAGACATAGATACACAAGGACATACATGGACAAAGGGCAAAAATTATCTATCCTTTACAAGATCCCGGAATTCCTCTGCACTCATAATCTCCTCCACCAACAGTTTTTCTGCAACCAGGTCTAGGGCCTCCCTATGGGTCTCGATGATTTTCTTGGCCCGCTGATATTGCTCACTGAGGATTCTCCGTACCTCCTTGTCCACCTCTGCAGCAAGCTCGGGGCTCATGGATTCAGGCTGTTCCTGCATGCCAGGGACCTTTAGGTATGGGGAGCGTTCCCTTGCCAGGGCGACCGGCCCGATCTTGTCACTCATCCCGAAGCGAAGAATCATGCTCTTGGCCATTTCTGTGGCTACTTCGAGGTCATTTTCAGCCCCGGAACTCAATTCACCCAGGACCACGTCTTCCGCAGCCCTTCCACCCAAGGAGACGCAGATCTTGTCTAAAAGCTCACTCTTGGTCATTAGATAACGTTCTTCTTGTGGCAGTTGAAGGGTATAGCCAAGGGCAGCCTTACCCCTAGGTATGATAGAAATCTTTGCCACCGGTGCTGCATTCGGGGAGTGAAACGCCACCAATGCATGGCCGGATTCATGGTAGGCCACGCGCTTGCGCTCGTTTTTCCCAAGCCGCCTGCTCTTTCTTTCAGGCCCTGCAAATATCTTTTCAACCGCTGCCTCCAGGTGTTCCTGGGTTATTTGGTCAGCTCCTTGTTTGGCAGCAAGCAGGGCGGCCTCGTTCATAATATTGGCAAGATCAGCCCCTGAGAAACCAGGGGTCCTTAGGGCTATGGATCTGAGATCCACGTCCGGGGCCAAGGGTTTACCCCTGGCATGGACCTTCAATATGGCCTCCCTACCCTGGACATCCGGGGCATCGAGAACCACCTGACGATCGAACCTCCCAGGCCTTAGCAGCGCAGGGTCCAATATCTCGGGACGGTTGGTGGCAGCAAGCAATATCACGCCTATGTTCGGCTCAAATCCATCCATTTCCACGAGGAGCTGGTTCAATGTCTGTTCCCTTTCTTCATGGCCGCCTGAAATCATGCCACCCCTGAATTTTCCTATGGCATCGATTTCATCTATGAATATGATACATGGGGCATTTTGCTTAGCCTGGTTGAAAAGGTCCCTTACCCTGGCAGCCCCTACGCCCACAAACATCTCCACGAATTCCGAACCCGAGATGCTAAAGAAGGGTACAGCGGCCTCCCCTGCAAGCGCCCTTGCCATCAAGGTCTTCCCAGTACCAGGTGGCCCTAGGAGCAGAACCCCCTTGGGAATTTTGGCCCCCAACCTTTCAAATTTTTTGGGTTCTTTGAGGAATTCCACCACCTCCTTGAGTTCCTCTTTTGCCTCTTCACAGCCGGCCACATCACTGAAACGAACACCTGTATCCTTCTCCATGGCAACCTTTGCCTTCGACTTGCCAATGGAGAGAAGACCCGCACCTGGTTGCCGCATGCCCTTGATAAGAAGAAACCAGAGACCCACCCAAAAAAGGATAGGAATGATGGTCCCCCAGAATATCTCGGAGAACATCCCCTGCTTTTCACCCGAGTACTCCACACCCTTGGCATCGAGTTCCTCGACCAGCTTCGGGTCATTTACCCTCACCGTGTGAAACAGCACGATTTGGTTTCGGAATTCCTTGATCTTCCTGAGTCTCTTCAGGACATCCTGCAAGGAAGGTTGTTTTGACCTGGTATAGAACCCCCTGGAAGCCAGGGCTTCCTGTTCCATGCGTTGGAGGCTTTCTTTAAGACGACCTATGTCCTTTTGGGGACCATTGAATAGGATACCCTTAATATCCTCCTTTTCAAGCCTGACCTCTATTATTCGTCCCTGGGCGAGCATGTCCTTAAAATCCGAGTAGGAAAGCTCTTTGGTCTGCATATTGATCAATAGCTGGGGCAGACCGAATATTACAAGGAGACCAAGCAGCCAATAAAAGGCAGAAAAGATTATCTTACGCCAGCGTTTGTCCATAAAAGGGTTTTCCAATGGGTTCCCCCTCGTGTCTATTGGTGCAGAACGCCAGGATTTGAAAGAGGGGGGCCGCTAGAAACGGCCCCTCCCTTGATCCTTTTGATTAAGGATGCCCCGGCATTGCCATGGAACCGTGGTGCGAATTTTCAATCTCCTTGGTCAGGGCCTCCTTGTTTATTGTCACCTTATACTTGGCCTTGAGCCGTTTCATTAGTTCGTCATTGTATTGTTTTTCCTTTTCCCGCATCAGTTTTTGGCGGATTTGGGCTTCTACGGCAGCGAATTTTTTCTGTGATGCAGGTCTCTTTTCCTGCACTTGGATGATGTGATATCCAAATGTCGTCTTTACTGGATTGCTGATTTCACCTGGCTTAAGTGAGAACGCTGCCTTTTCGAATCCAGGTACCATCCTTCCCTTGGGAAAGAAACCAAGCTCTCCGCCCTTGTTCTTGGTGCCTGGATCGTCAGAATATTTCTTGGCAAGTTTGGAGAAATCTGCACCCTTTTCCAGGCGATTTCTTATATCTTCAGCCTTCTTCCTGGCCGCTTCCCATGTCTTTTTGTCTGCCCCAGAGGGCACTTTAATGAGTATATGCCTGGCCTTGACCGCTTCGGGTTCCTTGAAATCGGCCTTGTGTGCCTCGTAGTATTTCTTTGCCTCTGCGTCGGTAACCTTGGCCGTGGTGCCCATTTCCCTGCGCATGTATTCCTGAGCAAGGACGGCATTGGTTATATCTTCGATACGTTTTTGGACGTCTGCCCTCTTATCCAGACCCTTTGCCCTGGCCTCCTGGGCAAGCAAGGTAATTTGAACCCACCTGTCCAGAAGCTGTTCCTTCAGGCTGGGGTTGCGCATCAAGGCCATCTGAAGCTGTGGTGGAAGTGATCTTATCTGATCATTGAAGTCCTTTACCGTGAGCTTGTATTTACCCACTTGAGCCAAGATCGTATCGTTCTTTTTTGCCGCGGATACGTTGGCCACACATACGGCGAGGCATATGGCCGAAAGGCTGGCCAAAATAGTCCTTGAAAGGTGTGTCTTCATCAATGTCTCCTTTGTCTGGTTGTTTAATAAAACTCTTATCGAAGGTCTTTAGGTTGGAAAGCAAGGAAGTAGCACTCCTGGAAAGATTTTGCCTTTTGTTCATATGTGTCCTTGTGTGTCCATGGCTACAAAAATACACTTTCGGATAAGACCTTGGCGTTTAAGGTGCATAATTTACCGTAAAAATACATCCTGGGTAAGGGCTGTATCTTTCATATCCAGGGGTGCGCGCAAAGTACGGGCCGCATGAAAGCTTGGGATCATCCCATGGCTTATCGAATAACACTCTTTGCAGGATAGTACCCCGGCAGCACCGTGGTATTCGGGGCGATCAACGAGCCAATTCCAACGACCGTACCAGGGTTGGTAACGGAGTTGCATCCAGTTAATGTATTGTTTCCGAGTATTGCCCCGATCTTCCTGCGGCCCGTGTCCACGATCTGATCTTGGATCTTAATCTTTACGTTGCCTGGTGCAAAGCGCAGATTGGCAAGCTTGGTGCCTGCCCCCAGGTTTACATCCTGCCCTAGTATGCTATCGCCTATGTAGGCAAAGTGTCCCGCCTTTGCACCATCAAGTAGTATGGAATGCTTTACCTCGGTGGAATGGCCCACCACGGTCCTTTTCCCAATAAGGCAGTCACCCCGAAGGTATGCACCATGACGGATTTCGGCATAGTCTCCTATTATCGCCGGTCCCCTAATCATGGCACCTGCCTCAACAAGAACCCCTTGGCCTATTTGGATCCTTTCATCCAACAAAACAGCACCAGCACAGATGAGGGATGCGTTCGGTACAGGTTCCCCTTCTAGCCAGACCTTCATCTTGCCGTTGGTGGAATCATCACATACGACCTCGAAACCTTCCGTGGTCCAGCCCTTTGGTAACAGTACGAGGTGACATGGAAGGGGGACCCCAAGTTCGCACTTATCTTCGAGGTTCGGAGCGACCTTCGCCCTTATAAAATCCTTGAGCCTATCAAGGGCAGTCCAGACAGGGGCATCTTTAAGAAAGAGCCCAGGATAGATGCCGAGGATACCCGGAAAGAGCTCTTCAGGGTAACAATCAGAAAACATGTACGGATCTCCTACCTATTTGGTATACGAGGTAATATTAAGATGTTTGTGATACCATTAGGATATCGCCTGGCTTCACACGCCCTTGTGTATTTAGGCACGCAAGCACTTTGGCCAAACTTCATGCACCCTGTATCCTGTGCATCCCGGTGCATGAAGATATGGCCCATATTTTACTGTATTTTCACCATAAATTATGTTTTGTTCGACCTTGCAGCGTCCCGGACAAGCCTCATTGCTATATCGAGATCATACATGTGTACGGGAGGTTTCCCCTTTCTCTTTTCCTTTTTATAGAGTTCGGCTGCCTGTTGAATTGCCGACCACGGTACCCACCCATGTTCCTTCCACAAACCGGGATCATCTGCACTCCACAGCCTGAATTCTAGTTCGTCCTTGTTG
>WFZW01000111.1 GCA_015489365.1 Deltaproteobacteria bacterium | reverse complement strand
TGCCATGTGGGCCCGTTCTGCCTGGAAATTACGTGTTATTCTGATCCACTTGTCCGGGTCCAGTATGGCGTGGCGCCTGTCATTTTCCTCGATCTCAAGGCCATCGTAGTCCATGAGCAATATCCCCTTTACCAGGCCTTCAGCGAGGTCAATTCTCAGTATTGGAATCGGTTCTGTATCTGTAATCTCTTTTGGGGCCAACTCTTCAGGCAGCTTGATGTCCGGCATGCCTTCTGTTTCTTGGATCCTAGTAAGGAGTTTGGGCAAATCCCTGATGGGCACATCGATCCTATCGGCATCCATCAGGGAGGACAGCCACGAGTATCTGGGGCCGGGCAGGCGATAGAGCCGTTGCTGGTATATAAACATAAGCGGCCGGGTATGAAAAAGTACCTTGAGATCATCTGGTGCTATCTTCGTGGACTCTCCCAACATGATCATTGGGGTTAATTTTACCCCTTTTTTCTTTTTCTTGCGGATTTCATGGCCATCTAATCGAATTGTTGCATCAAGTGGCTGTCCCAGCCTGAGAGGATTGGCAACACACGTGGATTCGCGGTCCAAGACCCTACACCTTTGGGTTTCGGCAAGAAGTGGAAGCAGGGCCTCTAGATCCCTTGATGTCAGAGGAATATAGCGGTAATCTGTATATGTGGTGCGCCAGTAATGATAATTGTGCGAATTCTTGCGAAACGCCTCGTCTAGTATGGCGAATATCATGCGGTCTTGCACCGGAAGATCCTTGTGTTCCAGTGTCTCAGGCCTTGGCTTTATGCGTCTTCCTGGACGGCCATCCTTTTTAATATATTGCTCGAAGGCCCATATGCTTATATCGGATGGGGTAACCGCCAATTCATAGGATAAGATGAAGTTGCCAGGCCCTTGAGTCCACGGAAGTGATGGCCTGTCTTTCCAGAAATCATCGGTAAATAGGCCTTGCCAGTGGACTTTTTTGCCTTTTTTCCCTTTGCCAGGGATTTTACGGCCGGTTTTGTTTGGATTCCGGGCGTTTTTTGGCCTTCTGTCCGCCTCAACCGCTGCGGCCCACAGATGCTTACAAGGGTAACCCTGTTTGAAAAAGGGACAGGTACACGAGATGATCACCTCGTTGTCTGAGTCGGGCTTCTCCTCTATAAATACGTGATAGTCGATGGTGCCGCTCACCTTGGCCTTGATTGCCTTCGATGAGGCCTCGAGTAGATGTACCCTTCCACTATTGGCATACCGGTTGCCCCGTTGTCTGATTACAGGCAGGAATGATTGCCTGAGCCTAGAGGTCCATGAATATCTTGACGATGAATCTTTCTGTTTAGTTGCCATCTTTTGATAGTAATAAATTTTATATTATATCGATTTCTCGTATTCCATGTAACATGGAGAAAAAATCGGCATCCCAGCTAGCTAACCCCTCGGGTGAAATTTTCGATGGATCATCCTGAGGTGGCGGATGTCCAGATGGGTGTATATCTGGGTGGTGCTTATATCGCTGTGGCCAAGGAGCATTTGAACCGATCTGAGATCCGCTCCCCCCTCCAGTAGGTGTGTGGCGAATGAATGCCGGAGTACGTGGGGATATACAGCGGCCTTAAGCCCGGCCATTAAGGCGTATTTTTTTATTATTTGCCAGAGTCTCTGCCTGGAGAGGGAGGCGCCTGAGCGGCCCGGAAAGACGAAATTGCTAGCCCTTTTACCGAGGATCTTACCGCGTCCATCCTTGATATATCTGTCTAACCAATAAAGTGCGGTCTTCCCTATGGGCACAATACGTTCCTTATTGCCCTTGCCACGAATCCGCAGGTAACCAAGCTTTCTGTCCAGCTGGCCCATGGTAAGCTTGACGGTTTCGGAGGCCCTTAGGCCACATGCATACATAATCTCCAAGATGGCCTTATCCCTGAGTCCAGATGCCTTGGATATATCGGGTTGATCCAATAAATGATCCACCTCGTCAACCGAAAGAACCGTCGGGAGGCGTTGCCCAGTTGAAGGATTCGATATGACCCCTGTAGGGGTAGCCTTGAGTCCATGTTGTTCCATCAAAAATTTGAAGAATCCCCTTGCAGCAGACAGTTTTCTTGCGGTAGTCGCAGGACACAGGCCACGATCTCTTAGTTCCTTGAGCCACTTGAGGATATGTCCTGGACGAATCTCCTCAGGGGCTTTGATGGCAGACCTTTCTATGAATTCCATGAGGCCTGCAAGATCATGGCTGTAACCTTCCATGGTATTATCACTTGCCCCCCTTTCTATGGACAGGTAGGCAAGGTAGTCATCTAACAGTTGCTGCCATAGTTGAAAACAGGAGGATCCCATGCGTGATTATCATTCCATGGTCTTGAGAGCAGATTCCGCTGCCTCGCATATTATGGGGGACTTACTCGTAAGGCTCAATATCTTAAGCTTGCTCTTGAGGCCCTTTCTTTCTTGAGGAGACCTTTTCCTTGACATACCACACAAGGCCCTTATAGCCTGGCATACGATATCTGGCTCCAGCCTTGGGTCTAGAAGCAGCAAAAGTATGCCCCATTCATCGGGCAAGCCATAGGTTTTTATGTATGCCTTCAATTTCTTTTCGAAACTTGCGGTACCATAGGCCCTGTGAAGATCCTGGAGATCCTTGTCGTGTTCCGGTCTGCCCTTTGGGCCTTGGAACAACTTTTCTACCTCCTTTAGGTACTGTTTCCTTAACTTTGGATCTTCTAGTGCCCTTTCGAGCCGACTTTTGTGATCGGGTTTTTTGGGTCGTGCCATATTGTTAATGGATCCTTTCCGAGACTTGTCAAGGCGCCTCTTTCATCTGCTACTTAGGAAAAGATGAAGTTGAAATCAGGAAGTACCAAACAGGTGAGCCTGCCCCCATATACGGCGCCCGTATCGATGCCCACCTTGTTTTTCTGGATCAATGGGGAATTAAACGGGGTGTGTCCAAAGATGACACGCCGTCCCCAGTCATAGGATGAATTTATAAATTCCGATCTGATCCAGAGAAGATCTTCAATATTTTGTTCCTCCAGGGGAATCCCTGGCTTCAGGCCTGCATGTACAAATATAAAGTGCTCTGTAGTAAAGAATGGAGCGGTATCTTGTAGGAAGTCGATATGCTCAGGCGGACAAAAGAAGTGCCCCTCCTCATCGGTATAGCTCTCTATGGTCTTGTCTCCACCTTGGGAAATAAAGGGAACGTGGTCGCCCTGCATATAGGCAAGAAACATCTCCTCATGATTACCCTTGAGTGGAACGATGGAATTAGGCCAGAAGGCCTTGAGATCCATGATCCGTTGGACCACCCCCTTGGGATCAGGTCCTCGATCAATATAATCTCCCAGAAATATAACCTTATCCCTTTCCCAGTTGACCGGGATCTGCTCTAATAAGTTGTCGAGCTTGTCCAGGCATCCATGTATATCCCCTATCGCAAATAGCCTGCTCATACCACGCTTAGAACCCCACGAGCCTCTTCAGCCCTGCCTTTTTGGCCTCTTCAAGCGCATCGAGATATTCCTGCCTGGTAATTCTTCTGTCAAGGGGGGGATACTTCGAGGCCATGCCGCAAGGCCTGTATTGATCCATAATATTTAAATAGGTGTCCGGAGAGATCTCCCTAGAGATGAAATTGAGTATTTCCTTGGTACCGGCAAGGCCCTCTGGAAGTACAAGGTGCCTTACTAGAAGCCCCCTTTGGGCCACGCCGTTTTCATCGAGTTTTAATATGCCCACCTGCCGATGCATTTCGTGAAGTGCCTGTCTGGCTATGTCAGGGTATCCTTTTACCTTGGAAAGGCGTCTGGCCGTGGCCTCATCCCAATATTTGAAATCAGGCATGTAGATGTCCACTATACCATTTAGTAATTTCAGTGTGCTCAGGCTATCGTAGCCGCCGGTATTGTATACCAGCGGGATGGACAGTCCCTCGGATGCAGCCAGCAGCAGCGCCTTTAGTATCTGTGGAATCATGTGTGAAGGTGTTACCAGATTGATATTGTGACAGCCACCTTCCTGAAGGGAGAGAAAACAAAATGCCAGAAATTCATCGGTCACATCGAAGCCCGCACCTTGATGGCTTATGTCATAGTTTTGGCAAAATACGCACCTCATATTACACCATGAGAAAAAGACCGTACCCGAACCATGTTTCCCAACAAGTGGCGGTTCTTCCCCAAAGTGGGCCCCGTAGTTCGCAATCCTGGCCTGGGCCCCTGCCTGGCAAAATCCCTTTTCTCCCTTGGTCCGGTCAACCTCACATTCATGGGGGCACAGGTCGCAGGAGCTAAGCCGTTTGAATGCCTCATCGACCCTTCTTTCCAATTCACCGGTCTCAAGCAGATTTAGGTAGCATCCCTTATTCATTTTGTCTCGTTCTGCCAAGGAGGTTCATCTTGTAGAGTTCAAGTATGGAAACGCATAGTGCTATCAATATGGGACCTAGTATCAGGCCCAGGAAGCCAAAGGTCTGGAGCCCTCCCAGGATACTGAAGAATAGAAACAGGCTATGTAACTGTGTCTTGCCACTGATGAAATACGGACGCAAGAAGTAATCTATCTGGCTTATCACTAGGACACTGAAGGACAGAAGTATAGCCCCCTTTAGATACAGGCCTGTTAGAAAGAGATATAAGGTGGCAGGGACCCATACTATGGCGGTTCCAACCATTGGTATAAATGTGCCAAGGCCCATTACCATACCCCAGAGAAGAGGGGCCGAAAAGCCAAGGACCCATAGAATAAATATCCCAAGCGCCCCTTGGATAGCTGCGGTCATCAGATTGCCGTAAAGGGTGGCCGATAGGACGTCAGCGGTAAGATGCGTGAACTTGTCTACCGTCTGGTCCTTCATGGGCAAGAGGCTCTTGAAGGTATTTAACATCCTTTCGCCATCCCTGAATAGATAATACAAGGTTACCAGCATAAGGGCTGCACTGAATATCACGTTGGCAATATTCTTGAATACTACGGTTCCTTGCCTGAGAAAGAATTCTCCCATGTTTTTTGAAAGACCTATTATGGTGCCCTTGACCGTGGCCTCATTTGCCCTCAATGTTTCGAAGGCCCTGGAGGCCAATTTATAGAGATAGGGATATTTCGTTTGGTCGGGAAGCACGGAAAAATCACCTGATTGAAGGTGGCTTTGAATCCCACTGTATACCCTGAGCACCTCGGTGGTAAGGCTTCCGAGGAGGGCAAAGACCGGTATTATAATGAATAAAATAATAAGCACGCACATGGCTAGTGCGGCTATTGAGTGCGTGATCTTTAGATGATTGGTCAGCCAGAGGTTAATTGGATAAAAGAATAATGCCAGTATGATGGCCCATGCAATGGGTTCAAAAAATGGGGCAAAGAGCCTGAGTCCTAGGACCAATATGAACCCACTTAAGCCCAGTGCGAGAAAATCGGCCAGTCTATTATTTCCGTTTGAGGTGTTGCGCCTCAGTTGGCTAGAATCATTGTCCGGCCGGGAATAAATCATTTGGCCCTGTTCTCTCCGCAGAGTTTTTCAGTGCCATGGGGCAGGTCCTTCTTGCATATCCCCAGGTCTGTTGCCAGCTCCAAGAGTTCATCGAATCCGCAGTTGATACAGGATTGCCTTTTGCCGGAACTGACATCATCTACCTCCTGTTCCAGAAAATTCACAAGGGCAGTAGCCGCCCTATGTTTGATACGAGAAAGATCCAGTTCTTCCTTTTCTGCAAATTTTTTCAGGCGTTTCCAATTAATACAACTCCTGGCAAGCCCCCTGTATATCCGTTTATCCCTATTCCCAGGATCGAGATCCCTCAGCAATATCTTTTCGTAGCGTTTGAACACCTCCTTCTTCAATGGCCTCATGTCATCCTGAGAAAGATATCTCAGCCCTGGGCCATCTGGATCGGCGGTAAGGTAGTAAAGGCTGCTGTGCAAGGCCACCTCAGGGATCTCCCCTGAATGGCGGATGATGAGCGCCTCTTCCTCCAGGATCGTCTTGAGTTTCCCTTGACTTACCATGCCAGAGGCCTTTTCCACGCCTTTTTCAAGATATCGCATGGCTCGCGAAGGATTGTCTCTCCGTTGTAAGTAAGCCTTACTGTTGGTTCCCGTGTGACCTGGCCTGCAAGTGCCCATTCTGTACCGCCCATCACCTTTTCAAACCCTTGTCTGTCGTCGGGGCGTACCGTGGCTATGAAGCGGCTCTGGCTTTCGCTGAAAAGCAATATATCGGCCCGCTCAATACCCTCACAGGGGACCTTTGACAGATCAATGTCCACTCCAAGGCCACCACTGAAGGCAGTCTCCGCGATGGCTACACCCATGCCGCCATCGGAACAGTCGTGGCACGAGGCGACCAAACCTTGTTCTATTGCCCTGCAAAGGGACTGGTAACGCTTAATAGCCTTCTCCATCCTCACCCTCGGCACACTTTTTCCTGTGTGCCCGTGCGCCCTGTAGTATTCTGATGCACCAAGTTCAGGGTAGGTGGTGCCTAGTATATAGACCAGGTGTCCAGGTGCCTTTGCATCCATGGTTACCGCCTTGGTTACATCGTTGATCCTGGATATTATAGAGAAAAGAAGGGTAGGAGGAATGGAGATCTTCACCCCCCCTATGGTCGCGTCGTTTTTCATGCTGTCTTTTCCGGAGATGCAGGGTACACCATAGGTGGTACATATATCATACAGGGCCTGGTTGGCCCTTACAAGTTGGGCCAGTTTATAATGGCCATCAGGGGTTTTCTCAGATTGAACCGGGTCGCACCAGCAAAAATTGTCAAGGCCAGCCATCAACTCCAGGCTTCCTCCCACGGCTATGGCATTTCTTACCGCTTCATCCACTGCGCAGCAGACCATGTGGTACGTGTCAATGTCACTATACCTCGGACATATACCATGTGAGACCACCAAGGCCTGGCTGGAATTTAGGTCTGGACGGAATACAGCGGCATCACTTGGGCCATCGTCTTCAACACCCGTCAGGGGCTTGACCACGCTGCCGCCCTGGACCTCGTGGTCGTACTGCCTTACGACGTATTCCTTGCTGCATACGTTATATCTGGAAAGCATCCTTCTTAGTTCCTTGCCGAGGTCCTTGGGATATGGTAGCGACGGCTCCTTATGGTTAGGCTCTGTCCATATGGCCCTTAGTTCTAGCCTGGGCACCCCCTCGTGTACAAAATCCATATCCAGGTATGCTACCGTCTCTCCATTATAGAGGCAGTGGAATTTGCCAGTGTCGGTAAAGGTGCCAAGGACAGTGGATTCCACGTCCATCTTCTTTGAAAGTGCAAGGAATTCCTCAAGCTTGTCCTGGGGCACGGCCACGGTCATACGTTCCTGGGCCTCGGAAACAAGTATCTCCCAGGGCTGGAGTCCTGGATATTTGAGCGGTGCCCGGTCAAGGTGGAGTTCAAAGCCACCTGCCTCCAGTGCCATCTCACCCACTGAGGACGAAAGACCCCCTGCGCCATTATCCGTTATGGAATTGTACAGGCACAAGTCCCTTGCCCGTAACAGGAAGTCGGTCATCTTTTTCTGGGTGATCGGATCACCTATCTGTACAGCAGTGGCAGGTGAACCCTCATGGAGTTCCTCAGATGAAAATGTGGCGCCGTGTATCCCATCCTTTCCTATCCGGCCTCCGCACATCACTATGGCATCGGTGGGTCTTGCCTTCTTCCGATAACCTGGCCTTTCACAGACCTCACTTGGCATGACGCCACCTGTTCCACAAAACACCAAGGGTTTGCCCAGATAGCGTTCATCGAACAGGATGGAGCCGTTTACCGTGGGAATCCCGCTTTGGTTGCCACCGTGTTCCACACCTTCACGCACCCCTTCGAAGATCCTCTTGGGGTGAAGCAGGCCCTTTGGGAGTTGACCTTCATAGTCAGGAGGGCCAAAGCAGAATACATCCGTGTTAAATACGAGCCTTGATCCCATTCCGGTCCCGAACGGGTCACGGTTGACGCCAACGATCCCGGTAAGTGCCCCACCATAGGGATCGAGGGCAGAGGGGCTGTTGTGGGTTTCCACCTTGAAGGCCACGTTGTATTTGTCGCTAAACCTTATCACCCCAGCATTGTCTTTGAATACAGACAGGCACCAATCGTTGTCGCCTAGTCTTTTTCTTATAGTAGACGTAGCCCCTTTAATATAGGTGTCGAACAGACTGTCTATGGTCTGATTCCTGCCCTCCGGGTCTGTATAGTCAATGATGGCGTTGAAAATCTTGTGCTTACAGTGCTCAGACCAGGTCTGGGCCAGTGCCTCAAGCTCAACATCCGTGTAGCTTTCGGACAACCCAAACTTCTTGCGTTCCTCTACTATTTCTGGCCGTTGGAGATGGGCCTGCAGGGTCTTCATCTCCTTGAGATTGAGTACCAATACCCTTTCGCGTGAAAGTCGTAGCAATTCTTCATCGTCCATGGAGGCCAGGTTGAACCGTTTGACCTCTACAGTAGCCTCCTCCGTCACCTTGGGTACCAGGAAGAACGGGCTTGCCGTCTCGGCCCATTTCTTGTCAATATTGCCCCGGTTTACAATGAGGCATCTCTGTATCAGCTCATTGGCCAGTAGATCACCTGCCAGTCTCTTGATATCAGCCCTTTCAAGGCCACCTGCAATAAGATATTGGGTCGCCGTGTAAACACCTTCGTCCTGGCCGAGTTTTCTACCTAGAATCAGCTCCACTGCCTCTTTTGCAGTACGGCCCTCATTGTCGGTAACGCCGGGCCTGAATCCAACTTCGACCATCCAGTCCCAATGCCAGCCATCATGCCTGGATATTTCGAGTCCGAGCGGACTGTTTATTGCAGCTATCTGGATAACGGGATCAGAGAACGGTCCAGAAGCGATGAGTTCAAGTTGTTCATCGCTAAGCTCGATATCGAGCAGATAGACCTTTACGGTCCTGATATCCTCTATCTGTAACCCCAGATCTTCCCTGGCCCTTTTGGCAGTTTTTATGCCCAGGGCATCCTTTAGATTGGTTTTCAAAGCGACTTCTATCCTGCTAGCCATTAAAAGAATCTCCTAAAAGCCTTTGGTCTTTCTTGTAATAAAATCGTAAGACCGTGATCTTATATACCCCGGTTGTGTTTTTACAAATACCTTCTACGCGTATTAAGAATCGTCGTCTGAACATATACAAAAATTAATCGATTGCGAAAAGGGCAAAATTCTTAGGATCTAAGCATACCACCAAACTTTCACGCTGCCCGTATTATCCGCGCTGCACCCCCAGGACATTAAGATACAGACCATATGGGTACTATGTTTTCACGGTAAACTTGTGGGGCCCCTTACGGCTTCAAATGCCGGTTGTTTAGACCATCCATACGGATCAAAACTATTGGTCGTCGAGACTGGGCTTGAAATGAAAAAGAGGAAACAGGTCCTATGGTACTATTTCTAGGATGATTATTTCAGAAGCGCACGTGGCTTATCCCATAATATCAAGTACTATAACCTTGAAACGCCTTACGCAATACTTGCTAAGTCTTTTACAGCTAGCTACGATCAATATTATTTGAACCTCCATGCGGCCCGTACCTTGGTGCGCCTCCAATACATGAAGATTACAGCCCATAGACTCTGTATTTTCACGGTAAATCTTAAAATGGTTGGGTCAATCCGGATGTAGCTAAAACCTGTTTTACATAAAGGCGTAACAAGAGGCCTTGCGCTGTGCCCCTTACAGGACATGAAATGGCCAAATCTCGTGCATATGTACCCTGGTTGCTCAATATCGCCATTGCTGTACCGGCGACAGCCGTGATTTTGTTCCTGGCATCTGCCCTGTACCAGGGAGATGTGGGCTTCAAAGTGGACAAGACCCAGCGGGGTCTGTTCGTCTCAAGGATTTTATCCTCAATCAACCCAGTGCAAAAAGGTGACCGAATCGTCGCCATCCAGGCAGTGCCTTACCAACGTGTCCTAGGTTATTTACTTTTTCCCTGCGCCAGGGAAAACAAACTTACCGTGACGGTGGAAAGAAACGGAACACGTTTTACTACTGTAGTCCATACTATCCCCTTGTCTCTCTTGCAGGCAGCTAGGCTGGCGTGGCCGCAACTCATTCTTATTGTCTCACTTCTTACCCTTGCGGTAACCGTGCGTTTCAGGACACCCAACACCGTGC
>WFZW01000110.1 GCA_015489365.1 Deltaproteobacteria bacterium | reverse complement strand
TTGTCTCACTTCTTACCCTTGCGGTAACCGTGCGTTTCAGGACACCCAACACCGTGCAGGCACGTCTGTTTTTCTTGATGCTCTGCGGCCTTGCCACCTCGACGGCCGCTACCCTTGCCTCGTGTGTCGCCATATTAAATCCACTGGTCATTTCATTGAGTTTCCTCCTGCTCACGACTTCCAACTGGTTTTCCTTCAGCACCCTACTGCATTTTGCCCTGAGATTTCCAGCGGACTACGACCTACTTCAGGATCACTGGTGGCCGGTTTTCCTGATATATCTGTTGCCACCTGCGATAACCCTGGCAATATCACTCCAGGTGGGCGGGATTTCTCCTGATTTCTGGGGCTGGCTTCAGCGGACAAGAAACATATTTCTGCCGGTGATCCTGGCTATTGCCTTTGCAAAGGAATGGCGAGACTATCAGATAACAGACACGCATGGAAGAAAACGGTTCAAGTTACTGCTCCTGACCTACTGGATCAGTTTTGGCCCGTATCTTTTCCTTTATCTGCTTCCGGTAATATTTTTTGATCAGCCGCTTGTCTCTTTTCGCATTGTAACAGTATGTTTCCTGGTCCTGCCGTTTGCCTATCTATACGGCCTGGTTCGATACAGGCTGTTTGATGCAGACCGTTTATTATCCCGATTTATTTCCTATGCAATGCTGGCAGGGATTGTATTGCTATTTTATTCCCTCTTCCTGGTGGTTGTAAAACGCTGGCTTTTCGGCAACCGTATGTTGTCGGAGGAACTTTTCCTTATATTTTTCGTAGGCAGCGTGCTTGCATTTCATCCGATCCAGAAACGTATGGAACGGATTGTAAGAAGGCTGTTCTTCAGGTATAGGCCCGTCCCAGCGGAACTGATGCACCGCTTCAGTGACAAGATAACAGGCCTGCTTTCCCTTTCAGATATTGTAAGGGCCATGGTGGAAGAACTGCCAAGGAAAATCAATGTGGATCTTGCTGCCATAATGCTGCTTGGTGAAAAACACTCGCGCCTCTTTCCAGAAAACCTGCGGTTCGGTTCATCTCCTTGGCCTGGCAGTAAATTGGTCGCCATGCTCAGACAAGGCCGGCTTCCCTACGTCCAGACAGATCGAGGCATCTCCAATAGGGAACCTGAAAGAGAATTGCGCGAGATAAGGGAAGCGGGATTCAGCCTTGTGCTTCCCATGCGCACAGCCACTGGTATGTCTGGACTGTTGTTCATCGGATTCCGGAAAGATGGCAGGCGCTTTTCAAGCGAGGATATCCATCTCATGGCCGCCCTTGCCAATCAAGGTGCCATCGCCCTTGAAAATGCCAAGAGACATGAATCATTACTTGAAAGTAAACAACAGCTCGAACAACTCTTCAATGAAAGGGTTCAACAGGAAAAGATGGCCTTGGTTGGAGAGATGACATCCATGGTGGCCCATGAACTCAAAAACCCTCTGGGCATCATTCACAGTTCAGCCCAGTACCTTGCAGACAGTGTCCGCCCGCCAGAGGTTCAAAAGGAGATGCTACGCTATATTGTGGATGAGGTAAGGCATCTCAATGCGTCTATTGAAAGCCTCTTAGGTATGGCGAGACAGCCGCCTCCAAGATTCAGCCGGGTGGATCTCGCTGTGGAATTGCCGGAGCTGGTCCGGTTATGGATACGATCCAGCGATCACAATCCACGTATTCATGTATGGTGCCAGTTTGACCAATACCTGGAACCCTTCTACGCTGATTTGCACCAACTAAGACAGGTGCTATTTAACCTTATCCGCAATAGCGAGGAAATGATGCCTGATGGAGGGGAAGTCATATTGGCAGCAGAAAGCAATGAAGACAGGATGGTGATTATGGTAATGGATAACGGTCCGGGTATCAGGCAAGAGGACAGAGAGAACCTTTTCAAGAGCTTTTTCACCACTAAAAAAGGCGGGCTTGGGCTCGGCCTAGTGGTATGCCGCCAGATCATCAAGGCCCATAACGGCTCTATTGAGTTGATTGGCAGACCAGAGGGTGGCACGACGGCGCGGATTGAACTGCCTCTTAAACCCCTGGCCACAACCGGTTTGCAGGAAGAAACGAGAAGACACGGTTGAATTAGTCAACCCGTCCCTTTATGCTAAATTGAAAACAAAAATACGGGAGTAAATAGGTCTTCGCATAACACTGGATCTACGCTGTCCTGCAAAGGTGGGCACCTACTCTACCTTCATACCGATATTTCGGCCCTCCTTGTCCAGCCATACCACCTCTGCCCTTATTTCCACGGGAAGTCCATAGCCGTCGTGAATCTCACCGGGCATGGCATAGACGAATACCGTTGCACCATTTTTCAGATCACATCTTGAATTGATCTCCACCCGGATGCCACCCGGACTCGCATCCCGTATCCGTCCCAGGCAGATCCTTGTGCCCCCGTCTTCCCTGGCATGGGCGTACAATGCCACTGGCAACTGCATGGCCCGCCGGACATGCCGTCTTCGTTCAAGTGCCTGTGGTGTCATATGAAACCGCCTTTGTGAAACTTTATGGAGTTGCCCAACGATAACATTTGCGCAAGTTATGTGCCACACTACCAGATTCATGGCCTAGTGCCCAGACAGACATTGTGCATTGGTAGACTTGTAGGATTGGAAAATACTCACTGCGGCTGAATCTTATCCGAAAATACATTTTTTGATCAGCCATGGACAAAAGGCAAGATGTTTCCATACTTCATTGTACACACCTTGACAATACAGAGCCTATGGGCTGTATCTTCATATACTGTGCGGTACCAAGGTAAGGGCAAAATAGAAGTTTGGCTAGGTAGCTGATATCGTGCAGCCAAACTGGCTGATATCAGCCAGTTTGGTGATCAGGGGCTGCAAGTGAAACCCCGCGGCAAGATATTCTCACGGTTTTTTCTCACGGTCGGATCAATCTAAATGTTTTTAGTTCTCTAGGTGTTACGAAGAATGACATGATGTCCCCCTACACAGGGCCATAGGTTTTTAATGCCAGTGGCATACCTGTTGCTCTATTTTGGAATAAGCAAATAACCAGATCTTTCAAAGGAGGCGATTCCTGGGCCAAGACAGCCGGACTACATGGCCAGGGTATCTGGCAGGGTTTCTATGTCCTTATTCCGGATGCACGCATGGTCCTGGGTTCGTAGGATTTACCGTGAAAATACAGAGCCTATGGGCTGTATTTTCATGTATTGGGGGTGCGGCACCAAGGTACGGACCGCATGGAGGTTTAGAAAACTGCAAAAAATGAGTGGATGTAAATAGACGGAGGTTTTGGCATGGAGAAAATTTCTCAGATACATAGGCAAGGGGCGTTGATGATACAGATTATTCTTACTTTCTTAATGGTTGCTGAAAATGCCAATGCTTGGATTTTGAGTGAATTTTATAAATTGGATACGGATGATTCCGGGGAATACACTGTCTTTTGGTATCAGATAGAAAATAATTCATTTGATGACATAATTGGTTTTGCTGTTGGTATCGGCCCAAGTTATTCCGATACCTACGAGACCGTTATATCCGCACCTACGGGAACAGACAGCCCAGTGGGCGATTGGGGATATAACACGCGCATAGTGGATGGAGAAGCTTGGGACTTTGAAGTCCTCAATGATGCGGATGAAAATCAAATAACGATAGCCTCATTTTTTGGGTATACATGGGATGAATTCTTTGGTCATTATGGTTACCAATATGCCTATGTAGCCCTGCCTGATGGGCTTGATGAATACCTCGACGGTGTATTTTCGTACCCTGACGGCTGGATTCCAGCCGGATCTACCTATGGAAACGGTGGTGATGAGTTTAATCCCTATACCGACTTTGGTTTCAGATATTATGCTGCCGCTGAACCCGCATCGCCTGTCATTGCTAAATTCGGTCAGGGAGCTGTAATTACAGGAGAAACTGGTGCCTCTAACGCCAACCCAGTGCCCGTTCCTGGAGCTATCTGGCTGCTTGGTTCAGGGCTGCTTGGGTTTGTGGTGGCACGAAAAGGAAAATAAGGTCAGGGCATCAAGGCGGTTTAGCACAGGATATATGTCTGGTGGGGCATGGGATTAAGGGTGCTACAGATTCATATCCATGGCCCTATGGAGGGCTTTTTACTATTCCATATTTTTGAAGTCGGTAACGCAGTGCGCTTCTAGTGATGTTTAGTTTTTTGGCTGCCTTTGTCTGGTTCCAGTTACACTGTTCAAGAGCGGCAATCAATAGTTCCTGCTCCTTGGCTACAAGGTCAAGGGACGAACGCGTTTCCATTTTTTCGTTTTTGTGTTTGCGCTGGATGGACTCGGTAAGATGATGGGGCTTGATCTTGGGTTCCAGGCATACCAGCACGGCCCGTTCCATTACATTACGGAGTTCCCGCACATTGCCCGGCCAATGGTATCCACTAAGCATATCCAATGCCGCCTTGCTGATTTCAGGTTCTTGGCGTCCAAATTCCCGGGCGAACCGTGTTATAAAATATTCAGCAAGCACCTTAATATCTCCCCTCCGCCTTCGAAGGGGAGGAAGTTCCAATATCATGGTGTTGAGCCGGTAGAAAAGGTCTGTTCGAAAACGTTTTTCCTTTACCATCACTTCCAGGTCCTGGTTGGTGGCTGAGAGTATCTTTATGGATACAGCATGTGGCTTTCCACCTCCTATAGGCCTAATCTCCTTTTCCTCCACTGCGTGTAGCAGCTTTGGTTGAAGTTCCAGGGGCATATCGCCTATTTCATCAAGGAAGAGAACGCCACCATGGGCCCTGGTGAACACCCCTGCCCGGTCTTTGCTGGCACCTGTAAAGGCCCCTTTCTTGTGGCCAAAAAGTTCGCTTTCAAGGAGTTCCCTCGGTATAGAGGCACAGTTAATTCTGATAAATGGTCCAGAGCTTCGGGTAGATGCAGCATGGATGGCTCTTGCGGCGAGTTCCTTGCCAGTGCCAGATTCTCCCTGGATCAGGACTGCACTATCCGTGGAGGCCAGAATGCGGATCTCACTGCGCACCTTCTCCATTTCCGGGGAGGTACCGATCATATTATGTTCGGTTTTTTGGCTCTTGTCCCTTTCTATCAAGGCCTGTTGGACCACCTCAATCAGGTGACTGTGATCCACTGGCTTGGTCAAGAAATCGTAGGCCCCCTGTTTCATGGCATTTACAGCCGTGGTGACAGTGCCAAAGGCGGTTAGAATAATACAGGGTGTTTCCGGATATAGTCTATTACCGTGTCTGAGCACATCTATTCCATCGACAGGCTGCATCTTGAGATCGGTTATTACCACATCCGGCTTCCAGGCCTGCCATAGCGCAATTCCCTTGTTGCCCTCTGATGCAGTCTTTACATCGTATCCCGCATCCTCCAGGACAAGTTGTAGAAGACGACGCAGCCGCCCTTCATCCTCGATTAGTAGCACCTTTTTGGGCATATAATTCTATCCAAAAATGCTTTTTCGATTAGCCATGGATACATGGGCCGTACATGTGCAAAAGACAAAATATTTTCAGGGGTACTGACTTAAATCAGCATACAAGAGACCTTGGGTACCGGTCAACCTGGACTAGAACGGGCACGTGGATTACGATTGCCGGCCCCTATCTACAACCGAACCAGTTCCGGAAACTCCATCCCAGGCAAGCAAGCCTTTGATGGATGTATTGAAACGCCTTGCTTCTCCATTATATACTGCAATATCACCCTGAACCTCAGGTGGTCGTCTCCTGTCCACGTCTTTTGGTTTTTTTCAGTGCTATGATCCCCTGGGGGAGATCTCCTTTGCAGGGCTGGCAGTTTTTTTAAAAAGGCGTACAGGAAGGCCAAGACAATCCATTTGACGTCGTTTGAGTCTTTTCACAGGTACAAACAAGGAGAAATCATGAAAGCAGGTACGGGGCAGAGACCTTTTAAGGCAATGGTATCAACAGACTGGAACGAGTGTCTTTCACCCATGGGACCCTTTGATCCCTTTATTTTTGCATACCCCGATATCAAAGAGGAGCTGGAGAGGATATTCAAAGAATATACCAGCAACAAGATGCCACTTTCAAAGGCTATGAATCTACTAAAGGATATATGTCCCCGTGCCTTGACCCAGAAACAGATGGATAGCTACTTGGAGAAAAAATTTGCCACTTATACAGGGGTTAGTGAGCTTATAGAGTGGTGCAAGAGGAACGACGTGTTTTTCATGATAAATACCACGGCCAGTATTGGATTTTTCCAAAGGGTCCTGGCCAGGGGATTACTTCCACCGATTTCAGCCCTGTCTGCACATCCTGCATTTCGTTACGGGCATTGTAAAACCGATCCAGATATGTTGTTTGAACTCTTGGAGATTACGGATAAGCCTGTCAATACAAAGAAGGCAGCAGACCTGCGACTAATCCCCTATGAAAAGATCGTAATCATAGGGGACAGCGGAGGGGATGGCCCTCACTTCGAGTGGGGTGCAGAAAATGGTGCCTTCCTTGTGGGAAGCATGACCAAATGGTCCCTTGAGGGCTATTGTAAGGATCGTGGGATCCAGATAGATCACTATATAGGTCCATGCTATGCTGTAGATGAAAAAAGGGATATCGAAAGGGAGATGGCAACGGATTTCGACCAGCTTAAGGACATAATAAGAAGGGTTCTATTGAGATAGCTATCCTTCCTGTTACCTACTTTCGTGCAGGCCCTTACCTTGCCCCCCAGACCTGAAAATACGGCCTTCATACAGGTGTGTTTTTCCAGTAACTGCCATTTCCGGTACAGGCGCAACAAAGTATAAAAATGCACCACTGGAAACATTTTACCTTTTGTCCATGGATGTCCTTTGCGTATCCATCCATGGCCAATCAAAAAATGCATTTTTGGATAAAAACTATCCCTTAAAGGACAAGTTCTTTCAATTCCTTAAACATATTTTTGGCCTTTCGGCTAAGCTTCTTGGGGATTACTATCTGGATTTCTACATATTCATCACCCTTATGTCCCCTGGAATCAGGCATTCCTTTACCCTTAAGCCGCAGCTTCTGACCGCATTGTGTTCCAGGAGGGATCTTCATCTTGACTCGCCCATCCAGGGTAGGCACCTCTATTTCACCTCCAAGTACGGCATCAAAAAGGTTTACCGGTGCCTTTACGTAGAGATCCTTACCCTTCCTGGTAAATATGGGATCAGGGCGTACCTCTAGCTCAATGAACAGATCACCTGGAGGGCCTCCGTGCATCCCCGGTCCTCCCTTTCCAGGCAAGCGAATAGTGGTCCCTGTATCGGCCCCCTTGGGGATACGTATCTTGTAGCGTTTCGTCTCTCCCATCAAGGGGATTGCCACCTCCACCTGGTTGCCAAATGCTGCGTCCCTGAGGTCGATCTGTAATCTGAAACGAAGGTCCTGCCCTTTCATAGGGTGGGTTCGGAAGCCGCTGTCCCTTTTGAAACCAAAGAGATTCTCAAAAAGGGAGCCAAGGTCCGCACCGTATTCGTCTTGAAAATTCGTAAAGTCATATACACGTTCTCCTCCAGGTGAACGAAAGGTTGCCCCCGATTTTGCAGCTTCCCTCAACTGGTCATATTCCTTTCTCTTTTCGGGATCGCTCAGTATGGCATAGGCCTCGTTGATATCCTTGAATTTTGTTTCCGCCTCCTTGTCCCCTGGATTGAGATCGGGATGATATTTTCTTGCAAGTTTCCTGAAAGCCTTTTTGATATCCTCATCGCTGGCATCAGGCTTTACCCCCAAAATATCGTAAAGGTCCTTTTGTATCATGTTTGTTCCCTCTGTCATGTATGCAAGAATTGCCCATCTTCCAAGAAAAATAAAGGCTTAACGCCTTTACTTTCAGGGCCCCAATACCTAAATTTAAAAAAAAGTTGTTTTTGGAAAAAGGTTGGTATATATTTACCCGTTCTTTTTGCGGCTTCAGTAAAAAATCAATTCCTTGAAAACTTCTCAGGCCGTCAAAATGGCTTTTTCAAGTTAACTACTTATTCCACAATATCAATACTAAATTAATTTGAATTTGGACGTGAAATGCAGATAAAAGTCGTCAGGAAAAGCACTGATCATGATTCCAATGGGTATATGGACCGGTTGCTTGAGGCTGGTCATGGTGGGTCGCTAACCTATGAGGCCTTGAATAAGCTCATACCGGATGACATCAAGGATCCAGAAAAGCTCGAAGAGATCTTCGAGGTCCTTTGCCGTAACAATATAGAGGTTATTGGCGACTCGGAGACATCGGTTATTTCTGTAAAGAAGGCAGTTTCTGGACCTGGGATAGAGGCACCGGAGACCACGGGTAAGGCGATCGAACACATTGCCAAGGAAGAGAAGGCCAAGAAGGATGTGGTGTTGGACTCTGGCGGTTATACCGACTCGGAGGAGATAACCACAACCTATCTCAGGGAAATGGGCCGGTACGAGCTGTTGACACCCGAAAAGGAAGAGGACCTCAGCCGTACGATCCGCGAGGGTTTTAATGGCATAATAATGGCTGTGATGGAGCATCCCTCGGATTTTCCAGAGATGGAGGCCCTTCGTGAGCAAATCCGTACCTGGAAAAGGCGTGATCCTTCCCTAAAGCCAAAGAAGCAGCAGTTGAATTATCTGGTCACCATGGTGGATAGTATCGTTGATACCTACGAGGATGACGAAAACCTCAAGGCATTGAGGGATCTCGTCAAGATGCACCAAAGGAATATAGAGGTGGCCAAGGACGAGATGATAAACGCCAATTTGAGGCTCGTGGTTAGTATAGCCAAGCGCTACATGCATCAGGGGCTTTCCCTTGCGGATCTGATCCAGGAAGGAAATCTGGGGCTCATGAGGGCGGTTTTTCGCTTTGATTACACCAAGGGTAATAAGTTCTCTACCTATGCAAGTTGGTGGATCCGCCAGGCTATTACGAGGGCCATCCTCGATAAGACCAGGACTATCAGGCTTCCTGTGCATTTCTTGGAACTCAGGAGCCAGTTTTTCAAGGCATTCTATGCAATGCTCAAGGAACTGGGTAGAGAACCCACCCCCCTTGAGATCTCAGAGAGAACCGGCCTTCCAATGGAAAAGATACTTTCCATATTGGAGGCATCCAGGGAACCGGTTTCACTCGAGACTCCAGTGGGGGATGAAGATAGTACCCTTGGTGATTTCATAGAGAACAAGGATGCCGTTTCTCCCTATGAGACGGTTCGTGAAAGGGAGCTTACCGAGCGAATCAAGAGCATATTGGCCACCTTGAGTCCAAGGGAAGAGAAGATAATACGGCTTCGTTTCGGAATTGGCGAGGACAGTGAATACACCCTGGAAGAGATCGGCAGGCGATTCAATGTATCCAGGGAGCGTATCCGCCAGATCGAGAAAAAGGCCCTTAATCGGCTGCGTCATTCGAGCAGGCGGGACAGGCTCAAGTATTTCTTGGATTAATATGCCAATCCAAAAGCCGGTTAGGTTAAAGGAAGTTATACAAATTTTTACCGGATGTTTTATTGCGGAGGGCCTTTCACAGGCCTTCTTGCCCGTCATCTAGGGCCTTAGAATGGATATCGTGCCGTGAAAAAAAGGGCTAGGATGATATACAATCTGGCATTCCTGGCATTTTGTACAGGGTTGCTGTTATTTCTATGGAACGCCCCACCTGAAACCACCATAAAGCTGCCAAACGATGAGATCCACGCAAGGTTTCATCACATGAAGAAAAGGGATGCCGAGGCCTTTTGTATAAAATGCCACAATCCCAAGGGGACAGCCCCTCTACCCAAGAACCATCCACCTAAGTATCGTTGCCTCTTTTGTCACAAGGTCGGGTAGACTGTTGTTTGACCGACTATCCAAGGAACTAACTTACCAGGTCATAGTGGGAAAATACCATCGTGAAGGTTCCGCGTCCCTGGGTCGTGGATCTAAGCGCCGTGGAATAGCCGAACATCTTGGAAAGGGGTACAGAGGCCCTTATTACCTGTACAGGTCCGCGAGGCTCTATATGTTCCACCTTTCCACCCCTGCTGTTGAGATCCCCTATGACCTCTCCCATGTAACTTTCAGGTACCAGGACCTCTACGCTCATCATAGGTTCAAGAAGCACCGGTCCTGCGGCCTCACAGGCCTTCTTGAGTCCCATGGATGCCGCAGCCCTGAAGGCTATGTCAGTGGAAAGTCCCTCCTCGAAAATAGCATCCTTTAGCACTACCCCTACATCTATCATGGGAAAACCCTTGAGCACTCCACTTTCAAGGCCTTGGCGCAGGGTTTTTAATATCAATTCTTCGTAACCTTCAGGGAGCCTTTCTGGTGGAAGTTCACTTACTACCTTGTTTCCTTCCCCCCTCTGCCTTGGATATACCATAATGGTAACGGTTGCCACCTGCCTTCCACCACCGATCTCCCTGTCAAAGCGTTCGGTGACAGTAGCCTCCTTCTGTATGGATTCCCTATAGAC
Organism: Deltaproteobacteria bacterium; assembly: GCA_015489365.1. Lineage (GTDB taxonomy): Bacteria > Desulfobacterota > Dissulfuribacteria > Dissulfuribacterales > QOAL01 > S143-34. The sequence continues at coordinate 8,776 of WFZW01000110.1, read as the reverse complement.
CACCTGGGGCTTTCCAACGTTTACCGGGGCATGAAATTCCCTTTGTAGCCTGTGTACCAATACATCTAGGTGCAGTTCGCCCATACCAGATATTATCGTCTGGCCGGTTTCTTCATCGAATCGTACCTTGAAGGTGGGATCCTCCTCGGCAAGTTTGTCGAGTGCCGCCTCTATTTTTTCCTGGTCGCCTGTGGTTTTGGGCTCTACGGCAATGGATATAACCGGCTGATATGTCTCAATTGGCTCTAACAGTATCGGGTGGGCCGGGTCACAAAGGGTATCGCCTGTGGAGGAACGCTTAAGACCCATAACCGCCACTATCTGGCCGGCACCAGCTTCCTTGATCCTCTCCCTCTTGTTAGCGTGCATTTGGAGTATTCTTGCTGCCTTTTCCTTGCATTTCTTGGCAGAGTTCCACACCTCTTCTCCAGCCTTCATCAGTCCGGAATAGATTCGAACATAGGTCATTTTTCTGCCTTGGTCCATCTGAACCTTGAATGCAAGGGCAGACAAGGGACTGTCATACCTGGCTGGTCTTTCCTCTTCCTGGCCAGTATCCGGATTTATTCCCCTTATTGGTGGTATGTCGAGTGGACTTGGTAAATAGCGAGTTATGCCATTCAGTACTGGCTGAACCCCTTTATTCTTGAGGGCAGATCCACAAAAGACCGGTACACCCTTCAAGGTTATACAGGCCTTCCTGATGGCCTGGTGCAGTTGCTGGGGCGTGATTTCTTCCTCACCGAGGTACTTTTCCATGATCTCGTCATCGATCTCAGATAGGGCCTCAAGTAGTTCCTCCCTGGCCAGGGATACATCCTCTTCATGTTCGGGGGGAACAGGGCGTTCCTCGAATTCCCGTCCTTCGCTGGCCTCGTCCCAATATATCCACTTATCTTTTATTACGTCGAAGACCCCTTGAAAGCCGTCTTCAGCACCGTAGGGTAACGTCAGAATCAAGGGGTGTGCGCCGAGTTTCTCCCTTATCTGTTCGATGGTGCCCCAAAAATTTGCGCCCAGCCGGTCCATCTTGTTAATGAAGGCCATCTTGGGGACCTTGTATTTGTCTGCCTGGTGCCAAACGGTCTCTGACTGGGGCTCTACGCCCCCTACAGCGCAAAATACCCCAAGTGCCCCATCGAGTACCCTGAGGGAGCGTTCTACCTCGATGGTAAAGTCCACATGGCCTGGGGTATCTATTATATGGATCTCCTTTCCCTGCCAGAAGCAGGTAGTTACTGCCGAGGTAATAGTGATGCCCCTTTCCTGTTCCTCAGGCATCCAATCCATGGTTGCTTGGCCGTCGTGCACCTCTCCTATCTTGTGGGTCTTGCCAGTGTAATACAGGATTCTTTCGGTCAGCGTGGTCTTCCCAGCATCGATGTGGGCAATTATACCTATGTTCCTGATTTTCTTTATCCGGTTTTCACCTGCCATGGCCATTCCTCGAAAATAACGTGTAATGATTTTTACATACGGCGGCTGGATGCCCTACCATCCAGGCCCTTGAGGTCCGTGCATGCTTCTGTAGCGAAAGAGGTATACACCCTGTAATGCGGCGTGGTTTGATTGACAAAAGTCAAAGGATCTATTTAACAAAAAGCCTGGCCTTCTACAACGGAAGAATTTATCTTGGCGTTGTAGATCCGCAAGACCTGGAGGAAGCAGTGAAAAAAGAAAGCAAGATCGTAATGGATTCGAGGGAAATGGAGCGGGCCCTTACCCGTATAGCCCATGAAATTGTTGAAAGGAATAAGGGAGTAAAGGATCTGGCCCTGGTGGGCATCAGAACGGGCGGGGTCCCCCTGGCGGAAAGGCTTAGACAGAGGATAGCCACCATAGAAGGGGTAATGCCGCCAATGGGGGTGCTTGATATAACCCTTTACAGGGATGATTGGAGTACATTAAGCCAACATCCCATTATAAGAAAGACCGATATCCCCTTTGCAATAGAGGACATGATACTGGTGCTGGTAGATGACGTGCTCTATACAGGTAGAACGGTAAGGGCCGCGCTCGACGCCCTGACGGATTACGGACGCCCAAGGAAGATCGAGCTTGCCGTCCTCGTTGACAGGGGTAGAAGAGAACTTCCCATACAACCGGATTTTTCCGGTATCACCCTCAAGACAGCAGCCAGCGAACACGTTGACGTGGAGTTGAGCGAGATCTCCGGGCTGGACAAGGTGATTATACACGATGTGCTCGATGATAATGCACAGGGATCATAGGGTGGCCGGATCCACGATGGCGCCGCTTGGTATTACCATGGGGTGTCCTGCCGGGGTTGGACCAGAGGTGATTGTCAAGGCCTTCGATCAGGAGGTGACTTGGAGGGAGCGGTCCTTTGCAGTGGTACTTGGTGACATGGAAATCCTGAAGAGGGCACGCACTAGGACATGCTCTACCATTGACCTTAGTGCGTGGATGCCTGGCATGCCCCTAAAAAAGGGAACGGTAAACGTCTACGAGCTTACAAATCTTGATCCAGAATCGGTACCCTTCGGGGTGTCAAGCAGGCTGACCGGTCAGGCATCCTTTACCTACGTGAATGCGGCCATAGATATGTGTCTTTCAGGGGCACTGTCCGGCATGGTGACAGGACCCATAAACAAGGCAGGGTTAAGGCTTGCCGGGATAGGGTTTCCAGGCCATACCGAGATCCTTGCATCAAGGACAGGTACACAGAGATTTGCTATGCTGCTTGCAGGTCAGAGGCTTAAGGTGGTACTTGTCACCATTCACTGTCCGCTTCGTGACGTACCTAATCTTATCTCGGTTTCGAAGAATCTCGATATCATCGAGTTGATCCACGAATCCCTGGTATCGGATTTTGCCATAAAGTCCCCAAGGATAGCGGTTTGTGGCCTAAATCCCCATGCAGGGGAAGGTGGGCTTTTTGGAGATGAGGAATCAAGGATCATAGAGGTTGCCATATCCAGGGCAAGGGAGGCGGGAATAGATGCCTCTGGTCCCTATCCCCCTGACACGGTTTTTTACTTTGCATCAATGGGAAGGTTCGATGCAGTGGTCTGCCAATATCACGATCAGGGACTTATTCCGTTCAAGTTGTTACATTTCAAGGATGGGGTGAATGTCACCCTGGGCTTACCGATCATCAGGACATCGGTGGATCACGGTACGGGTTACGACATAGCTGGTACAGGGCAGGCGGATTGTGCAAGCATGGTGGCTGCCGTAAGGCTTGCAGATACCATGAGACGCGCCAGGTCTTCATGTCTGGATGGTTCATGAACGAGGCCAAGTCAACGAAAACGACAAGACCCATCGTGGAGGTCTCTGGACTGACCAAGCATTTTGGTGACAGGCCCGTGGTCAAGGGCCTTGATTTTTCAATATTTCCAGGGGAATCTGTAGGTCTTCTAGGTCCCAACGGGGCAGGAAAGACCACCACCATCCGCATGCTTCTTGGCCTTGTGCGTCCAACCGATGGGCATATCAAGGTATTTGATATCCCTCTATCTGGCCATCTACGTAGGATAAAACAGAGGATCGGTGTCTCTCCCCAGATGGACAACCTGGATCCAGATCTCTCCGTGCTTGAAAACCTCCTGACCTATGCATCCTATTTCGGCATTAAACGTAGCAGCGCAAGGGACAGGGCCGAATCACTGTTAGGATTCTTTGCCCTGGGAAACCGTAGTGGAGAGATCATAGAACACCTGTCAGGGGGCCAAAGGAGGAGGCTTCTACTTGCAAGGGCCCTGATAAATTCCCCGGATCTCCTCATATTGGATGAACCCACTGTGGGGCTTGATCCCCAGGCCAGGCATCTCATATGGGAAAGGCTTGGTGCCTTGAGGCGCCATGGTACCACCATGCTCCTTACTAGCCACTATATGGAAGAGGTCTCAAGCCTTGCTACAAGGGTCATTATAGTCGATCAGGGGAGGATAATTGCCAGTGGAAAGCCGGCCAGCATGGTAAGGCAGATGGTAGGGATAGAGGTCCTCGAGGTATCCGATCGATCCGATGAGTTGAAGAGATTGGCTACAGGGCTAAGGTCATGTGATGTGGAGCTTGATATGACCAAGAACAGGCTCTTTATATATGTGAAGAAATGGTGCCCGGAGCTTGAGGCGATTGCCTTGAGCCATCGACAGGTTATAAAAAGGCCAGCAAGTCTGGAGGACCTTTTCCTTAAACTTACAGGGAGGACCTTGAGGGAGGATTAGGGTGTTTAGGGTCTGGATGCGAAATTTCAGGGTATGGCAGAAGCATATCCAGGCAAGCCTTATTGGAAACCTTGGACAGCCTTTTCTGTTCTTGCTGGCCATGGGCTATGGCCTTGGGCGTCAAATCCCGACAATAGAGGGCCTGACCTACCTCCAGTTCATCGCCCCAGGGCTGGTGGCCTCTGCTGTGATGTATAGTGCAGCCTTTGAGGCAACTTATGGGGCCTATACCAGGCTTTCCACTCAGGGTACCTTTGAGGCCATTCTCATGACACCTGTAAGTGTTGAATCGCTCACCATGGGAGAGATCCTCTGGGGTGCCACCAAGGGCTTGATATCTGGGCTTATCATGCTTGCAGCGCTTCCCCTCTTTGACGTCATTCCATCCTACTGGACAGCCCTGCTTATTCCTATCCTTTTTCTTGAAGGTATGTTCTTTGCAGCCCTTGGCCTTGTCATGACGGCTACGGCTACCAACTATGAATTCTTCAATTATTTTACTTCATTGATCATTACGCCTCTGTTCCTTTTTTCCGGGATTTTCTTTTCCATAGACACTCTCAATTTAAAGGCGAGGATAGCCGTTGGCACCCTGCCACTTACGCATGTGGTGAGCCTTGCCAGGATGTTATGCTATGGAAAGATAGGCGGACAATGGCAGCTCCACATGATTATTACAGTTGTAACCTGTGGGATATGTTGTTGGATTGCCGTTGTGCTCATGAGGAGGCGGTTGATACAGTAGTAAATATGATACTGGATTCTCTACATGCCCTATAACCATTGGTAGATTTATCATTTAACCGAATAAGCCAACGGGTGCCCACCATGTTTAAGATAACCTGCCTACTCAATGACATCGATGTTACCAGGGCCCTTGGAGATTGTCTCGCCTCTATCCTTGGACCGGGAGATGTCATCTTCTTGTCCGGTGACCTTGGGACTGGCAAAACCACCTTGACAAAGGCCATTGCTTCTGGTTTAGGGATTGATCCGGGGGAGATTACCAGTCCATCCTTTACCATCATCCATGAACATCCTGGTGGAAAGGTGCCCTTGATCCATGTAGATATGTACCGACTCGGGCCAAGGGCAGACGTGCTTGAGACAGGGCTTGAAGAATACCTTTACGAGGACAACCTGGTAATTATCGAATGGGCCGACTACCTTGGTGAAGGCCTGGTTTCTAGTCCGTTGTCTCTGCACCTTTCCTTTGTAGACGAGACGGTAAGACGTGCTGAAATCACCGTTTCTTCCCGGGATTGGCAGGCCCGTCTTGAGACACTGACCAATTGTCTTGAAAGGAGAGCTGTTACGTATGAAAGGATTGGTCCTTAGTGGCGGCAGGGGGACCAGGCTTAGACCACTTACCCATACCATGGCCAAGCAGCTTGTCCCGGTGGCCAATCAGCCCATACTCGGATATGTGATGAGACACCTCGCAGAGGCCGGGATAGCGGATGTGGGAGTGGTGGTGGCCCCTGAGACCCAGGCAGAGGTACGCCAGTACCTAGGTGATGGTAACCAATGGGGTTTTAAGATCACATACATCGTTCAGGAAAGGCCCCTGGGGCTTGCCCATGCAGTAAAAATTGCAAGGCCATTCCTTGGTGATTCCCCGTTCGTCATGTATCTAGGAGATAACCTGTTGGGATCGGGCATCGCCCGTGCCATAGAGAGTTTTAAATCCGATGAATCGGACACCCTTATCTTTCTCAAGAAGGTTGCCGATCCAACTGCCTTTGGTGTGGCCAAGCTTGACGCTAAAGGGCAGATCGTAAAGCTTGTGGAAAAGCCAAAGGATCCCCCCTCTGATCTGGCCTTGGTAGGGGTCTATCTGTTCAATCCGATAATTCACGAGGCCATTTCCAGGATCAAGCCCTCATGGAGGGGAGAGCTTGAAATAACCGATGCCATACAGTGCTTGATCGACATGGATGCAAGGGTCAAGGGGGAGATACTCGATGACTGGTGGCTTGATACTGGGAAAAAGGATGATTTCCTGGCTGCCAATACCACGGTCCTCGATGAATACACGGTTAGGGATGTCAGTGGTGACGTAGACGGGGCCAGCACAGTGGAGGGCAGGGTTGCCATTGGGGATGGATCCGTTATCAGGGGAAGTATCATAAGAGGACCGGTGGTCATAGGCCCTGGTGTGGAGATAGTAGATTCCTTCATCGGCCCGTTTACCAGTATAGGTGCAGGCAGCCGCATAAGTGACTCGGTGATTGAACATACGGTGATACTAGAGGACGCAGAGGTGGTAGGAGTCCAGCGGCTCGAAGACAGCCTTATAGGCAGGCATGCAGTCGTAAGGAGGGGAGGGCACAATATGAAGGCCTTGCGCCTCATGATAGGAGATCACAGCCAGGTCGAGGTCTAGTTCTCTAGCTCAATCTTGAACATTGTTGATCGACCAAGCCCCGGGACTAAGGGTTGCGTGAAGTATCTGTGCCTCAACTAAATGCATTTTTTTGATTGCCATGGACACACAAAAACATACATGGATAAAAGGCAAGAGGTACATGGAAGCTAGCTGGGAGAGGATTTCCAATGAAGGATATGAAGGCATCGCCGTTTGAGAAGGGTGAGATAGAAGGCGTAGTAATCAAACATCTGAAGAAATTCCTTGATGAGCGAGGATGGCTATGTGAACTTTTCAGGGGAGATGAGATCGAAACATCTCAATTCCCCCAGATGTCTTATGTGTCACTTACCTATCCGGGAGTCATAAGGGGCCCACATGCCCACTTGGAACAGACCGATCTATTTTGTTTCATAGGCCCGGGGAATTTCGAGTTGAGGTTGTGGGATAATCGGCCTGATTCCGTAACATTTAAAAGATACCAAACGATCTTTGCAGGCAAGGACGCCCCCAAATCGGTACTAGTGCCACCCGGGGTCGTACACGGGTACAGATGCCTCGGAAGGGAGCCTGGTATCGTCTTCAATGCCCCCAACCGTCTTTATGCCGGCCATGGAAGGCGTGGACCTGTAGATGAGATAAGGTACGAAGACGATCCCGATTCGGCCTTCAGGTTTTGACCATGCCTATTCCTTATGAATTTTTTATCCATTGTCGTCATACCTCATGGCAGCCTATTTGCAAGGAATAATAAAAGACCATTGCAATAGATTATGAGATCCCATGGGCTGGCCAGCATGGAATTTTTTCAAAGGTCTCTTTGATGACGTTCTGGCTGGATAGAGGAGAATCCCTTCGAGGTCCTTTGAGGTGGAACATACAAAGATATTCGATTCAGAGACCCTAAAGGAGATGCTTGATACCCTACCGGTGGCTACTGCCCTTGTGGAAAGAGACAGAATCGTTCACGCAAATCCCCTGTTTTTAAAGATAGCCGGCCTTGAATCAACTTCAGCCATCGATGAAGAAGGCCTTCACAGGCTGCTTGAGAAGGCCTTACCTGGCCTTTTTAAGTGGTTATCAGACAGGCAGCTCCACCAGTATGATGGCACAAACCACAGATTCCATGGTCTCTGCCGTGGGATGCTTTCCTGTGACCTATCATCCTGTACAATTTTAACGGAAAAGGGAGAAATGACCCTTTTCATATGCACGGATAGTACCCAGAGTACAATCCTTGCGAATCTTCCATTCGTGGCGATGGCCACAGCCATAGAGGATCCAACCCATACAATCTACCTGTCCTCGTTGATAGAAATATGGACCGGATATCCCCTGAGGCGATTCGAGGAAGATCCCTCGTTTTTTACCAGTCTCGTGCATCCTGAAGATAGGCAAAGGTATTTTTCTGCATTGCACGATCTAGGCAGGGGCCAGTCTAAAGAATTGAATATTACCTATAGGATAATCAGCAAAAAAGGCAACTACAGGTGGGTCAGACAGATAGCGGCAAACAATGACCGCGTTGGCATGTGCACAGGTGGAATAGACAAGTGCCTATTCGTCTTGATCGATATCACGGTCGAAAAGGAAGCAGAGCTTGCCCTAGCCGAGGCCAGGGAAAGATATCGCCTGTTTTTTGAAAGGGCCCCTGTAGGGATACTTTGTTGCGATCGTCATGGGGTGATCATCGACTGCAATGAGCAATTGGCAGGGTTCCTTGGGGCACCACGTGAAGAGATCTTGGGATTCAAGGCACTACAGACATGCAGCCCATTGCTTCGTAAGTTTACCAGGTCTGTACTCCGGGGTGAGGAAATAAGTTATGAAGGAAGTTATCGATCGGCAATCACGGGAAAGGAGATGGAGATATCAGCACTAGCCTTTCCCCTTAAGGATGAAAACGGGACCATATTGGGTGGTTTTGCCCTGGTTATGGATATATCTGAAAGGGTGGCCCTGGAAAAGAAGCTTTTGAGGGAAAGGGACTTTAGCCGTGCTGTGGTCGATTCCGCGGGTATAATCGTAATCATACTTGATGAGACTGGTCGTATAACCGAGGTCAATGAAACCACAAATGAAATATTGGGCTTTCCGCAGGAGATCCTTAAAGGGACCATCATTTGGGATTCCTTGATATCAAAGACAGGCATGACGACCTTTCAGGATGCCTTCAGGCTGGCCATGGCCAAGGGTAGGGCAGGACCTGTCG
>WFZW01000109.1 GCA_015489365.1 Deltaproteobacteria bacterium | reverse complement strand
GAGCTGCATACCGGCCCTCTCGGCCGGTACATAGGCAGCATGCACGGGCCAGCAGGCAATAAAGGATAGTAGCAGGAGCAACGATATCGAAGCCATAGGGTAGATTGCGCTATTTGAGCGGTTCGCATTTCTTGGGCCACTGCATCCTTGCAAGCGCTCAAGGTGTAGCTTATCTTGGAGCCTGCCAAGTGATACAGAAGCTTTGGCTTTGCCTCCACCGTTAATGTTTTCATGTAATATTTTTAACATAATATCAATTTATCTCTTGAGATTGTTTGCGATTCCGAGCATTTCGTCCGAGGTCTGAACACTCTTGGAATTTAATTCATAGGCCCTCTGGGTCACGATCATATCGATCATTTCCTTCACCACATCTACATTCGATTGTTCCAGGAAACCTTGGCTTATGGTCCCAAACTCCTCTGTGCCTGGGTTTCCTTCTACAGGATCTCCTGAGGCCTGGGTTGGCCTGTAAAGGTTACGTCCAATACTGTTTAAGCCAGCAGGGTTGGCAAAATCGAAGATGGTAAGTTGAGTGGAGGCTAGGGGGGTACCATTGCCATCCGAGGCCACCAGCAGTCCGTAGCTATCGATGGTAATCTTGGTCGTGCCAGAGGGAACGGCAAACTCTGGCTGCAACCTGTCACCATTGGAGGTAACGATATAACCGTCCTTGTCGAGCTTGAATGCCCCGGCGCGGGTGTAAAGCTCTTCTCCATTGCTGACAACCTTGAAAAATCCTCGGCCCTCTATGGCCCAATCAAGCTCGTTACCCGTGTTTTCATAGTCTCCCTGGGTAAATATCTTTTGGACCGCAGTGGGCCTTGAACCCATGCCTATCTGCATCCCCGTGGGGACCTGGGTACCGTCTGCGTTTTCCGTACCGGCCATTCTAACGGTTTGATACAGTAGATCCTCAAAGTCCGCCCTGCTTCGTTTGAATCCAATGGTATTGGTATTTGCCAGGTTGTTGGATATGACATCCATGTTTAGCTGCATACTGTTCATACCGGATGCGCTGGCCCATAATGCTCTCATCATCTTGGAATCTCCCTCCTATATGCTGCCTTTTTTTATTTGAAAATGCATTCTTAATTAGCCATGGACACACATGGACAAAAGACAAAATGTTCCCATTGGAACATGAAGTTTGCGCCATTATGAAGGCTTGCCGACTTCACTGGCCGCCTGGTTGTCCATCTGATCCACTGTCTGAAGGGCCTTCTGTTGAACTTCGTATGATCTATACACATCTATCAATTGGATCATGGTCTCTAGCGGATTGACGTTTGAATCCTCCAGGTAACCCTGTTTAACCCTGGCATCGACAGGGATCGCGGCCCCTGCCCTCGGGGGAGCAGAAAATAGGTTGCCACCCATTCGCTGCAAGGCCTGGGGATTGTCGAATGAGACCACGTCTATTGCACCTGTCTGGGTGCTGTCCACAAAGAATCTGCCATCACCGCTAAGCCATAGGCCCTTGCCGGTGGTATCCTCCAGTACGATTGGTGCTCCGTTGCCTAGTACAGGATATCCTTCCTGTGTGACCAGTTGATTTTGGGCATCCAATGTAAAATTGCCTGCCCTCGTATACATTTTTCCATTGGGTGTATCTATCACGAAAAATCCCTTCCCCTCTATGGCAAAATCCAGGGGATTGCCGGTTACGCGAAGGTTGCCAGGGGCAAAATTTGTCCATCCAAGTTCCCCCTTGGCGGTACGCTTGGTGCCATCTACCTGGGATAAGAGGTGTTCTGCAAAGGTGATTCCCTGTTTTTTGAAGCCTACGGTGTCGATATTGGCCATGTTGTTGGCGATCACGTCGAGTTTTCGCTCTAGGATGACCGCTCCCTCCAGGGCCTCCATGTGACCTAATCTAGTGTAGGGATGAAGTCCCTGAAAATTGTTTATTTCCATATCCTAATCTCCTTCAATAGGATGCTCTTAATGGGTAGATCCAGCCCTTGCGGCAACCCTCGTTGAGAGGGGATTCAATGGCCGCTTACCCTGAGGTGGCAAATTCCCAGGAAAGAAAGGAGGAGAATGGTCGCTGCAAGGGCTGGGCCTACCCATTAAGGGGCAACTGGTGATGAAATTACACAGCAAGTAGTATGCCGCAGAGGGGCAGACGTGGACGAGACGGGATTCTTGGCCAAAAAATCCTTATATTTAAAGGAGTTATGTGGCGGGCAAAAAAATACTGTGTATGTCTTTCGGGATAAAGGCATGGGCATACCTGTCAAAAAAAACAGGTGCGGTATTTTTTGCCTATCTTTGTACCCATAATGCTATCTTGATCAAGAAGACATGATGCCGAAGGTCCTCTCAACCATTCCGTGATTTATTCATGCGGTATACCCAGGCAAGGATTTCAGCTACTATTGTATAGGTGTCTGGAGGGATTTCAGCATCAAGGTCTAGCCTGGAAAGTACCTCTACAAGGTCCTTGTCTTCCCTTATGGAGATGCCAGCCTCCTCTGCTATGCGAAGGATCTTTTCCGCCACCGCGCCCTCCCCCTTTGCAGTTACCCTGGGCGCAGAATCTTTTCCCTCCTGATACCGTAGTGCTACGGCCTTCTTCCGATCCTTTCCTGTCCTGGTCATGTTACGAAGTGGCACGAGCCCTTGGGATTGGATACATCAGGCAGATGGAGCCCGGGCAATATCGGTTGCCCAGCGCCTTCTATAGTGAAGACCTCTGTAAGTTGCACCTGATATCCAAGTCTATGAAGTGATTGTTTCAATTCAGAAAAACCCGGGCGCAGGACCATTAGGCCTTCCGGGGCGGCTCCCATGTAGATATCAAGCCTTTTTGACCGAAGGAGGATATGTATCCTTACCGGCCCCAGATTGTTCAGATCCAGGTCGAAGGCAAGATGGTAACCGGAAGGCCGTTCCCCTTCCTGGCCCTCATTCTCTTCTTTCCATGCAACCCAGTGCCCCGTTCCTTGTCCATTCTTGAATAGAAAGGGAACGAGAATTAAGGTCAGGTCTAGCTCCTTTTGGTAAAGATGTTGTAGATTGTGGACGGATTCAAGATGATCGACAAGGGGCCTAATCCAGGATGGCATATGTCTTTCCTGGTGGCCTTCTATCCTTTTGTCGGCTGGATGCAAATCTATTGGTCCATCTTGGCCTTGGGTGCTCTCTTTAGTAGAGATCCCGTCCAGTATCCTGGTGCCAGCCTTTTGTGGCACACACTCGCCACGGTTTCTTTCCCCGGGGAGACAGGAAATGGTATCCTTGTCTTCCTGTGTATCAGGCACCTGTCGTGGCATCTTATCTGTTTGTGTCTCCTGTGCCTGGATCGGCCGATCTTCTGGAGAAGGATCTTCCGCCTGACTACTCCTTGGGGTCGATGGAGGCCTTTCAAGGGTCCTTTCGATATCCTGCCTGATAATTATAGGTTCTTGCCCAGCCCCTTCATGAGAAGCCAATGATCTGGCTGATCCTGTTATAGCCGCATCCGATCCCGAGGCCCTGGGTATATTCTCCGTGGTGGAACGAACAATTGGCCCGGTCGTCTTTTGTAATACAGAGCCTTTGCCTGGTTTGGCAGGTACTGGGCCATGGTGTTTTTGTAGTACCTTGCGGTCCATTGATATTGAGCTGTGTTTCTCCCCAGGCCCTCTAGCTACCTTGATCCACTGGGAATCTGGCATATCGGTTTGTGGGGATGTGATGGTAGCACCTGGATCGGTAGTCCTGGGGAGCACTGGTGACATCCTGGAAGATGGCTTATCCTCAATGGGTGTGCCCTCTTGAAAGGTCTGTTTGATGGCCGTGTTGCCCTGAAATAGGTCCTTTTCCATGACATTTGAAACTTGCGCGCGCCCCAGAGGTCCTTCCATGTGTTCTTGTGCCAGGATCTTTGCCCTGGTGTTACCTTGCTCTGGTGTGTCTGCTGCGGGGACGGGCTTTAGGGCCATCTGGAGGATTTGTTCCAGGGGGGAGGCAGTGGACTTTGATAAGGGATCAAAAGAAATCAGCCCCAAAAGCAGTCTAAGCTTTTCAGGCTCAGGGTTACTACCTTGGATAAACGTCCTGATAAGCGCCGAGGCACCATGGGGAGCATCGGTGGTGACAGGGTTTGTCATCGGGGATGTTGCTGACGCCTCTACCTGAGCCTGGGCCAACCTGGACAGGTTAGAAAGGCTGGACCTTAGGGCCAAAAAATCCCTCATGGCCCTAAGAGGGGGCGACGAGGGCATTTCCTGAATGAGTCTTACGGAGGCTGGTGTTCCATCATCTAGGACCTGGAGTTTTATATGGCTTCCTGGTTCAAGGGGCCTTTCACTCTTTGCAAGTATTTCTCCCTTGCCGGTATCTATAAGATAGATTGATCCCTGGGCCTTTAAGATAAAACCTTCGATTATACTGCCGGGTTTGAGGAGTATGGTTAGGGATGGATTGGATGGTCCTGTGAGTTTCGTGTGACCATGGGTACGTGTTAAGGAAATCTTCCCTGGATAGATCCCAGGCAACTGGTTTTTTATCATCTTTTTCCCCTAGTGGAGTCCCCTGCATATCTGTCCCTTGGATCCCAAGTTTCCCCTAGGGCAAGATAAAAGGGAATGGCGCATTAGAGCCTTAATTGTTTTTTCGGACAGATTAAGAAAGGACTTGAGTTAAGGCTGTCAATGTGGATAACATGGTCTCTATCTAGGGTGTCCGGATACATGTGGTGAGGAAAATGCTTCCGCCGCATCTTGTATCCATGGTATTTTGTTTTTATAGGGAGCAGTATCCTAATGCCTTGGTGCAGTGTCAAGATACGGATTGTATGGTGGTTTGACCTTCTTTTGCCATGGGCACACATGGGTCCATAATGACAAGCATCTATTCCTGGCCGATTGCCAGGGTCAGTTCTCAATATGGAGGCAAGTTTCATGACTGACGGAGAAAACAATCTGCAATATCACGAACCCGGCCATGAACTTCACCTGGAGCATGAGGATTCCACAATCCGCATCCTTCACCGGATTATTCAATTTGCGGTAAAGATCCTTGCCATCTTGATGGTAGCTGTAATCGTATGGGGGATTGGCGATGTAATATATATTTTATATCAACGTCTCAATGAACCACCATTTATGTTGTTGAAAATAAGTGATATCTTGGCAACCTTTGGGGCGTTTCTGGCTGTACTTATCGCTATCGAGATATTCATAAATATAAGGATGTACCTAAGTACTAATATAATACCAGTGCGTTTGGTTGTGGGCACTGCACTAATGG
>WFZW01000108.1 GCA_015489365.1 Deltaproteobacteria bacterium | reverse complement strand
CACTTGAATGGCATGGGGATGAATCCGAAGCAATCCAGGATAGCGAAGAGACATGGACCGGCGGCCTACAGGATCTATTCACGGTTTACAATAAAACTCCAGGCGTGGTAAAGGAGTTTGCACCAATACCCCTTCTAGGGATACCGGGCATCAAGTTCAAGAAGCAGGCCTCAAGACATGGCATATTGCGGCTTAGGACCTCGTGGCGCTCCAGGCATTACCAGGTATTCTGGTCATTTGAACAAAATAAAAGAAAATACAGAATCGTACACTGGTCCGAGGGCTTCTCTGGCATGGTGCATAAGGACTATACACACCAGGGACGAGACCACACACGAGAAAGCAGATAGATGTTCAAGGGTTGCAATGAAATTCTAGGCCTATTCCTGGATGATTCCAGGCTGGAAATCGTATGCCTGAGAAAACGTGGGGGTAGATGGCGTACCGCCAGCCTGTCGCACTCCCTTGTAGAACCCCAACGTTCACCCCAGGAACAATTAAAGGGCCTGCTTAAAACAATACGCCCTAGCAAGAGACGCCGGATATGCCTAGGCCTTTCAAGGAAGCTGCTTTTCCTGCGGGAGATAGATTTTCCTCAACTGTCGCCTGAGGACGCAACCGAATCGGTCCGTATGTCCATAGACCTTCATGTTCACCTCAAGCCTGAGGAGATATATTTCGATCAATGGGCATTCACACGGAATGGACATACAAAGATCTTGCTGGCATATGTTCCAAGATCCGTCCTTGATCCGTTGTTTGAAATTATAAAAGATACCGACCATAACAAATCTGAATTGTATGCATGCCCGGCCTCCCTCGGCCTGGATATATTCCTGAGGAAATCCTCACACGCCTCCTTTCCCAGTCTATGCGTTGGCATTCAGGGTGACGATGTAATCGTATCCCTGCACGGGACGGAATGCTGGGAAGGCTCCCACCTTCTGGGCACCGGGGCTGTCGAAGATATCGAGAAAAAATTGCTGGAGCTATCTGCTTATCTACCCCAAGCCTTTCGTGAACATGCCCATTCCCCTGACTATTTTATAGGCCTTTCAAAGAAGGATGCCCCCAAGTTGAACCCAAGGGATCCCTGCAGGCACCCTGGGGCCATGGAGCAGCTATGTAGTCCAGAAAAGGGATTTAGTTGGGGATTAGCAACCGCGTGCCTGGGCCTTAGTTCCTATCCTGCGCTTTCCTTCCAGGAAGAGCCACGAAAAAGGCCTTTTCGTCTCAGGATCAGTATATTCCAGATGGCAGCGGCATTGGCAGCTGCGTTCATCCTTTGGACCACCGGTGGACTTATATTGAAAAACACCGAAAGTTCCCGGATATTGAAACAACAGGCGGCCAAGATCCAGGTACTGGATAAACGCATGGGACCGCTTCGTGTCTCGCAAAAAAGGCTCGAAGATATAAAAAAGCAAATCAATGACCTGAACGAATTCAAAAGGGAATACCCCTCTGTACTATTTATCCTGGACGAACTAGCCAAGCTTACGCCAGATGATACCTGGATCAAGAGCCTCAGGCTTAGAAAAAACAGGCTGAGAATCAGTGCAGAGGGCACCTCTGCTGTGGAAACAATGGCCAAGTGGCGCAAGTGCCCCCTGTTTTCCGATGTAAAGCTCGTTTCCCCTGTGACCAAGGACCGATACCAACATGAACGTTTCTCGGTTGAGATCCTAGTCAAATCCATTGGCGGTAAGGGAAAATGATGGGTGGGGTATCTGACATGCTTTCCAGCAAGGCCCCGTTTCTAAGGTATGGGATCCTGATTATTGTCATAATCCTGTGGTATTCGTTTATCTACGATCCCCTTTCGAGAAAGCTTGACAGCAAGATGTTGCAGATGGAATCCCAGGCTGCCAGGATCCGATTGATCAACAAGGAATTCAAGAAACTCCGGGGGATCAACAACAGACTCAAGAAGGCAAAATCAGAGCTTGCACGCCTGGAACAGCAGCTCGTGCCAGGTGACACCCCGCAGGTGGTGGCATCGAATTTACAGGATTTGTTGCTTAAAAAGGCCTCAGAAGCAGGCCTTGAGGTTGTCACCTATAAGACGTCTAGAAGCAGGCGATGGAGGAACTACCAATTGGCCGTGTCCACCTTTACTGCAAAGGCGAACACGGCAAAGCTGGTAGGTTTCTTGAATCTTCTCGAAAAGGCTGGCAAGGCATACCGGATATATAGCATAAATATTATAAAGATCAGGGGAAGGAACCCATACCTACGGGTCAATCTTGAGGTAGAAGCCCTTGTCTTGCAGGAGAAACAGACTAAATGAACAGAAGAAAACGGCAAACACTACTCCCTTTGGTAGCTGTTTTTTTTATCCTTTTTGGGATGGTTGCCCGTGTCGAACTTGCCCAGGGGGCACGGGAAGAGCAGGCTGATGAATCCCGGTCCGCAGGCCCTGCGGAGACGATAAGCTCACCCTATCAGGGCGCAGGCCCAGGGGAGCGGCGACCTATCAACATCACCCTAGACAACATGGACATATACCCGGTGCTGGATCAGGTCCTGGGGCAGATCCTGGGGTTAAATTATGTTGTGGATCCTGCAATAAGGGGTACCATCTCCCTGCACATCAAGGGCAATTACACCAAGGACGGGCTGCTAGACCTGATAAATTCCATTCTCCAGATGCAGGGTCTTGCAGTTACCAGGGGGGCAAAGGGCCTCTACAAGGTGGTAAGAAAGGCCAACAGTGCCAGGATGGGTAACCAAGTGGTAGGGATCAGGCAAAGGCCCGTACATCCAGGTGATGTGATCCAGGTCTTTCAATTGGAATATCTGGCCGCCACGAACACCGTGGCCAACCTTAGAAATTTCTTGTCCCCAGGGGCGGTAATGGTACCGGTACCAAGCTCCAATTCCATCATCATATGCGACACTGCTCCCAATATCGAAAAGGCCGCACGGATACTAGGGCTACTCGACACTAATCTTTTCAAGGACATACACTGGAGACTCTTTACCCTGGAATATACCGATGCCGAAGACCTCTCCAGCGATCTTGGAAAGATCTTCAAGAGCAAAGGGCTTTATGCAAGACCTGGGATCGACTCAGACAGTCTCCAAATAATCACCTTGAAGACCATTAATGCCATCCTTGTGGTAACCAGGTGGGAAAACATACTGGATACGGTAGGAAAGTGGATAAAGGAGCTAGACCAGGGCCAATCTGAAAAGGGGGCCAGGGTGTACGTCTATTTTGTCCAAAATGGTCAGGCAAAGGACATTGCAGACCTTTTGAAGCAGCTATACGGAACGGAGGGCGCCTCCAAGACATCGAAGAATAAAACTGTCATAGTAAGACGCAAAAAAAGGAAACAAACCAGCAAGATAGGTGCTGCCGGTGAGCTTTCCGGCCAAGTGGAAATCATCCCTGATGAGGTGAACAATGCCATCATAATCAAGGCGAAGCCAAAGGATTACACGACAATAATGCAGGTCCTGAAAAAGATAGATGTCAAACCGAGACAGGTCCTGATAGATGTATTGATATTTGATGTAACCCTGAAAAACAACGTTCAATATGGCGTCGAGTGGTTCCTAAAAAACAAGGGAATAAAACTTAGTGGTGAATCCTATACC
>WFZW01000107.1 GCA_015489365.1 Deltaproteobacteria bacterium | reverse complement strand
ATAGTTGATAAGTAAAGTATTATTAGGGAAACAAATTTTTGAAGCTGCCTATTAGCCTATTAAAGGAGGGTTATTATGAAAAATTTAGTAGTCTATTCCTCGAAGACTGGTAATACCAAAAAGCTGGCCGAAGCGCTCTTCGAATTTCTCCCTGAAGAAAAAGAGATAAAACCAGTAGCCTTGGCACCTGATCCGAACGATTATTCCTTTGTGGCCGTGGGCTTTTGGATTAAGGAGGGTGAACCCGATCCCGATACCCAAGAATATCTCAAGAGAATCCAGGACGAACGGGAACTGGTATTATTTGCTACGCATGCGGCACCACCAGAATCCGAACATGTCAAAAATGCGATGAGAATAGCCAAGGAACTCGCCCATAAGGCCAGGGTAATTGGTACGTTCACCTGCCTAGGAGAGGTCCCTGAGGATGTGCTGGAGGCTGCAAAGGCGGAAAAACCCCAACCGGAATGGATCAAGTATGCCGAGATTGCCAAGGGTCATCCTGACAAGCGAGATATAGAGGAATTCCTGCACCTCATAGAGGACCTGGATCTTTAATCCCAGACTTTCATGCAGCCTGTATCTCCTGTTGCCTTGCATCTTTGACAAACTTGTGAACGCCGTAATCTTATCTGGAAATGTATTTTTTGGGCTTGGCCAAGGACACACACGGATAAAAGCAAAATGTTTCCATGGGTGCAGCGCGGAGAATACAGGCTTTTGAAGGTTTTGGCAGCCGCGTGAAGGGCAAGAGGGATGTCAATCCTATAGCCTGAGCACGAACCGTACTGTTTCGTTGGGTTTCGGATACTTTTTTTGCAGGCCGTCCTGGTGACGGCCTTTTTTGTCAATCTGTTCCAGGTATTGCACGCCTTGGTCAGGGAAGAATCCCATATTCCTCCAAAACTTGACACCCCTAGGGTTTCCTTGCTCAATCCTGGCATAAATGGTCTTCAAGAGCCTGCGGCGCTGGATGTCTTCCTTTAACAGGTTGAAGGCCGCTGTACCAATCCCTTTGTGTCGCATCTTTTCATCAAATATAATAAGGCTTATTTCGCCGGCCTCTTTGGGGATGAAATTCGAGATACCAATAAAGCCCACTAAGGTGTCATTGAGCAGGATACAGTAGGCCACCGGATAATTTCTCTTGAACCAATACCAATTCAATAGATATGAAATCAGGGCAGGGTAGCTTTTCCCTGACATGGAAAGCCCATCGAGCTTATCTGTAAGGGATGCCATGTCTGCAATAGACAATCGCCGCAGGCGAATGGGGCCACGACCTATTTGCCTGGGTATTATCGCAAAAGACATCCTTAGGTAGACAAGATCTTGGTTTTCCTAGCCCTGGTCATGGACAACCCGTACATTCAGCGGTGCTTGAACCACCTCCAGGGACAGCGCTTTCCATGGCCTGGTAAACAAAGGCCTCAAGTCTAAGTGATCTCAGCGTCTCCTGTTGGCCGTCGCAGGCCAGGGGGAGAAAGGGCCTAGGCCCTAACTCGTCCCTTACCCTCTTGAGTAGGGCGTTGACAATCGTGCCTGGCATGCAAGAAAAGGGCATGACATTTATAAGCCCTGCTACGCCTTCCCTTAAAAATTCTACGGCCTTTCCTACACTCAATATGGTTTCGCCCTCGAATTCATCTGAAAGGAACGGCCGGGCCCTGCTGAGTATTTCGCTTATCATGGGTTCGCGTCCACCTGGCAGGCGGCCTATAGCCCGTTCGAGGCGCCTTACGTCTTTTACCTGGATCATGTTCTCCAGATTGAGTTTTAGGTATTCCTTCCAGGAACCAGCACGCCTTGCCCTACGCATGGCCGTGAAATTGGTATAGAGAATCCATTCGCTCACCGATGGCAGGGCAACCTGCACACCAAGGGATTCCAGTTCCTTAATCAACTCGGCGTTGGCCTGGCTGTTGGCCCTGGTGTATATCTCCCCAACTATTCCTATAGTGGGTTTGCAAGGTATGGAATCGTCCCTTTCTACCCGTTGTAGCCTGCGACGCAACATGTCCAGTACGTCTTCCAGGTCTCTTCTTTCCTCTACGGCCCTGACTATGGCCTTCAATCCGTCCCTATAGATCCGATCTACCAGGTCACGTTCCCTGGCATACGGCCTTATGGACCTGGTCAACCGGTCTAGTAGATCGACGGCCACGATGCCCTGCCAGGCAAGCCTTGTAAAGCCCTTTCCCAGGGCCGATGCCTCGGAATAAAATTCCACGTCCTGGTTGAGGCTTAGTATAGGCACGTCCTCCAGGCCTATATTGTCCAGCACCCTCCTGTGGAGGGATGGATACTGTCCAAAGCGGCATGGCCCTCCACCGCATGGCATGAAAAAAGCCGCGCTTTCCGGTGCAAAATCCGGCAGTTGTGTCATCTTGATAAGATCACCCGTTGTGAGTATTGCCGGGTAGCATTCCTTACCACTTGTGTGTTTCAATCCAAGCGCTGCACTTTCTTCGTCGGTAGGTGGAAGTACCTTGGCCCTACATCCGCATGCCCTCATGGCAGCGGCAAGGGCGTAGGCATGATCAGACATGGGGGGAATAAAGATGGTTCTTTGCTGCCGCCGAGGAAGGTTATCATGGCCTGAAATGTCGTGCCTGCATCGTTTCTTGCCAATGGATTCATCGGGTTCACCTGTTGATGTATCAAGATATGCCTCGATTCTGGTGAGCGCCCCGGCATCGGCACTGTGTTCATCTATCTCCAACTCAAGGAAGGGCTTGGGCTCCATAATATCCTGAAAACGGTGAAGTAGAAAGGAATCAGGACCACAGCCGAAATTGGTCACGTAAATAGCCTTCAGCCTATCATCATTCCTGACCATTACGGCACTGGAGAGTATACGTTGACCGTACCTCCAATACATGGATTCAAAGGATGGGACCTGTGCTAGATACCTATCCGTATCCAGATAATCTATGGGTAGTGGTAGCACCCCCAAGCCTAGAAGCTTTTCATGAATTCCCAGATTGGCGCCAGGATCAAGGGCATTATATGGACGCCCCACCAGTACTATGGCCTTTCTACCTGGCTCGAGGTGATCCAGCGCTTGCCTGCCAATATCAATGGATTGTTTTGCAAACTGGATCTGTTCGTTCCAGGCCCGGTTCCACGCATCCTTGACCTGCCAAGGACTTGACCTAAACAACCTAGAAAGCCCCAGAATCGTCTGTGTGTTCAGGCCATTTTTTCTGCCAAGTCTCAAGGGGATGCTCAACAGCTTGGCCCCACGGGCCTGGAAATCTATTGCCGCCTGTAGGGTATAGGGCAGGCTTTGAACGTACGGGCATGCCTGGCCAGGACGCATGCCATTTGGAGATGGAAAATCAATGAACGAGGGCAAAAATACCCTTTCGATACCCATCTCCAATAGGGAAAGCACGTGTCCATGGGCGATCTTTACAGGAAAGCAGGGTTCGGTAACCATGGTCTCTATGCCCCTTTGAATAACGGACTTGGTGGTTGGCCCAGATATTACCGGACCAAAACCTAACCCCTTAAGAAAGGTAGCAATCAGTGGTAACCATTCCTGCATGACAAGGGCGAAGGGGATGCCCATGGCCCCCTTTGGCTGCTGCCTTGCTTCGTGAGGATCCTGCAAGCAATACGAGAAAAGACGTCTTTGGCGTTCGTCCACAAGGTCAGGCAAATCGGCCTTCTTTCTCTTCATGCCGGCCGCCTCGTAACGTTCACATCGTCCACCATAGAAAAGAGGCCTTCTACCCTCCACGCTTACCCGGCTTATGGAACACTGGTTTGGGCATGCCTTACACTCGAAGGATTTCACTTTATAGGGTGCCTGGGCGCTTTTAAAACCTCTGAATCGGCTTGTCCCCTTGGAGCGTTCCCTGGCGATGAGGGCCGCTCCCAGTGCACCTGTCAAATCACAACGCTTGGGTACGGTTATGTCCTTTCCCAGAATGGTTTTGAAGGCGGCAACCACTCCATGATTAAGGGCAGTCGCCCCTTGATAAAATATCTTGTTGCCGATAGGACGATCCTCTACCACCTTGTTTAGATAATTGTACACGATGCCATAGCACAAACCTGCAACCAAGTCTGACACTTCCACCCCCTGCTGAAGGTAATGTACAAGATCGGATTCCATGAATACCGT
The DNA here is from genome assembly GCA_015489365.1 of Deltaproteobacteria bacterium. Lineage (GTDB taxonomy): Bacteria > Desulfobacterota > Dissulfuribacteria > Dissulfuribacterales > QOAL01 > S143-34. The sequence continues at coordinate 3,119 of WFZW01000107.1, read as the reverse complement.
GCATCGTTCCCCCATTTTTACAGGTGCCTTGGCAGAAAGTGCCAATCTACCGAAATCCATCAAATCTATTCCCAGTCTTCCGGCCTGTTCCTCCAAAAATGATCCTGTACCAGCGGCACAGGCCCTGTTCATCATAAAGTCAATAACCGTCCCATTGCTTACCCGTATGTACTTGGAATCCTGCCCCCCTATTTCGAAGATGGTGTCTACATCGGGGTCAAGCTCGATTGCTGCCCTTGCCTGGGCGGTAATTTCGTTCACTGCAGTATCCGCCCCAACAAAATCACCAGCCAGGTATCTTCCTGAGCCCGTGGTACCCACTGCGGCCACATTGTATGGCATCCCCAGGGATTCCCTCAGAATATGTAGGCCCTTTTTGAGTGCCTTCAAGGGACTCCCAGCGGTCTTGCCATAGTAATGAGCGAGTATATTGCCACGTGGATCTATGGCTACCATCTTGGTACTTATGGACCCAACATCTATACCGAGCAGGATGTCCCTTGAGGAACCAGATACGATACTTCCTTCTTGGATATTGATTGGCCTCTTTGCGCCTGGCAAGACCAGCGGTGCAAGGCGCTTGACCTTGACAGGCCTTTTCCGCAGGAAATCCTCCAATGCCTCAAGGCCTTTGAAATCAGGTCTCAATGCCTTCATACGTAGGCCATTTAATATGGCACCTATTGCACCCATGGTACGAAAGTGCTTGGGTACAAACAATTGCTCCTCTGGGATCTTGAATATCTTGATCAGGGCCATCCTTACGCCTACATTTTCCGCCACCCCTCCCTGGAAGACCAGTGGTGGCAAGACCTTTTTCCCCCTAGCTATGGTGGCCTTGATGTTTCTTACAAGGGCAAGGCAAAGACCGGCCACGATGTCGCAATCAGGCACGGCGGCCTGTTGGAGGTGTATCATGTCGCTTTTGGCAAAAACCGTGCATCTTCCTGCCAGACTGGCAGGCGAATGAGACTTGAGTGCCAAGGTACTGAATTCCTCGATCGAAAGGCCCAACCTTGCGGCCTGTTGGTCCAAAAAGGCCCCAGTCCCAGCGGCACACAATGTGTTGAGATTAAAATCTTCTACCTGGAGCCGCCCTTTTGAGTTCTGGCTAAGAATAACCAATTTTGTATCCTGGCCGCCCATGTCGAGCAGTGTCCTGGTTGTTGGGAATTCCCGTGTTGCCGCCTCGGTATGGGCAATGATTTCGTTTATGAAATGGCCCCCCAGCACCTGGGATAAAAGTTTGCCACCTGTACCAGTGACGGCTAGCCGTGCCCCCTTTATAGGCTTGAGTTCACCACTCAGTCTCCCGAAAAGATCCATGGTTGCCTCTAATGGTCTGCCGTGTGTCCTGGTACGGTCCTGGTATATGACATCGAGGTTTGCATCGAGTACTGCGATCTTTACAGTGGTAGAACCCACATCAAGACCATAAAACAGTTCATCCTTGCTTCTGGCCAACATTGTTTCCTCCTCGGACAGCTCTATCCTCGTTGAACGCCACCTGATTAGGCAGTTGTTATCGTCAGAGCCATGCCAATCTCCTCAAAACCTGTATGTATGATGGGTGACTGGGTGGTCAAGACGTCTTTGAAACCTTGGCAAGTCCATTTCCTCCGTAAATTTTAACCACGTAATCTGTCATGACAAGTGATTTCCTTCATTCGTCCATCCACCAAACCCGTTGGATCACATGGCCAGTGATATACCTAAAATAGGATTTGCAATCATTACACATAGCGTCCATAATTTATCACAGGCTTTCGTGCTATCTGTGTTCTTGGCTAATCAAAAATGCATTTTTGATAAAATTACTTAGAAGGCTTTTGTTAGGAAATGAGGAGAAAGGCCCTTGGAGCTTACCATCGTATTCAACAACTATAGCACGGTTGAGGATCTTCAACCGGCCTGGGGAATGGCCGCCTTCTTGGAAAATGGTAAGGATGCCATCCTTTTCGATACGGGTTCAAGTGGTGACGTGCTTTTGTTCAACCTCAAGGTACTGAAACTTGAACCCAAACGCGTCCGTAAGATAGTAATATCCCATAACCACTGGGATCATGTGGGCGGACTGGTGGACTTTGTAAGGAAGAATTCCATGGTGGAAATCTATGCACCGGCCCTTGATGAAAAGACCTATTACGATGTCACATCACTGGGTGCGATAGTGCGTTGGACCGATGCACCCCAGTTCGTTACTTCCGGGATCTCGACAACAGGGGTGCTGTCAGGCCCTGTTCCAGAACAGGCCCTTGTGGTGGCTGGTCACAAGGGCCACACGATCCTGACCGGATGTTCACATCCCGGTGTGGCAAGATTGGTCGCCTCGGCCCCTAGACCGAGATACCTCGTGACCGGTGGATTCCATCTGTTCCGGTCAAGGTTCGAGGAGATCAAGCAGACCGCTGTTGATCTCGCTAATACCGGCGTAGAGCTTATAGCCCCGTCCCACTGCACCGGCGAGTTAGCCATCGAATATTTCGAGGAAGTTTTCGGATCAAGGCTCCTGTATGGTGGATTAGGTGCAAGATTCAGCCTATGAATAATCATCCCCATGTATTCCCTAGGGAAAGGGGTCCAATTAGGCGTGTAGCCCTTATCTCTCCCCCATGCATCAGGCCAACGGCACCGCCCCTTGGCCCCCCTGTTCTTTCTGCATTTCTTAAGAAACATCTCCCGGACATACAAGTTCGATGTTTTGACCTCAATCTGGATTACTATTATCTGGCCATGGAATTCATCAAGACCGGCATGTGCAAACTGTGCTTGTACGAATGGGATTATGAAAAAACAGTTGAAAGGGTCGAGACGGCCATCTCCTTTCTCAAGGAGGTAAGCCCTTCTAGGTCGAACCTGGATGAATATCATCGGTACTCCACGTGGTTTTTAAGCTTTGAAAATATATTCAATTCCTTCATGTCCGAGATGGCCACAAGATACCTGGCCGGGATACGTATCCCTGATAGTATAGAGGCGTTTTTCGAATCTTTATTGGAACAACTCCTTGATTACTGCCCTGATTTTTTGGGAATATCGATGCTTTTTGACAATCAAATGCCCTTCGGGCTGCTGATTGCCAAGATGATGAGGGAAAAAACCGGGACGAGGGTCGTACT
>WFZW01000106.1 GCA_015489365.1 Deltaproteobacteria bacterium | reverse complement strand
GCTTTGCATCAGGGAAGAACAACTGGAAAGGATCAAAAAAACCTATAAAGGAATAGTACGGGATGTGCCGATTCTCATGGTTGGATACAATCGCCGTTTCTCCCCCCTTGCCATAAAAATGAAGGAATGGGCCGGACAAGGGGCTATGGCCATGATCTATAGGGTAAACTCTGGGGCAATACCGCGTGAGTCTTGGATACAGGACCCTGAGACAGGTGGTGGAAGGATAATTGGGGAGGTATGTCACTTCATTGATTTCTTGATATTCATGAGCGGTTCCCTGCCCCTTTCCGTTCATGCCGTGGCAATGGAGGATCCTAGTGGTCTTAATGACGTATTGACTGCAACACTGAGGTTTGCAAACGGCTCGATCGGCTCCATTTGTTACTTCTCAAACGGGGATAAGGGACTACCTAAGGAACGTGTCGAGGTGTTTTCTGCAGGTACCTGCCTCGTACTGGATGATTTCAAGGCACTCACGCTCTATGACAAGGGCAAAAGGAGGGTGAAGAAACTGCTCAGCCAGGACAAGGGGCAAAAGGAAGAGGTCACCCAGTTTATAAGTGCGATAAGGTCTGGCACAGGCCCGTTGATCCCATTTGAAGAACTTTACTATACAACGAAGGTCACATTCAAGATAATGGAATCCATATACAGCGGGCAGGCTGTTGACATGAAGGCCTGAATAACCGTTCACCCCAAACCTTCATGCAGCCTGCATCCTCTACGCTGCACCACAGGGCAGATTATATAGCCCATAGCAGGATGAATTTTCACGGTAAATTATGCACTTCAAATGCCAAATAGAAAAAATTTTACGGTTGCAAGCCTGACGTCTATATCGATTTGCTGTGATGAAATATAGATCCTTATCCCTGTCCATTGTGGGCATAACAATGGCCATCATGCTGCTTCCAGGCTTTCTGGCATACTCAGAAAGACCGGAAAAGGCCGAGGCCATCATGTTGATTACCGGTCCTGTGATGAACGCGCGATGGGAAGAGGCATTACAGCTACAGGATCAAGGGCTTGGCAGACTCATACTCATTCCAGCAAAGGGTTTGATAGTCGGTAAAAACGAATCACTGTCGAGACTTCCTGCAAGAACCAGGGGGCAAGGCAGCAGCCACTGGCCAGGCAGGACATGGATATGCCACCATGCGGAAGATACACACAGGGAACTACTGATGGGAAAGATGATGATGGATGCACTGGGACTGCACTCCGCCAACATAGTCAGTTCCCCTTATCACATGCGGCGCATAAGCATCATCGCAGGCCAAATCTTTGCCTCCCCGCCCTATCGTCTACGTTTCGTGCCTACGCCCTATGGCCCCCAGCCCTCACTACTATGGTGGCTGAAACCAAATGAGGCCAAATGGATAGTCAGCGAATATGCAAAGCTGGCATGGTTCAAGATCTATTCTCCATTTTGCCATACATGAAATCATGGAAAACACCTTGCCACTGAAGACGCTACGTGCCAGGCTGAGAAATGCCAGCGCCGCCGAGTTGTTATACAGGATCAAACGTACAGTTGACGAACGACGTATAAGTCACCAGGTTTGCCACAAGGGACGCATGCCAATGGTCCCGGACCTGGTTGAATCAGCAATCTCAGGCTTCAACCTTCCCCCGCTCCGGGTCCAGGCAGAGCCGACACTGCTCAAGAGGATCATGAGAGGTTACTGTTTAACCCTGAATTTTTCGATAGATAAGATAGTAAGATTTGAAAAGAAGTGGAGAAATACATGCTGGAATTCCGTACCGATGGGTGAAGGCGGCCTAGACATAAGGTCGGTATGGGAGGCAGGGCGCCTTCAGCATATTACCGCCGTATGTGCTGCCATCTTGCAGGGATTAGATGCGGGCCTTAAAAAGGAATGCACCAGGTGGGTACGCCAGGAAACCATGAAATGGCTCGATAAAAATCCATTCCTACACGGACCACACTACCGGTCTGCAATGGAATGTGGGCTCAGGATCATAGCCTTTATCCATGTTCTGAAGGTTATTGGCAAGTGCTTCAATGCTGAAGAACGAAGACAGTTGGCAGAGGCAATATATCTCCATGCCTGGTGGGTAAACAGGCGCCTGTCACTTTATTCATCGCTTGGGAACCATACCATAGCAGAATGCGTCGGCCTTGCAGCAGCGGGCCTATTGTTCAAAGATACTGGATCGGGCAAAAGGTGGCTTTCACGTTCCATGAAATTGCTTGTACAAGAGGCATCGCATCAAATACGTCCCGACGGGGGGCCTGCGGAGCAATCCATCAACTATCACAGGTTCGTACTTGATCTATTGTGGTGGGTAAGCTCACTATATAAACACAATGGCTATAAGGCGCAGGCTGCTAGCATGCTCCCGATACTCCGCATTGGAGAAGTGTTTTTGCAGAGGTTTAGCAGATATTTTGGGGAAATACCACCTATCGGCGACAGTGATGATGGCCACGCGATAGCACCTTGGATATCCCCAAGACGTGAAATAACGTCCCTCGAAGACAAGGCCGATCGTCTCCTAACCTTTGAATATACTGGTTTCAGCATAGTACGCCTCAGCCGTGGAGGTACCCTGGGCTTTGACCACGGGGATCTTGGGATGCCTCCACTCTATAATCACGGCCATGCCGACGCCCTTTCTGTCTTGCTCAACGTGGCTGGTAAACAGGTACTGACAGATCCGGGCACATACGGCTATAACGAGGTACCACGGTGGAGGCGTTACTTCAAAGGGACGAGCGCACATAACACGGTAACCATAGATGATAAGGACCAGGCGATTCAGGAAACTGGCTTCATTTGGAAGAAGCCATTCAGGGCACGACTTACACACAGGGAGATCTCAGATACCTGGTGGCACCTGGCAGCCACCCATGATGGATATGGAAGACTATCGAACCCGGTGATACATCTACGGGAGATAGCCGGTGACTGGAGAGGCAATATAGTAATAAGGGACACATTCAATGGTAAGGGCGAGCACTCCTATAGGCTTCACTACCATCTTCATCCATCCTTACGGGTGAGCAGCCAGGGGGAATGGCTGGTGATGGAACATGAGAAAATCAGGCTCTACATGGTCATACTCGATTGCCATGGAGTAGAGATGATCCGTGGCACCGAAGGAACAATGTCGGGTTGGTATTCGATTGCATATGGTATAAAGGAACCAACAACCACCATCAGATGTCATGCCAAGGGCAAACCAGAGGATGTGACGTTTGTTACAATAATCAGCATATCCAGTCGGGTGCCCGAAAACAACACGTTAACGAGGCTCCTTAGAATCCTATCCACATGAAACCATACCGACTGAAGATCCTCAACATATGGATGGATGCCTTGGAATGGTCCCAGGCCCTGAATATGGTGCAGGACTTTATAGAAAATGGGGATAGGCCCCACGTGGTATTCGCATCAAATCCAGAAAAGAACTTTTCAGTGCCCAGCGATCCTGAGCTGTATAATACCTTCAAGGAGGCGGATCTGCTGCTGCCGGACGGCATTGGCATGGTCCTTGCGGCCAGGATACTGTATGGTATCAAAATAAAAAGGATACCAGGGATAGAATTCATGGAAAAAATCTGCAAACTCAGCGCTGCAAACGGCTACAAGGTGTTTGTCTACGGGGCCAGGGAGGAGGTAAACAGCAGGGCTGTGGACATACTCAGAGAAAAATATCCTGGTATCGATATAGTTGGAAGGGCAAACGGGTATATCAACAGAGATGGAATGCCGTCCCTGATAAAACGGATCAACGAAACAGGGGCCCAGATCCTTTTTCTTGCCCTTGGATCACCCAAGCAGGAGCGATGGTTTGTGCGCCATAGGGATAAACTCCAGGCTGTACGAATATGCCAAGGCATAGGCGGCTCCCTTGATGCCATAACCGGTACGGTAAGACGCGCCCCTGAACCTTGGCGCCGCATAGGACTCGAATGGCTCTACCGGCTGGCCACCGAGCCCAGGCGGATAAAACGCCAATGGGTGCTCCCCTTGTTCGCCATCCAGGTACTCAGGGAGGCACTGACCAGAAGGACTGGTTTCAAGAATGGATAAGGCCTCCTCTGGAGGGTCTCTACATCTTCACTGCTGCAATCCTGCATGCTGTCCAGACGGGACAAAGATATGACCAGCTTACACACCTGCATGAATAAAGATTCCCAGGCAATATGGACTAGGCTTACCATATTATTGATCATAACCCTGGTGCTATTCCACGACAGTATCGGCTACATGATCAGCCTGTGGCCCAGGGGTGACAATAGTTACTGTTTCCTTATACCCCTGGTAATAGCCTACCTAATATGGGAAAAGAGGACTGAACTCAAGGAGACACCTACGGTACCGTCGTGGTCGGGCCTGTTCGTGCTTCTGCTAGGTATTATGCTCTTTTGGTTTGGTGAACTGGGTGGAGAATATTTCACCCTGCACATCGCCAGTTGGTTTACTATTATTGGTATCCTGGTGCTCATGCTGGGATGGAAAAAGGTAAGGGTGATGGGTTTTGCCCTGGCAATGCTGCTCACCATGTCTCCCCTACCGGGTTTTTTGCAAAGCCGCCTTTCGGTAAAGCTCAAGATCATCTCTTCGACCCTTGGGGTTGAGATGATGCGCTGGCTCGGCATGTCTGCCTATCAAACAGGCAATATCATAGACCTGGGTTTTACCCAGCTCCAGGTGGTAGAGGCCTGTAGTGGACTGCGTTATTTCTTTCCACTGATCATACTCGGGCTATTGATAGCCTACTTTTCCAGGGCCGCCCTGTGGAAGAAGGCCCTGCTGGTACTGTCCACCATACCCCTGGTGGTCATATCCAACAGCCTCCGCATAGCAGGAACAGGCCTGCTCTACGAACATTTTGGACCGGTGGTGGCAAAGGGATTCTTCCACGACCTGGCCGGCCTATTCATGTTCATAGTAGCCGTAATGGTCTTGATACCCGAGATGTGGATATTAACCAGGATATTCCCCAAAAAATCCGGTGACAGGCAGCCTGATACCTCTGGGCCTACCGCCGGATCCGGAACGAACCCGGTTTCCTGTCCGGGGGCAGGAAAGGGATGGCTTGCCTCCATGGTCCAGCCCCAGTTTGTTGTTGCGGCTGGCCTGCTCATCCTTACCCTGGGACTTTCACATCTTGTAGATTTCCGCGAAAAGATACCGGCTAACAAACCCCTTTCCACCTTTCCGCTAAGGATTGGGAACTGGCAAGGCACGCGCCACACCATGGGGCAGCACCTTATCGATGCCCTTGACTTTAGTGACTACGCACTGATCGATTACAAGAACCCTGATGGAAAACTGATCGATTTCTACGTGGCCTATTATGAAAGCCAGCGCAAGGGGGAATCCATCCATTCTCCCACTACCTGCCTTACAGGGGGTGGATGGACATTCAAGACCAGGGGCGAGCGGACTATCCTGCTTGGTAAAGACGATGGGAAAGGCTCCCTCAAGGTAACCAGGGCGTTAATTGAACAAACCGGCCTAAGACAGATCGCCTATTACTGGTTTCCCATGCGTGGCAGGGATCTTACGAATGCCTACCAGATGAAGATCTACAATTTCTGGGACGCCCTTACCAGGCACCGTACGGATGGGGCGCTGGTGCGGATCATAACCCCCCTGGCCCCTGACGAATCCCCTGCGGATGGGGATAGACGGCTTGAAGGCTTCCTGAAACAGCTCATACCTATCTTGAACCAGTACCTTCCCGGAAAAGACCTGGATACAGCCAGGAAAAGGGATGCAGCCAGATATAACCATTCCCACCCCCTGGCTGGCAGCGGGCTTTTTAAGGGTTTCAGTGCGGTTCAAGTTGCTCGGTATCTGGCGTTTGCACCAAACGATGCTACCGGAACCCTGAAGAAGGCTGTCACCAGCCAGGGGTTGTGAATGGTTGCAGGCAGGTAGATTGAAAGGGACAGCCATATGACCGTTGCCACTGCATTCCTGCTGTCACTCTTCACAACGATCTCCCTCATACCCGTGATCAACCGGGTGGCCCGGCGCTACAACCTGTTTGACCAGCCCGGTGGAAGAAAGATACACACCCGGGCAGTGCCACGCATCGGCGGCGTTGCCATGGTGGCAGGGGCATCCCTGCCCGTATTCCTGTGGACAGACCTTTCCCTGCCCCTCAAAACCATCCTGCTGGGGGTGGGAATGCTCAGTATCCTGGGGCTTGTTGACGACCTGATCACCGTCTCCTGGTACAAGAAATTCCTGGTCCAGGCAGTGGCGGCCTTGCTTGTCATCTTCTATGGCCACGTGAGGATAACCTACCTGGGATATTGGGCAGGAAACGAGATCCATCTGCCTGGATGGCTTTCTAGCCTGTTGACATTCTTCTTCATAATGGGGGTAACAAATGCCATAAATCTGGCGGACGGTTTAGATGGCCTCGCAGCTGGAATATGTATCTTCATATTTGGAGAGCTTCTTATCCTTGCACACATCCAGGGGCTAAACACCTATTTCATCCCCCTGGTGGCCATAATAGGGGCAATCTGGGGCTTCCTTCGTTTTAACACCTATCCTGCAACGATCTTCATGGGGGATTCAGGAAGCTACTTCCTGGGTTTTTCGGCAGCGGTGTTAAGTATACTTTGCACGCAGGTAAGGCACAGTGCCATCTCCCCTGTGGTAATACTGCTGATCCTTGGGCTTCCCATAGTCGACACCCTGTGGGTCATGGTGGAACGTGCACGGACAGGGAACCCGCTTTTCCTGCCAGACCAGCGCCATCTGCATTTCCGCCTGATGAAGATAGGCCTTTCGCACCGCGAGGCCGTGATGATCATCTACGCACTCCAGGCTGCCCTGGCCTTCATATCCATAAAATGGATGTTCTATCCTGCCCAGGGGTTGTTTTGGCCTTCATGTCCTTTTCCATGGCACTTGTGGGGATTGTAACCCTGGTACAGGTAAAGGGTTGGAGATTCCACCGGACATGGAGCATTGAAAACCTGCTGCGTTCCATGCTCGGTACCAAGACACGGCTATTGCTCACGGAGATACCTGCACTTACAACCGCAGGCCTGCTGGCGGTCTACCTGTTGCTGATGCCCCTGATATCGAACGTGAACATGGGAAGGATCGGGCTAAGCGTATTGCTGATACCGTTTCTCCTGTCTGCAGGGCTCATCCACAAAAAGAAATGGTTCATCGTCACCATAAGGATGTCCCTCTATTACCTTACCGCCATACTGACCCTCTACATCATGGGCACACAGCCCTCAACGAGTTACATGGGGCTTCCCATCTGGTACCTTGGATTTCTTGTTGCGTTAGGGACAGGCACACTATTTTACATGAAGTTTGCCGGCCCTGACCTGTTCAGGGTATCACCCCTAGACATCCTGATACTTCTTATCACCCTCGCCATACCACTCCTGCCAAGCTTAGGCCTTGCGCCCAGGAAAAGTATCGATTCGGCAGTAGTAAGTCTTGTTGTCCTGGCATATGCAATAGAGGTCGTACTCAACCAGAGGGATGCGCGGTATTACAGGCTTGTCGGTGTGACATGCCTGGTTTCTGCCTTGATTATAGGCACAAAGGCGGCATGGCAGCTCCTTTCTTAATCTACATTATGCACTTCAAGTATCGAACAAATAGAATTTTATCCGAAAATGCATTTTTTGATTAGCCATGGACACACATTGGTCCATGGCAAAAAAGGTCTTTAATTAAGTACTAAACCCTTACGCTGAATAGTTACCATATTTTCATATCCCCCCACAGGGGGCAGCCCAGAGGATAAGGGCCGCTTGGAGGTTTGGAATGAACCTGGGCCTTGGAAAAGGGCGGTCTGGAGCCTGGCTGAATAAATACCAAAAATCAGCCCCTAGAACATCTTATAAGCCTTGGATGCAACTCAAACTCGCAGCCTATTTGCCGGGCACGCTCCCTAGCCAGTTCAAGGGCCAGATCCACCGTGATACGGCATCCCCTTTCGACAACCGCACATGCCGTGCCCTCCCCTTCTGGCCGGGTCTGCCTACTTTCAGGGAAGTCATGACCAGAATGTTCGATCTCCAGTGCCCACTTATCCTTCCCATGATTTAACAGCCGGATCTCGATACTTGCCCCCTTGATATCCCTCAACTGCTCTATGGAGGCACCAATGATCCCGTCTACCATGTCCCTCAACAGGGCCTCGTTAACGGCAACCAAGAGCGGCTTGGAAGGAAGCTCGATCTTCTTCTCCACCTGGTGTTTAAAGAAAAGATCCGATTTCCAGAATTCCACCTCTTCTTCCAGCATTTGGTTCAATATGAGCGGACTGGCCGCATCGTCGTAGGTTCCGGCACTCCGTGAGGCTATAAGACCCACCATTGTTTGAAGCCTGCAAAGAACATCCTCAATCTTTTCAAGCCGTTCTTTTTCCTTGCCAAGCTTGCTTTCCATTGCCTTGAATTCTTCGCTGACATCATGATCCTTGCTAGGCCCATATTTCAAGGTCTGCACGAGCCTTTCTTGTCCACCCAGGTCCATCTTCAACATCTCGAGTTGCATGGATAGAACCTGCAAGGGACTGTTCAGGTTATGGACAACGCCCTTGGCCAATTTCCCCACGAGACAATCGGCAAAGCAATCGAGTAAAAAGGCCTGATGCCTACGGATATCTCCCATATCAATCTCCCTACTATCGCAAGATCACTCTGGATCATGCACTGCAAGTACCCCCAAGGACTGGACGAATATTTCTTCGTCTTTTGATTAGCCATGGACACACAAGGACTTACATGGACAAATACCTTTAGTCATGCCCGACTGGGCATGACTAAGACTCCAAGAAGGCAACTATTGCCTGCCTGGGGTATTTGGCGGCCCTTGCCAGGGCTGCCAAATTGTCTATGTGGGTCCTTGTAGGTCCATGGCAAAAAAAGTCTTTAATAGGTACTGAACCTTTACGTTGAATAATTACTATATTTTCATATCCCCAGGGATGCGGCGCCAGGGTACGAGCTGCATAATTTGGGATGAAAGCTTGGGTTAATGTTGGTTGACGACCTTACCGGGATTATCAATCATATAAATCCTGAACGCCTCAACGACCTCGGGGTCAAACTGTGACCCTGCATTCTTTTCTATTTCCTCCATTGCCATCTCGACAGGCACGGCATCCCGGTACGGCCTGCGGGTTGTGATGGCATCAAAGGTATCCGCAACCGACAATATCCTGGAACAACCTGGAATTTCAAGGCCCTTCAGACCGTCAGGATAACCACCTCCGTCCCAACGTTCATGGTGGTGCCTGATGATCGATTTCTCCAGGGGCAATAGGCCAAGATGGCTCACTATCTCTTCCCCTATTACCGGATGGGTCTTGATTATCTCGTACTCCTTCTTGGTCAGCTTGCCAGGCTTCATGAGTATCTGGTCCCTGATACCTATCTTCCCTATGTCATGTAAGTGTCCCGCAAAACGCAGGGAATCCAGTTCGTCGCTGGAACACCCCATGATCTTCGCGATATGGAGTGCAAGGCCCGTGACCCTTTCAGAATGGAGCTTTGTATACGGATCTTTTGCCTCCAGCGACCTGACCAGGGCCCGCAAGGTCGCATGAAGATTCAAGGTTATACTGTCGTAGAGGAGCAGGTTTTCAACCGTAAGGCTGGCCCTCTGGGCAAGTAGATGCAGAAGGAAAAGTGCCTCCTCTCCCAGGGTCCTCCCATTGGAGATGCCGGCTACGGAAAGCACCCCAAACACCTCTTCCCTGATCGTAAAAGGTACTATGACCTGCTCTCGCATGGGGTTTTCAGCCTCTCTGTTACCGTTTCCATTGCCCTTTCTGCCCGATATTATGACAGGCAGGGCATCGAGTGCCACCTGGACCCAGGGAAGTTCCTTGTTGTTAAGGCTGATTCTTTCGAGTGTGGGATCATCGGGACCGCTGGAGCCTACCAGTAAAAGCTCACCTCTCTCGTGATGTACCACCCAGAACCGACTTTGCTCCGCCTCGGTCAACGTCCTGGCAAGATCAACCACCTTCTGGTAAAGATCCTGCGTGCTCCTGGTCTTACCCAAGGCATCGCTGATGGTAAAAAGGATGGCCTGCTCCCGGATCTTCTTCTCGAGCTGGGCATTCATCCGTTCCAGGGTCTTTTTGATCTTGACCTCTTCGGCCAGGAAGCGATTTTCCAGCAGGATCTTGCGCTCCCTGACCATACGTTCAACAGCCACCCGGAACTGGTCAAACTTGAAGGGCTTAGACAGGAAATCCGATGCCCCTGCCCTCATGGCCTTTACGATTATATCCATAGAAGGCTGGCCTGTAATGATAGTGGCCACGATGGTCCGGTCTATCCCCTTGAGCCTTTTTACGAACTCTATGCCGTCCATGCCAGGCATGTTTATGTCGGCAAGGACGCAGTCCATTCCACCGTTATTTTCAACCGTCTTCAATCCCTCCAGGGCATCCCCGGCCACGTATACATCGAAGCCGTCCAAGGCATCCAGGTAGGAAGAAAGCGTCTGGCGCACCTGTTCCTCATCATCCACAATCAGGACCTTGAGGACGTTCTTGGCCTGATGCCGTTTCGTATCCCTTCCAAATATCAAATTCAAGTCGAAATGTTTCATTACAGGGATCGGTACTCCAAGGGATCTAAATCCTATCCAAGAGCTTTTTCTTCAGGGCCTCGAATTCCTCCTTGGTTATAAATCCCTGCTGTCTCAAATTGCCAAGGCGTTCAAGCTCAGCAAGGGCGTCCCCGTTCTTTTCCTTACCCGGCTCGAAAAAGGAAGGAGGAATCCAATCCATTCCAAGGTATCCACTGTTGTTTGCTCCTCCATCCCCCTTTTTTGCGATCTCCTGGCTATCGGTCTTCTCCTTGGATTGACATACACTTCTCAGGTGATCTAGAAGAAGCTGATTTTCCCTTATGAGTTGAATCCTTTCACAGGCATTGTCCACGCTGATCTTTAATTCTTCAAGCCTGAAGGGCTTGCGCAGGTAATCATACGCACCCTCCTTTACCGCCTGTATGGCTGTCTCCAGGGATGCATATCCGGTTATTATTATCACCAGTATCTGCGGGTAAAGTTTCCTTGCCTGGTGAAGAACCTCCATACCATCGACCTCGGGCATCATGAGATCGGTAATGAGAAGATCGAAGGGATGCTGGCGTAGTTTGCGAATGGCCTCAAGACCATTGTGAACAACCGTTATCTTCCTGTCATCCCTGGATAGCAATTCTACCAGCAGATCACCTATATTCTTCTCATCCTCTGCTATCAATATTTCAAGAGGCTTGGTGCCCTTTTTCTGGTCCTCTTTCATCATTTTCCATCCCGGTTGTTTTCAATATAGACCAATGGATTATCCCAAACTTTCAGCAGCCCGTATCCTCCGCACTGCCCCCTGAAGGATATGAAAATATAGTAACTATTCAACGTAAAAGTTCAGTACTTATTAAAGACTTTCTTTTGCCATAAACCCACTCGGATTTGGAGCCTTTCCCAGTAGCCACCGCCATGCCACATCTGGAGCTCTTGCATGCCCTGTTGGGCATGGCAAAAAATTTATCCATGTATATCCATGGCTGAATAAATACAGGGCCCTTATCCAGGATGTATTTTTAAGGTAAATTATGCACTTGAAGTGCATAATTTAGGAATATATAGTAACAAAGCATGAAAATTCACCCCTGGAAACATTTCTTCTGGTCCACGTAAGCCCCTTGTGTGTCCATGGCTAAGCAAGAAATGCATTTTGGGACAAAACCATCCCAATTAGCAGTGCTATCTAGCATAATTACAATAAAAATACACCCAAACCTTCATGCAGCCCGGCTCCTGGGTGCCATATACCCCTAGACATGAAAATACAGCGTCTATCCCAGGATGTATTTTCAAGGTAAACTCAGCACAATTATCTCATCAATATTACGCACATCGGCTCCCCCTCAGCCAACTGTTTGATATATGGCAGGATTTAACCAAAACAGGCGGGCAAGGCCTGGATACTGGAAGAATTATTTTCAACGAGCAAACGCTTTACTCTCGACAATCGGTTACCTAATATTTTATCGGAAACAAGGAGGACATACTTGAGCGAACTTACACACGAGCTGATACTATCCCTTCCCAAGGACCAGGCTGAAAGGCGTATAAATCGCCTTGCCTTGGCAGACCAGGTATCGTTGGTCCTTCTGGCCCCATGGGAAAAACGACAAGAAATAATAATTCTGTCAAAAAATGCAAGGCAGGTGGTACAGGCATTACCTGCCGAGGAATTCTTCTGGACGATCAAGGCCATTGGACCAAGGGATGCGATACATATTCTCAGGCTGGCCTCGGCGGAACAACTACAATTTGTCTTTGATCTCGACTGGTGGCTGAAAGCAGAACTCAGGCCGGACAAGATAGCCGCATGGCTCCTCATCCTGTTTGAAACCGGCGAAGAGGTGGTGTCCGGTTGGTGTGCATGGATCTCGCGCAGGGACGAATATATCCTGCCATCCCTGCTCAGGCCCTTCATCCATGTGATAAAAAGGCCTGATGAAATGGAGTTACAGGAGGCAAAGGACCTCCTTCCAGGCTTTACCATGGATGACGTCTACTTCTTGCAGTTCAAGAAAGAAAGGCTCCAACCCCTTATAGCACGTTTCCTCATGAAGCTCTTCGAGCTTTCACCAGGTCTCTATAGGGATACCATGGAAAGCATCCTGTGGGAAACCCGTACTGCAGATCTCGAAGGAGCCCACCGGCTCCGAAAGGGCAGGTTGAACGACCGGGGGGTACCTGACTATTACGATTCCCTGGATATCTATGCCCCGTTACCAGGGAACCGGGTTCGATCGGTACAGAATTACCCGATCGCCAGTGCCACCCTAGACGATGAAATGCCAGCCTTTGTACCGACCCTCTACATGGGCACCTATCCCTGCCTGCGCAAGGCCATCGAGGAATTATCCGGCTCACAAGAAATGGAAAGGATAGTGCTGGAGTGGATTGGTGCCAGCAACAAGATAATAATGGCCGATCTCGTAGACATGGACGACCCTGACGCCCTCAAGGGGGCACTTACCAAAACGGCCTGCCTGTGCAACCTGGGAATGGAACTGCTTTGTGAAAATGGTACGGCCAGCCCTGCCGAGGTACTAGGCTCAACGGTAGTGGAAGACATCATACGAACCGGAAACCAGGCCATCAAAAGGATCGTAGCCAGGGCCAAGGCACTTTTCCCGGACAAGGACATAATCAAGATGGTACCCGAACCAACTTCACCCCTGATCCAGGGCCTCTTGCTTGATAGGGCCATGTACTGGGATGATCGCCAGGGAAGCTTCAGGCCGTTTTCCAGCATCGAAGAGTTGCAAATCTGCCAAAAAGGCCTGGCAGATGCCGCAGTACTCAAGGAAATCATGGAAAACATTGCACCTGACTGGCGTTTATGGGAGGATCTTTTTGATTGGAATAATACAAACTTCCTGACCCCTGGGGAATTCACCTGGCTTCATGGCCTGATCACGGCAATCGCCAACTCCCTACTGGGCAAGGACCTTATGGTACACTCCATTGATCAAAAGGATCTGCCTCACCTGAAGAAAATCCTGGAAGAGCATTTCGAATTCGATAATGAGGGTGGATATGGTGCCTGTCGTTCGCCAGAGGCATTGAAATTCCTCGAGCATGCTGTTGAAAGATTGAGCACTACCCTGCCTGACAAGGAGATACAGGATGCACTCAGACAAAAATTCCTAGAGGCACTGTCATCCCTCTACGAGGAATTGCGCCTACTGCCAGCCGCGGAAGTAATAGACGGACGTTTCATAAGCTCTTGCCTGGTAGATGTATCAATGTAAGTTTTCATCCCCGCATCCTGCCGCCTTAGCAAGGGATTTAGAATTTGCCTGTTCATGCCCCACCCTGATAGAATAGACGAAAAGGGATGCAGCAGGATAAATTGCCATGCGTATCAAACAACTGGACGTATTTTCCGCCTCGGTTACCGAGTACAACAAGGCGTTAAAATACCTGCTCGATTTCAATCCGGACGAGGCAGAAAGGCACCTTTCCATATGGGAAAGGAGACATTCCAACAATACAAGGGACCTTGGGCACGAAAGGGGATTGATAGACTTTTTAAGGGAATCGGAGGTTAACAAGGCCCTGGAAAATGACCCTGAAAGGGCCTTTTACATCTGGGAAAGGCGATGGGAACCCCTGCTATCCGCAAGGCAAGATGATAGCCGAGAAGATATCCTTTCGAGGTTCAAGAACGCCTATTTTCTACGTCTTTGCCGCAGGCTAGAACCATTTAAACCGGGTTCCTCTTTCCATACAGGGGGCAATGCCGTTATTTGCCTTATGAGGGCGGGCTTGTGGGAAAGGGCCGCAAGTGCAGCACGGACGGCTGCAAGGATGAGTGCAGTCCCGGGCAGGCTCTACGGTTACCTTGGTGACTCGTTATTCATGATGAAAAAGGCCAGGTGGGCCAGGGAGGCCTACCTCGAGGCCTTGGTGGCAGGACCATATGACATGGATCTTGACAGGCTCAGGGATCCCGAAATTTCAAGGCTCATGGCTGCACCCGAGTCGTTTCTCGAAGATGGCCCCTCTATTAACGGGCCACCTCGCCTTGAGCTGGACTGGTGCCTGGCCATCGGGCTGCTTGCCAACCTTTTGCCTGTACCGGTTCCACGGGGCCGGAAAGAGATTACAAGATGGAAGAAAAGACTCACGGACAATACCCTGGAACCATCACGTCCAGGGCTTGCATTTGCATCAGGAATCGTACTTTGTAGCCTTGGAATGGAAGGGCTTCGAAAAAACGGCCTGGAGATTGCCCACATCAGGGCACACATGAAAAGGCTCTCACCGGCCCTATTCACATATTACATGGAACAAAAACGGAATCTGGACACAGAAAGATCCCCCAAGGAATAACCTACCCCTATTTCAATACATCCTGGGAGCCTTCACAGGGCGTGGCAGATGTCAGATAGTGTGCTACCTGTACTCAAAGTGCCCTGTGAAGGCTTGTGAAGGAGGCGCTTGGGGTATCAATATTTCAACAAAATCACCCGTTATTTCTTTACATTCTTTTCATATGGCCAAGCCACGATGCCACCATCGACAAAGCTGACCAGGCTTGGATCGAAGCCCTTGCCCACCAATATCCTTTCAGCCTCGTATCCCCTGAGTGATATCTTGCACAGGCAAACGATCTCCTTGTCCCTGGGCAGCTCATCCGCCCTTTCCCTCAATTTTCCCAGGGGAATGTAGACGAGATTTTCGTAGGGAAGGCTCATGGCCTCAACCTCTTTCGGTGTCCGCACATCAAGCAATACGAAATCCTCCCCGGCCTCGAGTTTTTTCTTGACCTGGGCCGGAGAGTAGGCGTGCGCCACCCTGTCCATCTTGTTCTGTATGATATGGGCTGCCACTATCACGTTATCGAGCGCTGGGGAAAACGGCGGGGCATAGGCCATGTCCACGTCTGCCAGATCGTCCACCGTACCACCTGCCTTTATAAGTGCTGCCAACGTGTCCACCCTTGACATGACCTCCCCTGGCCCCAGGATCTGAGCCCCTAATACCCGCCCGGAGTATGATTCGGCGATGAGCTTTACGTGGATAAGCTTGCTGCCCTCCATGTAATGAGGCCTATCAGATCCAGGATTCAAGGCCGAAACCACGGAAATACCCTGCAACTGTGCATCACGTTGGGTAAGACCGGTCCTTGCCACGTTGAATCCCATTATTCTGCATATTCCCGTGCCGCATACGCCGCTGAACGTGCTGTTCCAGCCAGCAAGGTTGTTACCGATCACCCGGCCATGCTTATTTGCAACAGAGCCCATTGGGGCATACGTGGGTTTCCCTGTAACCGTGTTATACGAGGCCACGCAGTCACCGCCGGCATAGATATCTGGATCGGAGGTCCGCAGGTGTTCATCCACAACTATCCCTACCCTGTCCACTTCTAGACCTGCCTCCTGTGCAAGCTTTACATTAGGCCTTACCCCGATAGCAAGTATCACCAGATCCGCCTCTATGGATGTCTTTTCCGTAACCACACGTGCAACCCGGCCATTTCCGTCTGCCTCGAAGCTGGCCACACCGTCCCCGCAATGAACCTGAATCCCCTTGGATACCAGGTGCCTTTCAAGGTGTATTGCCATTTCTTCGTCGAGCAAGGCGGGTAAAAGCCACGGGAGCTTCTCCACCACGTGAACCTCGAATCCCTCTTTTACAAGGGGTTCCACACATTCGAGACCGATAAGTCCACCGCCAACGATTACGGCCTTCTTAGTGGTGGAACCTTCCATGGCCTCCTTGATGGCCCTTCCATCCTCCAGGGTCTTGAGACAATGTATACCTGCTGCATCGATACCCGGTATGGGGGGACGTACCGGGGCGCTTCCGGTTGCGATCACCAGCTTGTCATAGGGAAATGATTCCTCCTTGCCATCAGCCACCCGTCTGGCCCTGACAACCCTGTTCTCCCTATCTATGGAAACCGCCTCTGTACCGGTCCTTACCTCTACCCCCTTGACCGCCCTGAAGAAGTTCACGTCCCTAGGCACACCTACCGGGGTGGTGGTGAGCTCGGCAACATCCTTGATCTCTCCCTCAAGATAAAAGGGAAGCCCACATGCCCCGTAGGAGATCTCCTCTCCCTTTTCAAGCACCGTGACCTCTGCATCTGGATCGAGACGTTTCACCCTGGCAGCCGCCTTGGGTCCGCAGGCCACACCACCTATTATCACTATCTTATTACCCATTGCTACCTCCTTGAACCATGAATCGTGCTATAGATTATGAGCATTCGTTTCATTATCCCAGGCTATAATATTAATCATACGCCCAAAAAAATATATTGACAAGCGCTGAAAGTACCCCTAATTTGAAATAATTCAAAATGAATATTTTATTTTTTCTGTTTTAAAATCAGAACGTTTTTTATTGTTTATTACCATCTAATGGAAAAAACAAGTTTTTTCGAAGAAACTTTTTACCGTAACGTACAAGACAACCCGCTAACCAGGAGGCAAACCATGAAAATCGCAATAAGCGCCCAGGGCACGGACATGGCATCCGAGGTCGACCCTAGATTTGGCCGGGCACGCTACTTTGTAATCTTTGATACCGATCGGGATAGGATTACCCAGGTGATAGACAACCAGGCAGCCCAGGATGCCGCCCATGGGGCCGGTATAGGTGCAGCTACAAAGGTGGCAGAGGCCGGTGCCGAGACGGTAATCACAGGCAGGGTAGGCCCAAAGGCCTTTGCCGTGCTCCATGCAGCCGGGATAAAGATCGTATCCAACATTGCAGGAAGGGTGAAGGATGCCGTGGAAAACTTCATTAATGGTAAGGCACACCCTGCCGACGGGCCAGGATGCGATGCCCACTCTGGACAAGGAATGGGCATGGGCGGCAGAAGGGGCGGCGGTGCATTTCGAGGTGGTGGTGCCGGAGGCGGACGAGGAGGCTGCGGATGCCGCAGAAATTGACCCCATGAAGGTAGCAATAGCCAGTGGCAAGGGTGGGACAGGAAAAACTAGTGTGGCCGTTGCCCTTGCCCTTTCAGCCCAGGGTAGCGTAGAGTTCCTCGATTGCGACGTGGAGGAGCCCAATGCCCACTTCTTCCTGAAACCAGAGATACGCCTCTGCGAGGATATCAGCCTTGAAGTCCCTGTGGTCATCCAAGAACGATGTAACTATTGTGGAAAATGCAGGGACATGTGCCGGTTCAATGCCATCACGGTATTCGGCGAGACCATAATGACCTTTCCGGATATGTGCCATTCATGTGGAGGCTGTTTCCTGGTATGCCCGCAAGAGGCACTTGAAGTCGGAAGGCGTTTGATAGGGACCGTTGAACTTGGAACGACAGGGAGGGGAATAGGCTTCGTGCAAGGGAGACTCAGGATCGGTGAGGCCATGGCACCACCGCTGATAAGGGCGGTGAAGGCCCGCTCCACCGACTCCAGGACGGTGATAATAGACTGTCCACCCGGCACATCCTGCCCTGCCATGGTGGCAGTCAGGGATGCAGATTATTGCCTTCTCGTCACCGAACCTACCCCCTTTGGCCTCCACGATCTCAAGATAATGACAGGGGTGCTAAAAAGGCTGAAGGTTTCCCATGGAGTAGTGTTGAACCGGGCAGGACTTGGAGATGATACGTTAGAACATTGGTGCCTGGACAAAGGGATACCCATCCACTTGAAGATCCCCTTCAGCCGTAAGATAGCCGAGGCCTATGCCAAGGGAATACCCATGACGGAGGTGGACAAAGACCTAAGGGATGCCTTCACCCGTCTGATCTTGGAGATAGGCAAATGAAAGAGATCCTGATACTCAGTGGAAAGGGCGGCACGGGCAAGACCACCATCACGGCGGCCTTTGCATGCCTTGCCAAAAACAAGGTCCTTGCCGACTGCGACGTGGATGCAGCGGATCTGCACCTGTTGCTTTCTCCCGAGATTCTTGAAGAGCATCCCTTTAAATCAGGGGTTACCGCGAAGGTAAGCAAGTCGGTATGCACAGGGTGTGGAACCTGTGCAGACCTGTGCCGATTCAATGCGGTGACAGTAGACGAACATGCATCGATAGACCCGTTTTCTTGCGAAGGGTGCGGTGTGTGTGAATATTTTTGCCCGGAAAAGGCAATCTTTCTCAAAGACAACCTGTGCGGCCGGTGGTATGTATCACGTACGAGATACGGACAAATGGTTCATGCAGCGCTGGACATAGGTGAAGAAAATTCCGGCAAGCTGGTAAGCCTGGTCAAGAGACAGGCAAGGGATTTGGCCGAGCAATCTGCAACCGATTGGATTATAGTGGATGGTCCGCCTGGTATAGGATGTCCTGTGATTGCGTCCCTTTCAGGTGCGGACATGGTGTTGATCGTAACGGAGCCTACACTCTCAGGTATCCACGATCTCAAAAGGGTCGCAGATTTGGCAAAACACTTCAAAACCCCTGCCTGTGCCTGTATAAATAGGTGGGATTTGAACAGGCAGATGGCCAAGGAGGTGGAAAGGGAGTGCGAAGCCCAGGCTATCAACGTACTGGGAAGGATCCCCTTTGACGAGGATGTCGTAAATAGTCTGGTCAAGGGGGTCCCCCTCATGGAGGTATCGAGTGGGCCGGCTGCTGTAAAAATCAAGCAGATCTGGGAAAGATTGCAAAAACAATTCTAATCAGGAGGTTCTTCAGTGAAGGAAGATACGGGCAAAACAGCCAATCCGGTCCTCGCAGAGCAGGACAGGAAGATAAAGGAAAAACTCGGTCAGATAGAAAACAAGATCATGGTCATGAGTGGAAAGGGTGGTGTTGGAAAGAGTACCGTGTCCATAAACCTGGCCATAGGACTCTCCCTGCAAAATTTTTATGTTGGATTGCTCGACGTGGATCTTCACGGGCCCAACGTCCCCAAGATGCTCGGAGTAGAAGGAGGCGAACTTCAACGGAGACCGGATGGCACGGTGGGACCGGTATACTACTCGCCTAATCTCAAGTTCATGTCCGTGGAGCCACTGCTTCCAGATAAGGACTCGGCCGTAATGTGGCGCGGGCCGCTCAAGATGTCTGCCATAAGGCAGTTCATCTATGACATAGAATGGGGCAAATTGGACTATCTTATTATAGATGCCCCTCCGGGTACTGGGGATGAGCAGATGACCGTGGCACAGACCATTCCTGATGCCTACGCCGTGGTGGTAACCACGCCCCAGGAGGTCTCCCTGCTGGATGTCAAGAAGTCCATCAATTTCTGCAAGCAGGTCAATATGCCCATAATCGGGATAGTGGAAAACATGAGTGGAATGATTTGTCCCCATTGCGGCAAGGTTATCGATGTCTTCAAACGCGGAGGGGGCCAGAGGCTTTCAGAGGAAACAGGTATACCATTTCTTGGGCGTATACCGGTCGATCCAAGGATCGTTACCACAGGAGATGCTGGAAAACCAATTCTCGCGACGTATCCCAACAGCCATACGGCAGAGGCCTTTGAGAAGATGATCCAAAACGTGATCAATGTCACCCAGATGATGGCTGCCAAGAAAGAAAAGAAAGAGGCATGAACCCAAGCCTCGTGCAGCGCGGGGGATACAGGCTGCACGAAAATTTTGGGATGATCGGTCAAACCGAATAGTTACAGAAAAGCGCCTTAAAGGAGGAAAGACAGTGAAGATTGCAATGCCCATAGAAAACGGAAGATTGAGCGGCCATTTTGGCCATGCTGGTCAGTTCGCAATCGTCGAAGTAAGCGAGGGAAGTATAAAAAAGAACGAGATACTCTCCCCGCCACCACATGAACCAGGCTCCCTTCCGAGATGGTTACACGAGCAGGGCGTAACCGATGTAATATGTGGTGGAATCGGTCCCATGGCAGTGGAATTGCTACAACAATCGGGCATCAAGGTCACTGCAGGCGTACAGGCCGACATGGACCCGGCAGAGGCAGTAACTGCCCTCATAGCTGGTAACCTCAAGGGTGCCACGGGGCCCACATGTACCGGCCATGGACACGGAGAAAGCGGCCATAAGTGTAGCAGCCACCAGGCTGCCGGCTAACTGGCCTATGGGTAAGACAGGGGGCAAGAGATGCCAATATATGAATACCAGTGCATGAAGTGCGGAAAGACGTGTGAGATACTCATATTCTCAAACCAGGATGAGGTCACCTGTCCCTTCTGTGGATCAAATGATCTGACCAAACTGATGTCTGCCACATCCTCACTCACAGGCAGTGAAGGCCACAGACTTCCCGGACCTGGAGACACCGGTTGCTGTGGATCACGTCCTGGGCAGGCCGAAGGATGTGCCGGCCCAGGCTCATGCTGCGGCAAGGGGCCAGGATAACAGGATAATATGGCATAACCAGCGTTGAACAAATCCATCATAAAGGGATTGGAAGACCTGTATCAGCGCTATAACAGGCGTGAGCTGGTCCATCCCGATCCCCTTGAATTCCTCTATGACTACCAGTACGTGAAGGACCGGGAAATCGTAGCCCTCCTGGCCGCATCCCTGGCCTATGGAAGGGTCACACAGATCCTTAAGAGCGTATCCCTGGTCCTTTCACGGATTGGTAACCCGACCAGATTCCTGGAAACCGCAGGCCTTGAACAAATCAAGGATTCCCTTGGCGATATAAGGCACCGGTTCACCACCGGCAACGATCTGGCCCTATTGCTGTTTGGGATAAAAAGGGCCTTGGAAAGCTATGGCAGTCTGGAAAACCTGTTCAAAAGGGGGTTCTCCCCCTCTGACAAGACCCTGACCCAGGCCCTTTCCCACTTTGTCCAGACCTTACTCACCCTATCCGGCCAGAAAAAAAACTTCCTGCTACCCGATCCTGCCAGGGGCAGTGCGTGCAAGAGGGGCTTTCTCTTTTTAAGGTGGATGATAAGGCACGATGAAGTCGATCCTGGAGGATGGACATCGATACCAAGATCCAGGCTTGTAGTTCCCCTGGACACCCATATGTACCACATATGCCGAACACTTGGGTTGACGACCAGGAAACAGGCAAATCTCAAGACCGCGATGGAAATCACCGATCAATTCCGTGAAATATACCCTTCGGATCCGGTAAGATACGATTTTGCACTTACCAGGTTCGGCATAAGGGCCGACCTTGAAAGAAGCAGCCTAAAATCCCTTTTGGGGCCCTAGACGTTTTCTGTGGACTTGATACTTCTATGCATCAAATCCACAGAAAACTAATCAAGGTGAAAAGGCATGAACGGATACGACATCTTCTCCCTTGGTTTGGGTATTCAGCCACCCTGGAGGATTGTAGGATAAGTCCTTGCAAGAATCCTCATGAATTTAGGATCAAGATCAAGGCAGACTGTGGTTCAAAATATCCGTGTCCTGTATGCGGCAAAAGGAGGATACCCTGACAACATAGCGGTTGCGGCTGCAGTATGTGACATATCCAAGTCCTTCATTTCAGGATAAGGAGAATAAAAAGTGCTCCATGCCCTGCTTGAAGGAATGAATGGTTTATCTGTTTCAGGCAGCAAGGGCAAGAGCTCGTGGATACAGAAATGCCCGTACCTTCATCACCATGATTTACCTCATCGGAGTACCCATGGGCCATTTCCTGAAATCCACATGAAACGTAGAAGAACCAAACACATAATAGTGAAGCTCAGGGGCCGCCAATCCCGCTGCGCCTGCGGCTTGCGGTTTTGTCGGCTCCCTGCAGCGACTGATTCGGCCTCTTATTCTGCATCCAGATTTTTTAAAATCTTCTTTGCTAACGGCTCTTTAATCTCGGTGTGTCGGGGTACTGCCTCAATAACGCCATTTTTCGGGTTGATCCAAAGTGAATGTGATTTACCTTCCCGCTTTAAATAGCAACCAGCTATTCTCAGCCTACGCTCCAAATCCCGCCGTCTCATGCAATCGATACCGTTTCCTGAATAACGTCCTCTGGCAACCCGCGAAGGATATCCTCTCTCCGATCTTTCAGAATCAGCTCAATAGCCTCGCGCAAGTTATCTTTTGCTTCCTCTACCGTTTCACCCTGTCCATTGGCACCTGGCACTTCCGGACAAATAGCCCAATAGCCACCCTCTGGTGCCGGTTCAATAATTGCTGTAAACTCTGCTTTCATTGTCTATCCTTCCTTTGTTGGCCGAACGACGAGGATCACCTGTCGCTAGTCGAGTAGCCCGCGGGAACCTCCCCCATCAGGCCCTCATAGAACCGTACGTAGGACTCTCACCTTATACGGCTCCTATTTCCAACCGTCCTACAACTAAATCGCCAGTGCGCAAAAAAGAACGGGGTTGCTTCGCCGTACCCGGCGTAACCACCTGAACGCCCGACTCCTTCCGCACAACTTCTTATACTTTCCCTGTATCTACTGAACCATATGCTCATCAAGATGGTATAACATTCGCTTCAGCTCGCCTGCCCCAAATCGACTATAATAGTTGATCCAACCCTCAAGCCTAGACCTGATATTGCCGACTACCTGTTCTTCTGAACGTGTATCCCAGAAAACAAAGCTAATTCCAGGATATTTGTCCTTATGATAGCTGCCCTTGCAATACACTATCACTCGTACTCCTTCACCGCATTCAAAGGCCTTACCCAGGGTCCTCCACAGGTGCATGTGCCCTTTGCTTCCATGTGAACATTGGCTTTTTCCATAGTCGTAGAGGATCGGCGTGTATCCTGTCTCAACGCAGGTTTATCCCGCATTTGGACTCTCCCAGCTATAATCGTCCGGACTGAGCTTACGAGGCTGCACCATTCGCTTTATGCTGCGGCCTGCGGCTTTGGCCGGCATCCCTGACTGGGTAAAACCCCTGCCTCAAAAAAAAGCACAGGAGCCGTCACGACACCGTGTCAGGGCAAGTTCAGCCCGTGCGTTACCGCACGAACCCGCCCCCAGCCTACATAGCCAAAAGGGCAACTGATATGATAACCTCCTTCCAGGTTATTAGATTACGAGCTTGAAACCTCGTACGCGACAAAGATCACTTGCCGACAATCCGCAAGGGCGAAGCCCGCTGCGGATTGGCGGTCAAGTGCACCCGCTTGTGTACGCCCGTCATGGGCATGAACTTATGAGGTGAAAGTCCTCTGTAGCTGAACCACTGATAGAATCTCTCTATCATAAACTACTAGCCGACGGCAAGGGCATTACCGTGAGGTGGTGTCTGAAGG
>WFZW01000105.1 GCA_015489365.1 Deltaproteobacteria bacterium | reverse complement strand
GATGTACCAATTGTTATCTGTCTTTTGTCTATCCACTACCTGCAGAAGGATATCTCAAGAAATTCTATTCCCATTTTCACAAGACGATAGATAAAGGTGGGGGATACGAATTTTTTGAAGACAGGATGAAAGCAGATATCCCGGCTAAGATCAAACTCATCAAATCTGCTCTGCCCAGACAATCTAAATCGATTATCAGATTGCTCGATGTTGGGTGTGGTAAAGGTTATTTTGTAAGCTCTTGTAGTGCATCAGGGCTTCAGGCAGAAGGAATCGATTTGTCTGATACGGCCATTGAATATGCCACAAAAAATCTTGGAGTCCAGGCCATGCATGGAAGGATTGAGGATTTATACACCCAAATAGGGCCGTATGATGTGGTGACATTGTGGGCTACGATCGAACATCTCGTAGATCCCCTGGCCACGTTATCAGCGATCAAAAAGGTATTAAAACCAGGTGGTCTACTATTTTTAGATACAGGTATTGGAAATGACTGGCTTGACAAACTACTACCAGGATACGTCCAATGGTATGATCCACCTCAACACCTTTTTGTGTTTTCAAAAAAATCAATGGTACTTCTGCTTTCCGATGCTGGATTTAGTATAGAAAACATAAACCCATGTTTTGAACGCTCTAAAAAAAGACTCTTGGTCCGTATATGCCGTGGATTCCTTTGCGGTATCGGGCTACGTATGATAGCAGAAATTACCCGGTTACATGGTGCAAAACCCTTTCACTTTACCCGTTTCCCGATAGGCAACCTGATGTCGGTAATCGCTCGTACGACCAACAGCCCAATATCTCGAGGTATATCTTCATAATATGGATATGGAAAAGAAACTGGGCCTTACTGTCATTATATTGACTCTGAACGAAGCGATCCATATTGAACGCTGTATCCGTTCGGTTCAACCGATAGCTGAACAAATCCTCGTAGTGGACTCCTATTCCACCGATAGAACAGTGGAGATCGCGAAATCTCTTGGGGCAAGGGTAGTACAACATCCCTTTGTGAATCAGGCCCAACAGCTTAAATGGACGCTAGAAACACAGCTAATAGACTCCAGGTGGATCTTGCGCCTTGATGCAGATGAATATGTGACCCCTGAATTGGCTGCCGAGATATCCCAAACCCTACCTTCGACACCGGCAGACGTAACGGGCTTTATCATAAACCTGTGCGTACACTTCAAGGGCTATCCGATCCGCCATGGTGGCCACTACCTCAAGCTCCTACGTTTGTGGCGACATGGCAAGGCAAGGATCGAGGCCTCGTGGATGGATGAACACATGGTCCCTACCGAAGGTAGGGTTTTGACATTAAAGGGAGAAATCCATGAAAATAATCTAAATAACATTACATGGTGGACGGACAAACACAACCGGTATGCATCTCGTGAGGCGGTTAACCTGCTTAACAAGCAATACCATTTTCTTCCAAAATCAGGTAGCACGGCGACACGACTTGTTGGTCAGGCCAGGGCAAAACGCTGGATTAAGGACAATCTCTATATCCACATGCCCTTGGGATGGCGCGCATTGTTTTTCTATCTATACCGCCTTATCTTTCGTTTTGGATTCCTGGATGGACGACCTGGCATGGCATTTCACTTTCTTCAAGGCTTCTGGTATCGCTTTTTGGTAGATATAAAGATATGGGAGGTTAAGCGCCGCATGTCACGTGATGGGATCGACTGTATCGAGGCTATTCGTCACGAACTGGGAATCGACCTATTGGGAAAGGGGAATCTATGAGCATTATTCTGGGCATAAATGCCTATCATGGTGATGCCTCCGCCTGCCTGTTACGGGACGGCAAGCTGGTTGCAGCAGCGGAGGAGGAACGCTTCCGGAGAATCAAGCATTGGGCTGGCTTTCCATCCAAGGCCATTCGGTACTGCCTCGAAGAGGCTGGCATCAACCTGAAAGACGTGGACCATGTGGCGGTCAATCGTGACCCCAAGGCCAATATCTGGAAAAAGATTGGTTTCACCTTAAAAAAAAGACCGGAGCTGAAGTTAGTGTTGGACCGACTACGTAATGCCAAGGAATGGGCCACTATTGAAGAAGAACTGGGCCAGGCCTTCCCGGGTGAGCCATTTCACGGAAAACTACACCATATTGAGCACCACCTGTCACACTTGGCCTCTGCCTTCCTCGTCTCACCATATAAAAGGGCGACCGTAATATCAGTCGATGGTTTTGGTGATTTTGCCAGTGCCGCCTGGGGCATTGGCACCGATAATGAAATCGCCATTGATAACAAGGTCTATTTCCCACACTCATTGGGCATCTTTTACCAGGCCTTGACCCAGTACCTGGGTTTTCCCCACTATGGAGATGAATACAAAATCATGGGACTTGCCCCCTACGGCGCCCCAAAATTTATGGATGAAATGCAGAAAATAGTGCACCTCCAGCCCGATGGCACCTTTCGACTCGATTTATCCTTCTTTCGCCACCAAAGGGAAAAAGTGGACTATGAATGGCAGGGTGGAGCACCTAAGGTAGGAAGACTTTTCAGCCCAGAACTCGAGACATTGCTTGGCCCGGCCAGGCAAAAGGGTGATCCCCTTACCCAGCGCCACAAGGATATAGCCCGTTCAGTGCAGGCCATGTATGAAGAGGCATTTTTTCACCTCTTGAACAGGTTATATGAACACCACGGCCTGGATAGCCTGTGCCTGGCAGGCGGTTGCGCCATGAACTCTGTTGCAAATGGCAAGATCCTGCTGAGAAGCCCATTCAAAAAAATCTACATACAGTCAGCAGCAGGGGATGCCGGTGGGGCTATCGGTGCTGCCTTTGTGATATGGCAACGTATGGGTAGAAAACGTGATTTTGTCATGAATCATGCCTATTGGGGAACCCACTTTGACAACGCATACATCCAGGAACTTCTGGCCGAGAGGGCGGATGAATTGCAGGATGCAAGATGCACTATACAAGTGATAG
Organism: Deltaproteobacteria bacterium; assembly: GCA_015489365.1. GTDB lineage: Bacteria > Desulfobacterota > Dissulfuribacteria > Dissulfuribacterales > QOAL01 > S143-34. The sequence continues at coordinate 4,476 of WFZW01000105.1, read as the reverse complement.
CCAATGAAGACCGACTTTGTAACAAGACCGCCTATGCCATTTCCATGGGAAAGGTCATTGGCTGGTTCCAGGGACGCATGGAATGGGGACCGCGAGCGCTTGGCAATCGTTCTATCTTATGCGATCCGCGCAGGGCTGACATGAAGGATATATTAAACCTGAAGATCAAGCGCAGAGAGTCCTTCCGCCCCTTCGCTCCATCCATCCTGAGGGAGCACGTAGCAGATTGGTTCGAGATCGATGACGATGTCCCATTCATGATGAAGGTCTTCCAGATCAGGCGGGAAAAGAGGAGGGATATTCCTGCAGTGACGCATGTGGACGGCTCCGGCAGATTGCAAACCGTCTACCAGTATACCAATCCCAGATACTACAAGCTGATAGATGCCTTCCGGCAGATGACAGGGGTTCCGATCGTACTCAACACATCATTCAATGAAAATGAACCGATTGTGTGCAGCCCTCAGGAGGCGCTTGACTGTTTTCTGCGCACCAAGATGGATATTCTTGTTCTGGAAGATGTCTTCATCAAAAGAAATGGATGACAATAATCTTTCTTAGGACATAAATTTCCCAAAGATAAAAAAACGTGCCTGAGAAAATGTGATTGTCAGAATAGTTGTGAATTTGGCACCTTAAGACCAGAGATGATAGCGACAACCTGATCTATTCAAGTATTATATCCGTGGCCCTTTTGAATTCATCCATGACACCTGAACGCAGGGCCCTTTTGTGTAACATCTCCAGTATATCAGGATCGTTTATCTCCTTGAGCCTTCTTAGAATGGACTGTGGTACTGGCTCAAAACGTGCCTCCAGTATCTTGAGAACATTGTCTCTCGTGGTCTGGAGCATTCCCTTTTCAAATCCTTCAGGAAAAGGCCTTCTCTAATGCCTCAGGATACCCACACAGAGCAGAAAATTTTCTGGATATCTTCCACTTAGTAACTCCATGATACAATACTACCAGGATAATCGGAATGTGGGATGAGTACAATATGGGATTAAAATCTTTACGCTTTGCATAAAGAACAAAATTCCCTTGGCAGTGATAAAGAAATACTATAGTTTTTCTTTATGTTGAAGAAAGATATTATCAATCACTAACCTGCAAATTTCATCACAGGCCAATCCCTAGTTTCATAAACAAAGACGTCCATATACCTACAGACCTGGAAAAATCATCACGCTGATCGGCCCAAGATGAATTCGCTGGGGCAAAAATCCGCATGCGTTTACATTAATCATATCCCAGCCCAGGCCACTTGGTTTTTAAGATCTTTGCACCTTTGATTTTTTGTCTAAGGAATAAAGTCAGTTATGCGCATCCTTATTTATGGCATCAACTACGCCCCAGAGCTTACCGGCATTGGCAAATACACTGGCGAAATGGCGGAATGGCTCTCTGATAGAGGACATGATGTACGGATTGTGACTGCCCCGCCCTATTATCCTGAATGGAAGGTGGGTGCTGGCTACGCCGGATGGCGCTATCACAAGGAACGGATTTCCGATGTAACGGTATGGCGCTGTCCCCTCTGGGTTCCGGCAAAACCGACCGGCTTGAAGCGTCTACTCCACCTGGCTTCGTTTACAGCAAGTAGCCTTCCTGTGATCTTGAGGCAGGCAGCCTGGCACCCGGATATAGTAATGGTCATTGAACCGCCCTTTTCGTGTGCTCCCCAGGCATGGCTTACCGCAAAACTTTGCGGTGCGAAGGCATGGCTTCATATTCAAGACTTCGAGGTGGATGCGGCCTTTGAACTGGAAATATTGAGGCAGACGGCCCTGAAACGATGGATAAACGCTGTTGAACGATGGTGGTTGAGGCGTTTTGACCAAATATCCACCATATCCCCGCGCATGATGGAGCGCCTGGACAAAAAGGGGGTAACAAGGGAAAGGCAGGTATTCTTACCCAACTGGGTCAATACCAATGAGATATACCCCCTGGACCATGCAAGTGCCTTTCGAAAGGATATTGGCATCCCGCAGCATGGGGTGGTGGCATTGTATTCTGGCAACATGGGGCAAAAGCAGGGGCTCGATATTGTAATAAAGGCTGCAAGATGCCTGGAGAATGACAAAAATATCTGGTTTGTACTATGCGGGCAGGGGGCTGCCTATAGACATTTGCGTGCCATGGCTGGTGGTCTTGGCAATATTATTTGGTTACCTTTACAGCCTGTTGAAAGGCTCAATGAATTGCTAAACCTTGCAGATATACACCTGCTGCCGCAACGGGCAAACGCAGCCGATCTTGTCATGCCTTCGAAGCTCACTGGCATGCTGGCAAGCGGCCGCCCAGTCCTTGCAACTGCACATAAGGGTACACAGGTTGCGGAGATATTGAAAGAGGCAGGGGTGGTTGTTCCTCCCGGGGACAGTGAAAAATTTGCAGTGGCCTTGAAAGGCCTTGCTCAAGATCCAATGACTCGAAATAAAATGGGAAAGGCCGCACGAAGATACGCCGTTGAATTCTTTGAACGGAATGTGGTACTCTCCCAGTTCGAGAAGGAATTATTATCAAAAGGCCCTTAAGAATAACAAGTTGCTGTAAAAATATAGGGTCTAGGGCTTTACCTTCATGCTCTGAGGGTACATTGCGGAAAATGCGGGCCGTATGAAAATCTTGTTTAAGGAAAAAGCCCACCTACTTAGAGTAAGCGGGCTTTTTGACGAGGATAACGCAATTATTGGACAAAAAAGGCAACTTTTTCAGAGGCCCCCCTATAAACCGGGCATAACCTTGTTCCCCAGCATCCCGGATCAAGGAGTGGCGGCTATGAATATATCATCGAACCAGGCCGTACCGGTACCCTTGTATAGTAAGGTATAAGGAGTCACTGATACCACTCCCTTATTCCACGTCTTGCTGGCCTGCCGCAGCTGCCAATCATGGGTCCCTCTTTCGAATTCGAGATCTACAGGGTAGAACCATTCATAGGTACCGTCTTCAAAATTTATTAGGAATGTAAATCCGTATAGCCAGCAACTAGACGAAACGTTCAGTGCCTTGGACCAGCCGCCAAGGGTCAAGGTCCGAGGATAGGGGGCGGCAAAATATATCCTTTCCCCCTTCCAACCGGTGTAACTGCCAGTCCTATTAGTAAGTACCAGGGAATAGGAACCTGAATGGGCCTCCTTGGCACTCCATGTACCAGGAGATGGATTCTTCTCCATATCATCCGCCCAATCATATACCTGCCAGCCCACTGGCTTCGATGCCCTCATCCCTGTTCGGGCATCGAAATTGTACAGTACATTAGAAGGACTGGGGGTAACAAATATGTCATCGAACCAGGCCGTACCGGTACCGCCGTATAACATCGTATAAGGCGTTACAGAGCGTACACCCTTTTTCCATGTCTTCGTTACCTGCCGCAGTTGCCAATCATGAGTGCCCGTATCGAATTCGAGTTCTTCCGGATAGAACCATTTACGGCTTCCATCCTCGAAAATCACCAAAAAGGTAAACCCGTACAGACGACAATCGGATGAAACGTTTAGTGCCTTGGACCAGCCGCCAAGGGTCAAGGTCCGGGGGTAAGGAGTGGAAAGATCGATTCGTTTGCCTCTCCAACCGATATAACTGCCTGTGCTATTGGTAAGCATCAAGGAGGATTGACCTGAGCGGGCCTCCTGGGTACTCCACATACCGGGCATTGGATTTTTAGAGTGACCCTTAGGAACCCACTCATATATCCACCAACCATCAGGGACATTCCCGCCTGTCTCCATCGATGCATTGATTACCTTGTTATCGCCAATAATCGCGTTTACATTAAGGGCTGCTGTTTCAAAAGAGTAACTGATCTCCTTGGAAAAACTGCTCTCCTGACCTGCCAGGTCGAATGCCTTTACGGCAAAAAAGTAGGTCTCTCCCTCGGCGAGCCCATCTATAGTATATGTGCGTTCAAGGGGTTGATGTGCCGTGTCATGGATCGTAACACTATTGGTATAATGCCTGCTTTGAGTGCCCCAAAAGACCTTATATCCTGCTATATCGGGTTCTTGGTTCCTGTCCCAGCTAAGCGTAACACTCGCTGCCAGAATCATCTGTGGTAGCATCATTATAATAATTAGCACCCACGATCCTGATAAAATTATTTGCTTAAAAAACTTTACCTTTTGCCTTGAATCCATATCCGTATACCTCGTTTTATTCATTCTCAACCTCTTGTTTTTTAAAGATATTTAAGGCAAATAATATTCTTGCTGCCTTTTATTTAGCCCTTACTAAGCCCTGTCTGTAGGTCTATTGAGCAAGGCCTATGCCTGCCCCCCTACAAACCTGGACGGATCGATGTATGTACTAAAAATTGTATTGGGATTTTGATTGGATCAGAATGATCGCAACCGTGATGTCTGTATTTTCTGGAAGCTCTCCCTGGTCCTCTTACAAACTGAATCAGCTTTTGCCAGAATCGTACCGTACTTTAACAGACTATTTGTTTAATGATTTTAGTTAGATAT
>WFZW01000104.1 GCA_015489365.1 Deltaproteobacteria bacterium | reverse complement strand
TTAAGGACCTTGAAGATAGACTCTTTGTTCCCAAGGTCAAGGTGGATGATGCCCAGGTGAAGGCCTATTATGAGCAACATATCAAGGACTTCACCAGGCCAGGGGTAGTCAAGTTCGTAATCATCGATGGCAGCAAGGAACAAATGGACAAGATGTGGAGCGAGGTTGCAGCGGGCAAGGATTTCATGGCATTGGCAAGGGGATACAAGGGACACGAGTTGCCGGTAAGGAGTATCCCCTTCAATCACCTGCAACCAGAGGTGAAGAGAGTGATATCAAGGCTGGCAAAGGGAGAAGTCAGCCCGCCTGTTAATATCAAGGGGCGGATAGCCATGATAAAGTTGATCGATCGTAAGCCACCAGTGGCCATCCCGTTGAAGGATGTGAGGAATACGATAGCCAACATGCTTAGGCAAGATGAGATCGCCGCTGCTAGAAGTAAGTTCTTGAATCAACTACGTGCCAAGTCGGTTATCAAGATAAACGAAGGAGTATGGCAGAAACTCAGAAAAGGGATGGAAAGGGCAGATGAAAAGATCAAACGCTAGAGAAACCCTTGCAGTAATCGGCCTTGCCCTGGTTGTCGTGCTGACTTCATGTGTGCCGGGTAAGCAGGCTCAAAAGGTCCCTGTAAAGACCTGCTCCGACTGTCATCCTGATATGGTGGCCAGGCTCCAGACAGGGAACGTGCATGAGCCGGTAAAAGATAATAAATGCAGTGCGTGTCATCTTCCCCATGGGATCATAGGGGGGTTGTTCCTGCGGCAGGACGAGCCTGATCTTTGCTTTCCATGTCATGGACAGTTGAGGCCTTCTCCTGATGAGAAATCCATTCATAAGCCTGTTGCCTTGGGCAAGTGTTCATCATGTCACAATCCGCACAACAGCCCGTTTCCCAATCTGTTGAAGGAAAAGCCTGGGGAGCTATGTTTCAAATGTCATGACAAGGCACCATTTGAGCAAAAATACATTCATTCCCCGGTGAAGCAGGGTTGTAATACCTGTCATGATGCACACATGTCGAAGAATGTCTCATTGTTGATCAAAGATCCCGATACTCTATGTAAATCTTGTCACAATGTTGATCAGGCCGGTTTTAAAAAGGCCCATATGGATTATCCGGTTACCAGTGGATGCCTCCAATGTCATACCCCTCATGGAAGTGCAAGGCCTGGCCTGTTGAAAAGAAACGTACATGAACCGGTAGAGGTAGGTAAGTGCGATGCATGTCACAGGATATCCAATAAGGGTGCCATCATTTTGAAAGCAAAGGCAGATAGCCTATGCCTTTCCTGCCATAGCAGATCTGAAAAACACGAAAAAAGCATTCACAAACCCTATCAAGACGATAAATGCACCGCTTGTCATGCAGTGCATGCGAGTGACTATCAGGCGCTCCTGGCGCGCTCCCCCAAAACCGTATGCCTTAACTGCCACAAGATAGGCAGGAACAAGAAGATGCAGAGCCTTCATCCACCCGTGGGCAAGGGGGAATGCCTGGACTGCCATAGGGGACACGAATCTGGTGAGAAATTTTTGTTGAATGCGCCTGAAAAGGATCTATGTTTCAAATGCCACGATAGAGCTACCTATGCCGGTTCAAGTTCCCACCCCGGTAGGAAAAGGGCCTGTGCCACCTGCCATACGCCCCATGAGTCTAGAAATAAGGATCTGCTGACGAACAAAGAGAGTAGTCTTTGTTTCTCATGCCATCGGGAAGCGGCGGATCAGATGGGCCGCTTCAGCCTACATCAACCCTTTGTCAACGGTAACTGTATCGGTTGTCATAAGCTTCATGAGGGACAGGGCAGCAACTATTTGAAAATGGACAATTCACATGGGCAGCTATGTATCTCTTGCCATCAGGGCGTACTAAAATCTGAAGGCGAGGGGGTAAAGCCCCACGAGCCGGTGGCAAGCGGGGAATGCTTGGCCTGTCATGCCCCACATGCTGCCGATTATCCCTATGTCATCAAGGATAAGTTGGGGAATCTGTGCATGGGGTGCCACGAGGATGTAAGGCAGGTGATAACGCATTCCAAGGTGTCTCATGAGCCGGTGGCAAGCGGGGAATGCTCCGCCTGTCACGTAGCCCATGGCTCTCCCCATGAGAATATACTTAAGAAGGCACAGCCGATGTTGTGCCTTTCCTGTCACAACGAGACAGCCAGATATTGGCGCGACGGTGTGTCACATAAGCCAGCCACTCAGAACTGTCTCCTTTGTCATAGCCCTCATGGTTCGGACAACGTTGCCATAATCAACGTGCCAGCCGAACGTTTGTGTGCAAAATGCCATGACGAGAAGACAGGACGTTTTCTGAACGTACATAAGGGAATAAGGCCTGGGCCTCGATCATGTCTTACATGCCATGATCCCCATGGTAGTCCCGGCAAGGGGCTTCTATATCCTGTTAGCCACGCACCCTTTAAAAATGGAATTTGTAGCCCCTGTCATCCTGGGAGGTCAAAATGAAGCGAAAGTGGTTGGGTACCTTTTTGTCTTCCTTTGTCGTGATCATGTTGATGCTTATGCCTCCAGCCCAGGCCGGCAATGTATGTTTCAAGTGTCATAAAAGGGCAAATTTCAAGGCAAGGGTAGTCCATAAACCAGTATCCGATGGACGCTGCGACGTGTGCCATAGTCCCCATGTGGCAAAGTATAAGGGGTTATTGAGAGAACAAACGGCCGCACTATGTTACTCGTGTCACCGAAGGGAGGCCGCCTTGTTTAGAAAGGGTGTTGTCCACGAACCTGTCTACCAGGGCAAGTGTCTTTCTTGCCACGTTCCGCATGCCAGTGATCAAAAGGGCCTCATAAAAAAGACACTCGCCGATGATTGTTTTGGTTGTCACAAGGGGATGCCCAGGAAATTCAAACATACCCACAAACCTTACAGCCAGGGACGTTGTATCGTTTGCCATAGGCCCCATCACGGAGACAACCAGCAGCTTCTTACAAAGGGGCCTGATGCCCTTTGTAGATCTTGCCATGGAGAGGCGGCCTTAAAAAGGGTTCACAGGGATTACCCAGTTCCTATAGGCGGGTGCCTTTCCTGTCATAATCCCCACGGAAGTAACAGAAGGGCCCTTATAAGGAATGTACTGCACTCACCGTACAAAAAGGGATGCAGTGGCTGTCATAAGGGCAAATCAGGGATAGTTACCACCGAAGTCTGTTTCGGTTGCCATGGTCCTGTCAAGAAGGAGATGCTAAGGACGCATAGCCACCTTACCAGCAGGACGGGTAATAGCTGTATGAATTGTCACTTTCCCCATACAGGGGATGCCAAGACCCTTTTGAGGGGAAACCAGGGCCAGATTTGCCGCACCTGCCACCAGGGCACCTTTGAAAGGTACAAGGAAAGTCCTTCCAGGCATCCTGACATCGATCATTGTACCAGTTGCCATGAACCCCACGGCAGCAGGCACTTGGCTATGCTCAAGGGCAATGGTAACGATGTTTGCATCCGGTGTCACGAGGACCAGGGCAAGTTTACCCATCCCGTGGGACCAAATGTCCTTGATCCCAGGACAGGTCAAATGGTTACCTGTAGTACCTGTCACAATCCCATGGGAACTAGATTCAAATATCAGTTGATCAGGGATGGGAAAAAGGACCTTTGCATACTTTGTCACCAGGCATACTAATCTTTACCGTGAAAATACAGAGTCTATGGGCTGTATCTTCATATATTAGGGGGGCGGCACCAAGGTACGGGCCGCATGGAAGTTTAGTGGAATGGCGGGCATAAGGAAGATCGATCCAGGGTAAATGAAACAGAATATGGATAAGGCAATGAGACTAAAATTGATAATATCGGCGTTGTTATTCCTGCTTTTGTCCCTTGATGCTGGCCAGTCATTGGCAAGATCCCCTTGGCAATGGAACCTTGCCCTCAAACAGACCAAGATAAGGGATGCCATGGTGATGCCCACGGCACTGTTTATAGATAGGGAGAAGGGGCATTACTATGTGGTTGATAGTGGTAAAAATCGTCTCCTTTCCTTTGACCGTACAGGGAAATTGCTCCATATTCTGACAGCTGGCAAGGCCCTTGACATACCCTTTGATATGGTTCGAACAGGCGATGGTGGGCTATGGGTGGTTGAAAAGGGCAAGAATTCCCTAAGTTATATAGATCTCAAGGCCAGAAAGGTTACCCCCCATACGCTATACTATAATGGTGAATTGATATTTCCAGACAGGATAGAGTATGTACAGGGGATCCTATACGTATTGGATAAGGCAAGTGGAGATATCATCTCCTACGATATGTCACTCAGGCCTATCGGCCGTTTTTCCTGTGGCAAGTGTCCTGGGGGGTTTGTTGATTTCAAGTTGTACGGCAATTCGATCTGGGCGTTGGATTTGTTGCAAAAGATGATCTACGTCTTTGATCCGAAGGGGGATATAAACAAAACGATCCCGTTAGGCAAAGAGGTCTCCTTTCCCGTATCCGTTGCCGTTGGGCCTTCAGGCTATATATATATTCTGGACAGACATCAGGGAACTGTTGCTGTATATGATAGGAACGGCGGATTCAAATATCATTTCCTGAGTGCCGGAATCGCTCAGGGTCAGCTCTATTTTCCCATTGAAATACGATTTGATCCATGGGGCAGGCTTTGTGTCGTGGATGAGGGCAATGGCAGGGTGGAGGTGTTCAGCCGATAGGGGGTGACGCCATGATAGACAGGGGGCTTTTATGGATATTGGTTGTTGCGTGGTTGGTGGTGCTTGCCACCCCGTGTACCGCCAGGGTTACCGGTCTGTGTGCTAATTGCCATACGATGCACAATTCCCAGAATAATGTAGCAGTCAATTCAGCCGGACCGAACAATGCGCTTTTGAACTCCAATTGCGCCGGTTGCCATCAGGGCCAGAATACAGGAACAAATACTACACCCTATGTGTTCGATCCAACGGGACCTGTGTACGGTTCTACCGGTACAGAGAGCCAGAGTAATACCCTTGCCGGGGGAAATTTCTATTGGGTGGCACAAGGCTACAATGCCGCCGGGCATAACGTAGCAGGGATTACATCCCAGGATCCCAGGCTAGGCAACACTCCTCCGGGTGGAAGCGCCCTTAGCGGCAGGCTTACCTGCGCCGGTACGAATGGTTGTCACGGCGATCGTTCTGTAGGGGACAGCACGAAGGCCATGCTTGGAAGCCATCACTACAACGATTCTTCCGTATGGAAGGATGGATCGACTACTGCCAACAGTTATCGATTTTTGAAGGGTATCCAGGGGCTTGAGGATACCTCCTATGAATACCATCCTGTCTCTTCATCACATCATAACAAATATTATGGAGTGGCAAGGTCATCGGAAACCGACACAGCAACCGGCACCATAAGCTCCCTTTGCGCCGAGTGCCATGGCGATTTCCATGATGGAAATGGAAATCTTGTTCCTGCTTCCGAGTCCTTTGGTGCCGGTGTGTGGGTACGTCATCCAACGGATTTTGATATGGCCAGTGCACAGTCAAGCTCAGAGTATCAAGGCTATAACGGGGGAACCGGTACTGATAATCCATATAGTATCATATCCCCGGTGGCTACGACCGATAAGACAACAACGCTGAACACCACCGTTTATTCCCAAAGTGGTGATGCTATCGTCATGTGTATTTCATGTCACAGGGCCCATGGCAGCCCCTTTGATGCCTCTCTAAGATGGGATTATAAATCCTGGCCTGCTGGTGGCTACAATGGCTGTGCAGTTTGCCATACTACAAAAGACTGATGACACCTTGAGGACATGCCCTATGGAACCTGTGCAGAAGGCCATTTTATCCGCAAGTTCTGCCTTAAACCAGGAGCCTATCCCCATGGTTGTTATACGCAGCAGTCCTGGCCAACATAAAGGTGTATGTTTCTTGGCTGCGCTATTTTTTGTCGTATTATTGCTGTTACCATGCCAATTATGGGCTGGTGAATACCTGGACTCTGCCCATGGTTCAACATTACATGGTGTAAAACGACCTTCTATCGATTCCGCTGGATATGCCAGGGGGAATTGTGCCCATTGCCATGAGCAGCATGCCAGTATAGATGGAGCGGAACCAGAGCCTTCATCTGGTACACCATCGCCCTTTGCCCTGTTTACTACCAATTTCGATTCATCGAAAACCCTTGGTCCCTACTCCGAATCGGATAATTTTTGTTTCTACTGCCATAACGCTACAGCCTCTATCCAGGTGGTTACGAACTATGACTACAGCCAGAATTTTGGGTGTGCCGGTCTGCAGGTTTCTTCTATAATGGATGCATTTAACCAGGCATCCTATCATAATCTTTACGACATATGGTCCTTTGCCAGGTCCTCCTTTTCCTCTTGGTTTACCAATGGGTCCAATCCATGCAATGCCTGTCATAACCCTCACCTGGCAAGAAGGAACTGGGCCTATCCCTCGGATCCCTTGTATTCCGCAATCTCAAAGCCCACTGATCACTTCAACCTCTGGGGGACCACAAGTTTGATGTCTGCCTATTCCTATGAGTCTCCCTATTGTTCCGGTACTTCCAGGGAACCTACAGGTTCCGGTGCCTCAAACGGGGGGAGCACGCCGGATTACGTATCCTTTTGCACCAACTGTCACAATCCCTCTAACACCATATATAGCACAAGTCTTGGAAGGGATCTGGTCAAGATAGATTGGTCATCCCAAGGGGATAAACACGGGGCGCGCAATATGGACGGTGGTCTTGATATTGAAGGCCCGTATGGATCTTCAGGTGGGTATGTCCTGTCCTGTCTTGACTGTCATGAGCCGCATGGATCCTCTAACATCTTGTTGATAAGAAGGCGTGTAAATGGTGGGGACCTCCATGATTCGATAACTACCTACTCTACTAATTACTGGGGTTACCTGTGTACCAGATGCCACCTGGATGATTATGATGCAAACGCGGGAACCAAAGAGCCTTATAGGTGGAGGTACGTACACCATGAGGCGCCGGACCATCCTTACACGGCCATGCGTTGTGGACAGTGCCATGGTGGTGGCAGTATGCCCATTCCATGTACGAATTGCCATTACCATGGGGCAGTGGATTCGCGTACGGGCCTCATAAATTTTTAGTACTCAGCCTGTATGAATATCATCCGAAAATGCCTTTTTGATCGGCCATGGACACCCCAAGGAGGTACATGGACAAAACTTTCATGTGGCGTGCACCTTAGCGCTGCACCCAAGGACATGAAAATACACCCTACTTCATGCCCAAGGGCGCGATCCTGATTGTTCAGCTAGACAGAGTTTGTTATGAATTCAATAAAAACAATAGATCCCAGGCAGATATCCCGATTAATACTATGGTTGTCGTTAATGTTTTTACTTCACGCCTGTGCTACTTCTGGAGGCAAGGCTAGAACATATCAGGAGGGCAATGCGGCACTTGCCCAGGAGGGTGGACGTCTTTCCCTTTTTTTGAACCTGAAGGATCTGAAGGGACCCCATGTCTGGATGCGTATAAAATCTATAGAGGCCTTGTCTGGAGGGATATGGTACCCGGTAACTACAACACCTATCGATGTTGGGGCCTCGGCCATCAGGATGGGGCAGATGTTTCTGGCCAGATCCTTCATGCCGCCTGGATATTATTCCCGTATCCGTTTCAGCCTGGAGAAGGCCTATCTTGAAGGAGGAGAGGCTGGCAAACCATTCTTCCTGTCCCTGGATACACCCGTGGTAGATGTCAGCCTTGTAAATGCAATCCGTGTAGAAAAGGGGGACAGCCAATCACTGTTTTTTACCTGGGATACAGGTGCATCCCTGGTAAATAAGGCCTACTTCAGGCCAGTAATCCGTGTGGCACCGAAGTTGAAGCATCTTGTCGCTGACCTTGCGTATGTGGCCTGCCCGGATATAGATACGGTCTACGTAATACGTACAGATAAGAATTGGGTCTATGATTCCTTTGGGATAATGGGTAATCCTATATATCTCGTCAAGGATCCCTTGGTGCCGCAGGAACGCCTTTATGTCCTTACGGCCAAGGACTCTGGCATAAAGCTGATTTCACCATCTGCAAACAGGCTCGTGGCCACCTACCATATCCCCTTGACAAACAGGCCCGTGTTCATGGCAATAGGTCCACATGGACGATGGGGCTATATAATCGATAGGCAAGGTGGATATCTCGTGCGTATGGACATGAGATCCGGCAATTTGGAGGCCCGTGTTCGACTCGGCTACGAACCAGGCTACATCGTCTATCTTAAGAAATACGATCTCCTTGCGGTCTCCCTGGCCCTATCGCAATCGGTTGTTTTGCTTGATCCAGTGAGCCTGTCACAGGTCTACACAATCCCAACGGGAAACAGGCCAGAGGGACTTCTTGGGCTGGGGGATACCTTATATGTTGCAGAACGTGGCTCTAATTCGGTATTGGTTTTCGACCTTGAAAATCATCTGGTGAAGAGACGTATCTCCGTGGGCTTTTCGCCAAGGCGCCTCCTGTATATGGACAATCTGATCTACGTAAGTAATTATGGGAGTGCTTCGGTTTCCGTCCTCCAGCCAGGGCAGCTGGGTGTGGCCAGAAGTATCCATGTTTCAGGAAGGCCCTTCGAAATGGCTTCGGCTCCAAACAACAACTGGATCTATGTAGGAGATGAAAAAGACAAGGAGATTACCGTGTTGGATCCCACATCAAACAAGGTTGCAGGCCACATCGTATTTGGTGCCAAACCACTGGGGATGGCCGTTATTAGATAATCCCAACCAAACATTTTGCAGGCTGTTCTTCTCTGTCCGGTACCTTGCTAGCGGCCTCTGTACCGCGTGAGGGTCGCTTGTTTTTTCTGGTGACAGCCCACACATAGTTCCCCTTTTCCGCACTTTATTAATAAAAATTCCTGATTTGAGGCGTGGGGGGTGTGACATGATATGCAAATTACCTCACCGGATGCAGACGTTGGATATTCGCTCGGTATGATCATCCCTGGTCGTGGCTTTATGTTCATGGGATGTTTACAGGCAGAATTCCGGTGACAGGCCATACATAGGTTGTAACCCATTTCCTTGAGGTCCCTCAGGCCTATATGATCTTCAGGCAGCTTACCTACTGCCTCATTTTTGTGGAGTTGCTGCCCCTTTTCACAAAAGATAGAAATGGCAACCGGTAGGTTGGCCTGGAGTATCAGCACGTAGTCATCATCTCCCACAGCAAATATCCTTTTTTTGATTTTGAGACCATCTAGATCTAGATTCGGCGGGATAGTGGGGTTGTCTTCATTGCCCACGCTGCTTGATGTGGAGAAACTATATATGGCGGATGTGCTCCTGTTGCCAAAGATATCCCTTGAGCTTACGAAAAATTTATACCTCTTGTTGCTGCTTAACCCGTATAGGGTCAGGAAGTGATCCTTTACAAGAACGCAATTTCCCTCGTGGGATCGAGCACTACCCTCGGGGAAATAGGTGACCTCTGAATCCGATGGTTCGTCAGTTTTCCAGTGCAGGGTGGCTGAAAGGAGCAGGCCCTTTTGTATCTTGAGCACCTCTACCTGGGAAATTTTGGGTGGGGTCTCGTCGTCCTGCCTGTGATCGAGCAGAGAAGGATCTGGCAGCCTAAAACAAATGCGTTTCTCGTTATCGCCCGCACGAGCTGTGATGGTCAGGTTTCTGCCAACCTTCTTTGACGGGATAACGAACCAGTGCGTTTTTGCCTGGCTCAAGTGAGACGATATAAGAACAAGTGCCCTTTTATTGGGTGAAGCGGCTTTGTCGGTTCCAGCCATATCGCCACTAGACGTCTGCTCCCCCTGTTCCGCTGTCGTTACAGACGTTACGACGGATGGAACTAGGCTTGGTTTGTCGGCCTGATGACAGGTTGTGCACTGGTTGCTTGCAAACGGTTCATGGATATAGATTTTTTGCAATGTGCGATCTATCAGGGTTTTGTGACACCTTGGACATTCTAAGGGATCGGCAAATACCTGATGACATGTATGAGCAATCAAGAGGGATGCACATAGGACAAGTAGGATATGTTTCGTTAATATTTTCATCGTACGGGATAGGTCTTATAAGTAGGTCCTTTGCTGGTTCATGGTTACACTATCTTTTAAATGGTGTCTATTCCATTTTTTTGTCCTGACTTCTGTGTAACTAATAAGGCGTGGTACCTTATCCATGGCATGAAAAACATGTCCATAGAGCAGGCAATGCCTGTCCCCCAGGGAGCAAGAGGATTTCTTATAGGCAGGAGCACTTTTTTCTTTTGATAGAAATAAGAGGCCCTGCCGGGGTGTTTCATTATTGCCTTATCGGTTTGGTTGGACCAAAACAATAATTCGAGGCACAAGGCTTCGACATGGCCGATTACAAGGGCGTGCATATGTGCTATCTGCCCTGAAATATCCTTGTAGATTCTAATCTTGGCATCTTGGCAGGCCTGCCAGGCAGGATAATATGCTTGCCAAAAAGGGTTCCAGATGTTAAATAACTACGATTTTTCTATTTATCAAAAAACACGCCTGTTTTATCCCTGTGGTGCTATCTTATTGATAGTAAAGGGATTATGTG
>WFZW01000103.1 GCA_015489365.1 Deltaproteobacteria bacterium | reverse complement strand
TGGTATTGGGAGTGGCAGCATTGGCCATGGCAGACGGTGAAGGGGATGCAGCGGCGAAGAGTACCACAGGGTTGATCATGGCGGCATCGGTTATCGCAGCCGGTATAGCCGTCGGGGGAGCAGGTGGAGGATGTGGCGCTGGTATGGGTAGCTGTGCAAGGGGGCTACTTGAAGGAACGGCAAGGAACCCGGAAATGGCAGGTAAGTTAACCGTTTCGATGTTCATTACCTTCGCCCTTATCGAAACATTTACAATTTACGCCTTGGTTATCGGCCTGATTGCCCTCTATGCCAATCCTTTCCTCGGATAACAGGGTCTTTTAGTTTTCTCTTTAAAAGAGTGACTTCGGGATTTCCCGTTGTCACTCTTTTTTTAGTGTCGGGGGATGCCCTTCGTTTTCAGTCTCCATCAAGTTTGGCCCTGAATTTATGCCCGGATCGTGACTGGCAATTTTTCATAGTATCAGGTAATTTTAATATGCGTCTTTTCGGTCTATCTTTGCAGGTATCGGATAAGATTTCTATGTCTAAGAGATATGCTACCTCGACCCTTTCCAAAATCTTCCTATGGCTAAGCCTGAAAAACAGAGTGTTTTCCACGAGGTACTGCGGCAGTTAGGCCATGTTTCTACCATGGCTGTTGCCATGGTATTTTCTACATTCGCAGGTGTATGGTTTGGATATTATCTGGATACAAAGGTCTTCGAAAACCGTACCCATCCGTGGTTCACGATAATATTTTTCCTTTTTGGCCTTGCAGGAGGTATCCGGAATCTGTTTATATTGGGGCAGAGGATGAAGCGGCAGGAAGAAGAGAGGGAAAAGGCCGCTAAGATGAAGGGCGTGCCCAAAAAGGAGAATGAGAAATAGATGTTGATGTGGTCTGGCAAATTGGAAGAAGGGTTGGGGCCGCGTTTCATTTTAGGAAACTGGCTCATGTTGGTGGTCTTCTTTGCCTTTAGTAATTTCATCGGCACGCCTGCGATTACCAGAGGTATACTGCTTGGTGGCGTAGTTGCAAATCTGAATTGCATGGGTATCCTCCGGGATGTTAAAAGATTGGTACGTTGGCGTAGGCAATTTGTATATTTTTTTGGCATGATCACCCGGATGATCTTGATAGCCCTGGTGCTCGGCATCCTCTTGGTTAAATTCTCAGGGAAGATATCGGTAATCGGTGTATTCCTTGGGGTATCTGTAGTTCCAGCCACCTTTTTGGTGTTGCTTTGCCAGATACAATTGTTGAAATACTCCAGTAAGAGCAAGAAGGTAGTATGCAAAAAATTGGAGGAAAATCTCTAGGGCCCTTGCTCCAAGGTGCATTACTGCCTTACACTATCACCCAAACCTTCACGCAGCCCGTATCCCCGTATTATACCCCTGGCCATGAAGATACAACCCATATGTGTATTGTGTTTTCGCGGTAACAGCCTTGCCCGAGACGGACACAACGAGGCATGAAAATGCGCCCTTGGAAACATTTTGCCTTTTGTCCATGTATGTCTTTGTGTGTCCATGGCTAAGCAAAAAATACATCTTGGGATAGGATTTCCATTCAACCCGTGTCCTTCTTGGCATTGCACCTCTGGATAGACAGTCTTCCAGAGTATCCGTTGTTATTCTTTATTGATAAACTTGTGCGCGGCCCCTGTGCAATTACACATCCGCCTTCTGGGCCTCCTTTCGGGCCCAGCTCTATTATCCAATCTGCCACCGATACAAATTGTGGTTGGTTTTCTATGATTATGAGGCTGTGTCCCTGTTCTAGAAGTTCATCCAAGATAATGATGAACTTTTGGATGTCTGCCAGGTGCATGCCCCTGGTAGGTGTGTCCATGAGGTAAATGCTGTGCCGCTCCTCACCATTACCACCGATCAATTCCCTGGCCATTTTAAGCCGCTGGGCCTCTCCACCTGAAAGGCTGATAGATGGTTGGCCCAGTTTTAGGTAGCCAAGGCCAACCCGTTCCAATATCTCCAGGGGCCCTCGTATCCTTGGTATCCTGGAAAAGAAATCAGCGGCTTGCCTCACGCTCAGATTCAATACCTCTGCCATGTTGAGTCCCTTGAAGGTGATCGAGAGGGCATCCCTGTTATAGCGCATGCCTTGGCAGATATCGCAACGACACATGACAGGCGGTAGGTATCTCAAATCCAGCATTATGGTTCCCAACCCCTTGCACCTTTCACATCTTCCACCCTTGAGATTTACGCTGAAATAGGAAGGATCTAGGCCTCGTGCCCTTGCTTCAGGTGTCCTGGAGAATATCTCACGTATATAGGAAAAGATTCCCATAAATGTGGCAGGCATGGAACGTCTTGAACGGGCCAGTGGGCCTTGATCTATGGATATAATCCTATGGGGCCGTGTTCCTCCTTTGATCCGTATCCTTTTTGTCTGTAACGGTGTCCCCTTATCCCTGGAGGCCTTTAATGCCTTTTCCAATTCTGGCAGTAATTCTTTGAATATGAGTGAGGTCTTTCCAGAGCCAGAGACCCCTGTAATACAGACCAGACGATTCAGGGGTATCTCAACTGCAATTCCTTTGGGGTTTGTTGAGGTCGAGCTACCCTTCAATTGTAACCATCCCTTGGGGTGGGTTCCTGTTGATGCCATGTTATGCCTTCGCAATACCTTGGTGCCCTTGAGAAAGGGCCCTGTAAGGGCCTGGCCCGATTTCGCAAGATCTGCTGGTGAACCTTCGAAGATTACCCTCCCCCCAGCCTCTCCTGCACCAGGGCCTAGTTCGATGACATGATCTGCCTTCGATATAATTTCAAGGTCGTGTTCCACCAAGATGATGGTATTTCCCTGCTTCTTTAGATTCTGTATACATCGGTTCAATGCCCTTCGTTCTTCAGGATGCAGGTCTTGGGTTGGTTCATCTAGGATATAGAGACAACCGGTCATTCCCTTTCCAATCAGGGAGCCCAACCTAAGTCTCTGGATCTCCCCGCCTGACATTGCGGAAAGAGGTCTGCCCAGTTCCAGATAGCCAAGGCCCATTTCGGCCAACGGGGTCAGCTTGTCCAGAATGGATTCAATTATACGAATGGTCCCTATCCGTGTGGCCTGAGCATTGGTTGTGTCCTCTGTAAGGGCATTTTTAAGCGCAATGAGCCAGTTGATGGACCTTGATACGGTAAAGTCCATGAGTTCAGGGAGAGAGGTTCCATGGATTCTTACATTGGATGCAAAGTCGTCCACGTTATTAAGGCATTTTCCCGATGTGCCCATGTCAGGGCCATGGCGAACCGATGCAATACAAGGCTCTAGGTAAGAAAAGAGTTCGGGTGCCAATTCTGGAAAGTCCCTTCCGCAGTCTGGGCAAGCCATTTTCTCGGAAAATTTGAGATCATGTGGTGACTTGGTCTCTTGATCTTCAACATTGATGATGACCGTGCCATTGCCTGCTTTCAGGGCAAGGTTTAGTGAATCCACAAGGCGCACCATGGTACCAGGTTTCAACACTATCCGGTCGATTACCAATTCCAGGGAGGAAGGCGGTTCATCGAGGTTGTCTACTTGATCAAGGAGAATCATTCGTCCATCTATTCGCAACCTCAGGAATCCCTGTTGACGCAGCTCTCCTATCAGGTCTTCAAGGGCCATATTTCCTGTTTTTTCAGCGATAGGAGCCAGTAGTGTAATCCTTGTTTTGGGTTCAAGGGAAAGTACCTCATCCGCAATTTCATCTACCGTATGGACACGAATGGGGGTTTGGCAGACAGGGCAATAGGCAGTTCCATAGGTGGCAAACAGCATTCGGAGCAGAAGCAAGACATCCGAACGAGATGCCAAGGTAGATCTTGAAATCTGTAAGGGCCTTTTTTGTTTCAGTGCAATTGGTGGGGGCAGCGAATCGATACCATCTACAGCAGGGCGGTCCAGAAGGTTTACGAATCTCCTGGGATTCATCTCCATGGAATCGAGATAACGCTGTTGTCCTTCTGCGAAGAGACAATCAAACACCAAGGTCGATTTTCCGGATCCAGATGGCCCGGTTATAACGGTAATGGCACCCAGGGGAATTGCCAGATCGATTCCCTTGAGATTATATTGATGGGCATTTCTTATTAGAATGTATCTTTCTGGTATCATTACGGTTGGCGGGTATCCATTTGGCCCCTCCCCTTTGGAATCATTGCCTCCTGCAGTTTTTTAAAGGTTTCTTCCCGGGAAAATTTGTCTATTGTACATATGCCAGAAGGGCTTTCTCCATAATAGGGAGAAACCAGGGGATGTTTCCAGACAGGATCGGATTTTGTGTTTATTCAGCAGAGGGCCTTTATAAAAAATACTGAATAATTACCGGATCCTTTAGTGACTCCAAAGGATATACGATTAAGTTGTAAGATAACATATCCGGTATTCATTGTCTTGGGTTGACATTAGAGAGGAAAGATTTTACCGTTAAATGCTTCTAGGGTCCTGTAAAAGGCTGCTGACAGCCAAGGGATATAGATATGCTTTCAAAGATAGAGGTCTGGTGACTGGAAGCGGAAAGGGCACTGGTGGCCCTCCCGGACTTCAAATCCGGTGTACGGGGTGAGGAGCCTCGTAGGTGGGTTCGATTCCCATGCGCTTCCGCCAATTGTTATCCAGGATTATGAAAAGCCCCCCCTTAAACGCCCTTGTGCCAACATGGATTATTTCTTTACCTTTATAACGGTCTTCTTTCCGGTCTCAGGGTCCTTGTAACGGATTTTTCCTGTCAGCTCATGTAGATCGATCCTGTTGCCAAAGCGAACCCTTAATATGTGCTGGCCAGGTCGTGGCCTCCTGATCAACCACTTTGCCATGCCTTTTTTAGGTTCATAGCTGTCCGCCTTGGGGCTTGAGTCGATAATCTTGTAGCTCTCTGGCATAGTGAGATAGAGTATCAAGGCTGGTGGGGCTGGGGCCTTTATCACCAGCTTAAGCGATATTTCCTGCCCGATCCTTTTCATCCTGGCAGAGACACTGGAGGTCTGTGCGGTGGCATCAATGCTGGCGCCAATTGAGGTAAATACTAAGGCAGCCAGTAAGATCGCGGATCTTTTTACTGCCAAAGAGCAGAGTCCTGGCCATAATAGGTTGTATCTTGGCATTATTCCCCGTAGCCTCCTGACCAAAGATTGTAATTGACCTGGATCACTGTCGATAAAGACAGATTCGGCCTGAAAATTATATATTTTTTTCTGAATAAAGAATATTACAGTTAAACATTAAGATCTTGCATAAAAAGAGCCCCTTAATTCAAGAGGATAAATTTCTTTGTGACAGGGTCCCATCGATATCCTCCCCTTGACCAGATCCTTTTTACCTCATCTAGGCCAAGGGCTACGCCCTTTGTATCCCCCAACCGGTCGTAGACATCAAGGATTTCATTATCGTCAATTTTACCGTCTGAATTTGTGTCTGCCCAGTGATAAGGGGTTATTTCCAATACCTTGTTACCAGTCAAAGGAAACACGAGGTTGGTCCCCTTCTTTATCGTGACATCACCATTGAAGAAGACAGTCCTGTTTAGAGGGGCCGAATCCCTGACCTTGGCAAGGTAGCAGAATCTCTTGTTTTTTATTTTTCCCTTTGATATCCACTTTATTTCATTATCCTGGTTTAATATCGTCGTAAATTCGGGAAAGCCCTTAAGCGGGATGCACTGGAGCGGGAGCTTTTCCTTGAGGATGAGGGCCAGTTCTGTAGGATTGCCCTGATCCACCGTAATGATAACAGGAAAAGACTGGCCTGGTGGGCAATGGGGAGGTAGGTAGCGGCTAGCTGAGATTTCGATCCTTTGCTCAGGACGCAAGAGAAAAATGAGCCCTGCAAAGATGAGCATGGATAGCAGGGCCGCCAAAACGATCAAGGACCTCTTTCTGTATCCTATCCGGGATTCGCTTGGTTCGATGAGGGTGCCTTCCCCTAGGCTGTCTTCGGTGGAGATATCCCCGGTCCCCTCTATATCCTTCTCCTTTTTTTTATCCTGTTCTAGTATGTCTTCCAGCGTGACCCCCAGGACACTGGCCAGCTTT
>WFZW01000102.1 GCA_015489365.1 Deltaproteobacteria bacterium | reverse complement strand
CTATTAGATTTCTTCCATTAAAGGTGTTTGTTTCAAACCTTCACGCGGCCCGTACTTTGGTACGGACTGCAGGAAGGGTTGGGTAAGTATCTCTTATCTGTTTAATTATTCAAGATTTATCGATTTTATAGGAACTATTAAGATAGCTTTGGCGGGAAGTTGGGTAGTGTGGCGCAATTTCATTGAATAGGTATGTAATTATGCAGTTATGCCCTCACGAGGCTTCTTAACACCTTGAGGTTTTCCAGGTCTTCAAGCATCTTTTTCCCCTTTGGGGTTTCAAGGATCATAGGATGTTTGGCAAATCTTTTATCATTTAGCAGAAAACCAAACGGTTTTAATCCCATCATACCCTTTCCGATATGTTCGTGCCTGTCGACCCTGGTTCCAAGTCCCTTTTTCGAATCGTTCAAGTGGAAAAGCTTCACCCTTTCAAGGCCAAGGAGCCTATCAAGTTCATTAATGGTGTGGTTGTAGGCACTTTTGCTTGTGATATCATATCCAGCTGCAAATATGTGGCAGGTGTCAACGCATACGCCTAGCCGCCCTGTGAATCTAGAGCCCTTGATAATAGCTGCTATTTCTTCAAATCGGCCCCCTATGACTGTTCCCTGGCCTGCGGTAGTCTCAAGAAGGATTCCCACATCGTTTTCACTGCCAGCCTTCTCAATGGCCGCATCCAGACGTGAAATAACCCTTTCGATCCCCTGCTCCAGGCCCTTGCCTCCGTGGCTGCCTGGATGTATCACAATCCAGGAGATGGATAGCTTCTGGCACCTATTCAATTCCTCTGCCAGTGCGCAAACAGATCTTTGGGCAAGCTTTTTCTGCCAGGTACCAAGATTTATTAGATAGGATGCATGAGAAGCAACAAACGGCCTGTGGAAGTCTCTGAGGGCCTCTTTGAAACAGATCGCTTCATTTTGCCCCAGCTTCTTTGCATTCCACTGCCTTTGGTTGCGTGTAAAGAGCTGAAGACATTTTCCTTCTATCATCTTCATACGCTCAAGGGCCTTATGCAGGCCACCGGCTATTGACAGGTGAGCGCCAAGCAAGGGCAATGGTTTTTTTTACCTCCCATTTACAAAAAAATGACTAGTGATGGGCAATGAATTAGATGAAAGACGGTATAGGCCCTGAAGATCTTTATCCCGGATTATGCACTTAAAATGCCTGAAGAAAGTAATTTCAGTGAATTATTGATAGTTAGCATGTATTTGTTCCCGTTGTGCCTTCACCCAAAAGTGAAGTTCAATCCGTGATAAATCTTCAGGCATTTTAAGTGCATAATCCGGGTTTATTAGCCATGAACACACACAAGGACATACATGCATAAACGGTGCTGCGGAGATTGGCTGCAAATAAATTTGGATTTTAAATTCAGTTAGTTATCTTCTTTTTTCATTTGCGCCTGATCCTTAGGAGCCTCTACCGGCAGGTTCCTTTCCACATGACACTTGTGATAGAATGGACAGTTTCTGCACTCGTGGATCTTCTCTGCATAGGTCCCCATCACCTTACCTTCGCACATGGTTCCGGCTATTGCCCAGCATATGCGCCCGAAATAGGGATAGGCAGGACAGCGGCGTGTAGGGTCCTTTTCTATTCCGCATTTTATATACTCCCAACACGGGGTCTTCTTATCCTCCTCTTCGCTTTGATAGGGGAAATGCAGGGTAAAGGTGGTACCTTCTCCCTCTTTACTCTTGACCTCGATAAACCCACGGTGTTCCTCCATGATCTTTTGGACAATGGCAAGGCCCAGGCCTGTGCCGACACCTATCTTCTTTGTGGAATAAAAGGGTTGAAAGATAAGATCCAGTTTATCCTTTGGTATGGCCTTCCCTGTATCGCTTATGGAGACCGTTACCCATAAGACCTCGTTATGAAGCTTGGTACCTGTACGGATCGATATGGTACCGCCATCAGGGGTCACCGCATCGATAGCATTG
Organism: Deltaproteobacteria bacterium; assembly: GCA_015489365.1. Lineage (GTDB taxonomy): Bacteria > Desulfobacterota > Dissulfuribacteria > Dissulfuribacterales > QOAL01 > S143-34. Next base: position 9,948 of record WFZW01000102.1, on the reverse strand, counting down.
GTGATTAGATTGCCTATTGCCTGCTTGATCTGCTCATAGTCGAAATATACCCTGGGGGGATTGGGTAGGTACTCCTCCTCCAGGTGTATCTTGCCTTTCTGGCATATGTCACAAAAGAACTTGACTGCCTCCTTGATGGGCTCGTTGATGTTACCGCGCTTCAACTCGAAACGAAATTGTTCCGAGGAAAGGATCAACACATCGCGCAGGATTGCCTCCAGCCTGCTCGCTTCGGATAGAATCACCTTTACGTATTCCTTTTCCTTGCTATCCTCCTTGAGCTGCTTGTCAAGGCGCCTTGCCATACCTCCCAGGGCGGAAAGGGGATTTCTGATTTCGTGAGCAATGTCATAGGTCAACCTTCCAACGGCTGCGAGCTTCTCTGCCTCAATGAGCCTGGCCTGCATCCGCTCCAGATAGTCGATGGATTCCTCTAGGCGCTTATTCAATTCCTCTATTTTTTCCTTGTCCTTTCGCAGCTTCCCCGACAAGAGCCCAAGAGGAATGGCTATCAGGTATAAAAAGGAGATGCGCAATGCCTGGTCGGTCCAATGGAGGCGACCTACATAGGGAATAACATTGATGAAATAGAGGATAGCTGAAAGCGTGGCCACCGCCGTACCGAACTTTGGACCAAAATAGAATGTATGGAGGGCGGTTAAGAGATAATAACCAAGAAAAAAACTATTGTTCAAATCCCTATGGAAATTAACAAGGAAAAAGACAAAGGTTATGTCCAGGATCAATGATGCAATATAGGCATAGCGGATCCTGTCAGGCTTTATAAATATATATATGTAAAGGCCAGTACTGTAGATAGAAAAGGCCACGAGGGCCTTGGCGAGCGCCGATGCCTCACCATCGGAAAGCGGGGCGAAGGAGAGCCAGGCGATACCTCCCAGCACGGTTACGATTCGGAGTACCAGGAACCCCAAGTCGATAACGCTAAGTGGCCCGCATGCCTTTTTTATACAGTCCTTCAAACGTTCGCTTAGGGTCCTGCCAGCCATTTATTTACACCAAACCTTCTGCGCACCCCGTATACTTGACACCGCGCCCCTGGACATAGGGGTAACACCCCAAGGGAATAGTGTATTTCAGGGTAGCATCTTCCCTAATTCAGAGGGATATATCTGTTTCGGACTATAAAGTATGGTTGATAGCCGTGTCAAACTGCGTAGGCAAGGAATATTGCCTGGAAACCAACAAAAGCGGGTCGTAAGAATTAAAAAACAGTGATCCCCATATAAAGATCCCCCTGTTCCGATAACGAAACAGGGGGAAAGGGCATATGGAGGATAAGGAACAGGAGGGAGTAGTTCCTATGAAAACATCCTTAATTAAAACGCGTACTGAAGTGAAAGAACGTACGCTCCTCCAAAGGCTGCCTGGCCTTCTTCAAAGGCGTGGGTAGAATTTTTGTCCCCGGTATATGCGCCCGAGGCCACCAGCATGAGATGATCATCATACATATAGGCCACATGGGCCTCCCACATGGAATGGGTCCCGAACTTGGTATTGCTTCCATGAATTACCTTGCCTACGTCGGCATCCTGCTCATACTCCCACCCAACGATGAATTTCTTAAAGAGGATGGTCTCTATGTTGCCAAAGAATGCAAGGTCCCTGTGATTTCCAAAGCCAAGAACACCCCTTACATAGCCCTTGGTGGAGAGTATACCGGCATTGAGGATAACGGGAACAGGAAGCCCTGGTATCATCTTCGTGGCCACGAGGTAATAATCAACGCCCGTATGATCCCTGAGGGACACCTTGTCAAACTGGGTATCCTTCCATATAAGGCCTGCGGATATGGCGGGCATGAGATCCACCCCAAAATCCCCTTCCTTTACAAGATTGACCTTGAGGGAAAGGTTGTCCTTATCGATATTCTGTACTCCCTGGACATCCACGAATTCATGGCTGTAGCCCAGTTCTACCCTGTTATAAAAGGAGATATTACCTCCCATGGCCGTCCAGTTGATATCCGTTTCGGTAAGCCCGACGTTCCAGATACCTAACTGGGGCTTGGAGACCACGCCGTTTCCAAGCAGCCCCGGGCCACCATCTTTTATGGGATTTGCAACATAGGCCATTGGATTTAGGGCCACGCCGCCAACACCTTCAACGTTTGTCAGCGGTGGGCCTGCCATGGCCCCGCTGGCCCAAAGTATCCCCGCAAAGATTAATGCTGTAAAAATTGAAAAAAGTGTTTTTTTCTTCATGTATGCCTCCTCTAAATTCAACATGATCTTATCTCCCTCCATAACTCCCGTAACTCCAGCTATAGCGCTCCATGCGGACCTTGGGATTCGCCGCGGCCTCTATTATTGAGCCATCATAAACGCTCACATTTTTATAACCCAAAATATTATGGAGCACGAAGTATCCAAGGGCTGCCTGGGTACCGTGATCGCTGTATGTGATTATCCTTACGGACCTGTCCTTCGGCAACCCGACACCCAATGCCATTTGTTGAAGTTCCTTAACAGGCCTCATGATGGCTGGAGAAAACTCCTGGCCACCAGTGGTCACAAAGGACACCGGCAGGAGGATGGAGCCGGGAAGACGCCCGAACCTTTTGACCTCGCTCTTTTTCTCGTGTCCAAAGTAGTACTCGGGCAACCTATTGTCTACCAAAAACACCTTCCTCGAACCGATGACCTTCCTTACCTCGTCCAGGGTAGCCACCTTGCTTCTATCTACATGGGCCTTGAAGTTGCCTGGCCAGGGTACCGTGGGTTCGCTGGTAACCGGTTTTTCTGCCTGACCCCATGCCTCGAATCCACCATCCAGGATCGCCACCTTATTATGCCCCAGGACCTGTAACGTCCAGACCGCCCTGGCACTCTTGGCAGTATCCGATGAGGTCAACCCGGCATCGTAGCAGACCACGAAGGATTTATTGTTGATCCCATACTTCCGTAGCATGTTTTCCAGTTCCGAGGTCTTGGGCATCATGAAGCCCACGAATTTGTCATTCATCCTCTCCCATGGGCCAAAAGCCTTTACTGCACCGGGTATATGGCTTTTTTCATACTTGGGAAACGTCCTCACATCCAGTATTACCAGATTCCTATCCTTCATGTGCCTTGAAAGCCAGTCCACACTGACCAGGGGGCCTTGCTTGGCACTGGCGATTCCTTTTACCGGCCCGATACTAAGCAGGGCCAAGGCCGTGCACAAGAGCACGAGGTAGCTTCTTCTGATCCTATTCATATAGATTTCCTCCTATTCACCATAAAACACATCACATACGTGGATGGATGGTTAAGTCCTCGAGGGTGCGGCTCCAAGTAGAGACCAGCCGCACCAAGGTTGATTAACTGCACGTTTGAATCTACCTGCCATGGGCCCATGTAAAACGTATTACAGGCAGGTCTCCCTTGACCTTGCAATATTCGAGCATTGAGCCATCGTATACCTTGACATGCTTGTATCCAAGTATGTTGTGCAGTACCAGATAGTCCAGGCCTGCAAGCTGGGCGGTATTACAATATACGATGATCTTTGTATTATGGTTTCTTGGTAGGCCGATCCCCTTTACCATCTTTGCCAAGGTCTTCTTGTCCTTGATTGTGGCAGGGGCCCGGTTGATCCCGGCATTTGTCATGAAATCCCCGGGAAGTGTGAAGGCATAGGGAATATGGCCATAGCACCCCACATCTGCGCGTTTCTCGTGTCCGAAATACTGGACACTGGAGCGGGCATCCACAAATACTGCATCCCCATTCAGGATCGCATCCTTTACATCATCAAAGGTGGCAATCTTGGAGGGATCCCTCTTGGCCATAAAGTTTCCTGCAGAGGGAGCTGGCTTCTTGTTGTCCACCACGCGGCCCTCAAATGTCCACTTGGTAAAACCACCATTTAACATGGAAACATTTTCATGCCCCATGGCCTGGAGGATCCAGAAGACTGCTGCCGCCTTGGAGGCATCACTTGCGGTATTTCCATGTGCATAGACCACTACATGCATATCATTGTTGAGCCCCAAGCCCTGAAGGCGACTGGTGAGATCCGCCTCTGGAGCTATCAGCAGGCATCCGGTATCCCTAGGGGTCTCCCAATTTTTATATGCCAACCCAACCGCCCCAGGTATATGGGCAAAATTGTAGTTCGAATCTGCCCTTACATCCAGGATCAACAGATTCTGGTCCTGAAGATGATCCTCGAGCCACTGGGTACTGACCAGAGGAGGGGCCTTACCGGCGCTTATGGCCGGTACTGCCAGGACCACCAGGAAAATAAACAGGGCCGCTTGCCTTATCCATCTCGATTGCATCATATATCTCATAGCTCGTCACTCCTCTCTTCCTATCGTCTTATCTTCTTTGGAATGGGATCCACGATGATCTGCATGTTGGCCTTTGGATCGGTACTCTTCAGATCATCCTTGGTAAGGAAGAACTCCTTTACACCGTGGCAGGAATTACAGGACCTGTTTTGTGGCGTCTTCCTCTGGATATTGTGTATAGATGCAGAGTTCCATGTTGGAAGGGCGTCATAGTTGGACACTAGATCCTCAGGACCTGGCGAACCCTTTATGACTGCCTGGAACCACCGCAGAGAGGCAAGAGAATCCCTGAGCATAGGCGTATGACGGACAAGGTTATAGGTATAAGGATTGTTGGGGCCTATATCGATGTTCCTTCCAATCTTGAATGCCATGAGTGGTTCAGACGGGAATATAACGTCGATCTTACCAGGTTCAGGCACATTGAGTGAGACGTGGCAATTCTGGCAGTTGAAGTAAGTATTCGCATGGCAGACCGTACAGGCCAGTTCGTTCTTCTTATGGGCATTGTGCATGGGCTCCCTTGACCTTCCAGGGATGGCATCGGGATGGCAGCCCTCACACCTTGGGGTCTTGGTTGCATAATAACGCTTTGCATCGGCAGGCTGGGTATTGTGAAGTTGCGAGCCCTTGTGACAATCATAACATTCCATCTGATTCTGATAGTGCACATCAGGGGTGGAACCCAAAAGCCCCATGTATTCACCAGCAAACCTGGAGCCATGGCAGCCGTAGCAGGTCTTTTCCATGGGTGGACGTTTCTGGAAACGGTGCCTGTCAATGAGGCCACCCTTCGAGACCCTGGGCCAGGCCACGTGGCAGCTTCCACAACTTGCATGGCAGTTAGCACAGTCCAGATCCCATGCGGCTGGAAGAAGTGTATCCTGCATCTTGTGGGGTTTCGTTATCGTGCCGACGATATCCATGATGCCACTCAATTTGTAGTGCATCGAGTTCTTGAAGGTAGAGGTGATATCGTCATGGCATTCAGCACATACGCCGCCTCCATTTTCTTCTGAAGGATCCTTTATGAGTCCCTTGTGGGCCTCGTCGACATCATCCACATTCTTTCCCTTGTGGCAATATACGCAGCCAAGCTCCCCATGCTGCGTCTTCAAGAAATCCTTTGCTACCCCATAGGTATCCCTGCCCCTCACCTGAGGAGCTGACACGCCTCAGCCAGCCACCGCTGCCGCAGCACTTGCCGCCTTGGCGCCGTAGTCATCCATCTCCTCCAGATCAGTATGACAGTTTATACATGCGCTACTGTCAGACTGATCCGCAGATGCAGGGACCCCGCGGGCGATCATGAACCCGGCTAGTAACACGGTGAACACAAACAAGAACCTGATCCTCTCTCTATGCCTCATTTCCATGGGCACCTCCTTAAGTTTATTTATTTGACACGAGGGATGTTTACTAATACCACAATGTGGTATACAAAAATATTTGTAGCCCATAGCTGAATATGTTGTCAATAAAAAATTAAAAATAAATATTATTAATCATATATCAATTATTTTTTCTTTTAATAACAAAAAGTTATAACAATTGCCCTTTAAAGGGGCCGATAATCGCCTGGTATAGGGCCTTCAAACCGAATGCCTTGTCCGAATAGATAGGATCGGGAAGGTGGAAAATTGTGCAAAAATAGGGTTTTCTTAATGCCCTATATGACCCAGCCCAGATGTTTTACCGTGAAAATACAGAGCCTATGGGCTGTATCTTCATGTATTGGGGTGCGGCACCAAGGTACGGGCCGCATGGAAGTTTAAAATGAATGGTCCAGGCCTAGAGGAGCTTGTTGTGGATAAAAAAGAATTTGCAATGGCAAGAAAACGTTTAGGAAAGACGCAGAAACAGATGGCAAACCTCCTTGGTACCTCAGTCAAGGCGGTTAGTAGTTATGAACAGGGATGGCGGACGGTCCCGGCCCACGTAGAGCGCCAAATTTACTTCCTGATTTCAAGCAAGCGGGGAATAGCGGAAAACGTGGATCCATGTTGGGTTGTCAAAAATTGCCCGGAAGAAAAGAGAAAGTGTTGCCCCGCATGGGAATTCAATGCTGGAAAGCTCTGCTGGTTCATCAGTGGAACGATTTGCGAATGCAATGAGAGGAAAAACTGGACGGAAAAGATAAAGATCTGTAAAAATTGCCGGGTATTGGGCTCACTATTGAATGCCGGCTAGTAGTTGGAAGCCTTGCAACTGACTTTGCAGAAGATGTCCCGGCAGGATTAGACGCCTTTTATAACTTCAGCCGAACGGCCCCTCCTACGTCTAGAGGTAGTATAACCCTTGGGGGAATACCCAAAGCTATCTGGTCGGGGCGGAGGGATTTGAACCCCCGGCCCTCTGCTCCCAAAGCAGATGCGCTACCAGGCTGCGCTACGCCCCGACAATATAACTACTTGAAATACAATGGATAAGAGCCTTAAAAAATCAAGACAATTCTAAACTTCCATGCGGCCCGTACCTTGGTGCCGCACCCCCAATACATGAAAATACAGCCCATAGACTCTGTATTTTCACGGTAAAACATTGCCTCCCTTTTGACCACCAAGATGGTGACAGCCAGTCTTTTAACATACAGTAGTCATTGGATCAAGCCTGGATGTCTCCATAGTATTTATTATAATTAATAAGGATAGATATATCCTGGATAAGCACTGCGTTTTCATATCCAGGGAAGTCCAAAGGCTACGGGCCATTTTCAGGCCCTGTAATTTTGGTAGCTTGCGCTAATCCCCTTGTGTGTTTATAAGTTCTTTCCATGATTAGTAAAAGAAGGAAGGGGCCCAAGCAACGTAGTTGGGGCCTCAGGGCACTGCTTCTTGTATTGCTCGGTTCGACCACCCTGGTATCCCTGTTCGTTGGAGTAATCGTTGCCGTCTACCTGATGCTTGATCTGCCCCAGATCGATCAGCTCAAATCCTATGCACCCCCAATGGTCACACAGGTGCTTGATTCAGAGGGAAGGCCGCTCGCATATTGGTACAGGGAAAAACGGTGGCCGATTTCCCTCTACCAGATGACCCCGTATCTTCCCCAGGCTTTCCTATCCGCTGAGGATGCCAGATTTTATGAACATCCTGGAATAGATTTCATGGGCGTCTTGCGTGCCATGATAAAGAACGTGGAGGCAGGAAGTATTGTTCAGGGGGCCAGTACCATAACCCAGCAGGTCACCAGATCCCTCTTGCTGACCAGGCAGCGCAGTTGGATCAGAAAACTCAAGGAGGCTATCCTAGCATGGCAAATAGATGCAGCCTTGACCAAAAACGAGATCCTCACCATCTATTTAAACCAGATCTACCTGGGTAACGGGGCCTACGGGGTAGAGGCAGCGGCACGAACCTATTTCGCCAAACATGCCAGCCAACTAAACCTTGCCGAATGTGCCATTCTAGCCGGCCTGCCCCAGGCCCCAAGCCGGTACAATCCGGCAAGACATCTCGATGCAGCAAAAAGGCGGCAGGCCTACGTCCTGAGAAGGATGGTGGAAGAGGGATATATTACGCCTGCGCAGGCAGCCAAGGCAAAACGCTACCCCATAAGGATACATTCAGAGGAGTTGAATCCGCCTGCTGGAAGCCTCTATTTCCTGGCAATGGTCAGGAAAGAACTGGAAGGCCGCTACGGGAAAAACAGGCTCCTAACCGATGGACTGACCATTGTTACAACCCTGGATAGCCGATGGCAACAAAGGGCAGCAAGGGCCGTGGAGACTGGACTCAAAAAGATACTTGCAAGACACAGGGATGATCCAAAACTCAAAAAATCGCTTAGGGCTGCCCTACTATCCATGGATGCGCATACCGGGGCTGTAAGGGCCCTTTGGGGAGGAAGGGATTTCAACAAAAATCAATATGATCTTGCCACCCAAGCAAGGATGCAACCCGGCTCCGCATTCAAACCCATTGTGTATTCTGCGGCTATGTCAAGGGGTATAATAGGACCTCAAACCATTATCGTAGACGAACCAGTATCCCTACCAGGTAAAAATCCAGAGGAGCCATGGGAACCTGAAAACTTCGACAAAAAATACATGGGTCCCATCACGGTGAGGACGGCCCTCACCTACTCGAGGAACATAATCTCTGTAAAGATAGCAAAGATGGTAGGGCTGGCCGCTGTAAGAAAGCAGGCAAGACTAATGGGCATCACCGTACCCCTGGCCAACAACCTATCCATAGCACTGGGTTCCTCTGCCATTCCATTGATCCAGATGGTGGAGGCCTACAGCACGTTTCCCAACAGGGGCCGGGCAGTAACACCCCAATTCATCCAGATGGTAAAAGACCGTTCAGGCAATATCCTGGAAGAGCTTGAACCCCGCTGCAACACGGCACTGGATCCGATAACCGCCTACCAGATGACCCGTTTGTTAACAGGCGTAGTACAGGATGGAACCGGCAGGAGAGCAAGAAAGCTCGGGGTGCCTGCAGGTGGAAAGACTGGTACCACGGATAATTATAAGGATGCATGGTTTATTGGCTTTACACCCACGGTCGTCACCGGGGTATGGGTAGGCCGTAGGGACAAGCTTCCCCTTGGAAGATTGGAAACCGGTGGTAGAGCTGCCTGCCCTATCTGGGTGGATTACATGCGTATAACCATAGATGACAAGGCCTCCCACCAGGATTTTGATGTTCCCCTTGGGATTGCCCTGGTGGCAGTGGACCGAAGGACAGGGGAAATCGTTACTCCTGACCCAGCCAGGGACGGTTCCTATGTCTGGGAGGCCTTGCGCCAGGATGACCTGCCAGCCCTTCATCCTTCATCGGGCTTTTTCAGGCTCCCGTCATGGTTAAAAAGCCTTGGGGATTTCTTCAGGTAAGGGTCTTTTTAGGTTCCTTCCTAGGGATATTCGTAAGGTCCTCTCTTATCACATAGAGCACCTTGAATTCCTTCTTGAGATCCTCTACCAGTGCCTCCAGTTTTTCGTTAGACATATCCTTGATACGTATGTAGACCTCTCGCCTGCCAGGAGGCATGTTTTCCTGGCTGGTGAGCACACTTACCATTCGTGCCTCGTGCACCCGCAGGGAGTTTAGAAGCTGATTTAGGGAACCAGGCCTGTCTTCCAGATCAAGGGCCAACTGGATTGGGCTGCGATAGGCACCTGAAATGCTTATCATGACCTTGAAGATATCCGTCTGGGTGATCATGCCCAACACCCTACCCTCTTCATCCACGACAGGCATACCGGAAATCCGATTTTCCAACATGATTACAGCGGCCTTCTCCACCGAATCATTTTCCCGAAGCGTAATGGGGCGCGGGGTCATTATATCCTTTATCTTTATCTCTGAAAGCAAGTAATAAAGTTCATGAACATCCAGGGAAGTGGCCTTGGAGGGGGCAGCCTCCTTGATATCCCGATCACTAACTATACCTACTATCTTTCCGCCCTTTACCACGGGAACCCTGCGAATTCCGTGTTCTTTCATTAACTGGGTCGCCTTCATTATGGAAGTATTCTCATCGACGACTATCGGATCTGCCGCCATCCATTCTTTAACAAGCATATCTGGTCCTCCTGATGCAAAAAGGTTCGATCTTCCCAACAAACTCCTGGCACACATCCCTTGTACCCAGCGGTGTCCCGGCCTGATCGCCGTAAGGATACGGTTCAATTCAGGTCTCTT
>WFZW01000101.1 GCA_015489365.1 Deltaproteobacteria bacterium | reverse complement strand
GCAAGGTGACCACATTGATTTGAACGATTGGCCAAAATATGACTAGTAAAAAAAAGGCCTCTATAAAACCTGGTGAATTTGACGGGGAGCGGAATGGGGAAAGTTGCCCATCTCCTCGTAGAGGATCCCCAAAGGGCCTTTCCTTCCTAATCCCCCGATCCCTTCGTGGAAAGATGATTCTGGCCTTCTTTACGGTCTTTCTTGTCACTAGTATGGGGGCCTTTGCCTTCCTTTATACCCTATCCAATGTGGAGAGTAAGATCCAGGTCATCGAACTGTTTGATAGCATCAATCAGGAGATACTCGAAGTCCGCCGTAATGAAAAAAATTTTCTGCTGTATGGGAACAAGGCCGATTTAATGGATGCCCTTGAGGGGCTGGACAATGTCAAGTTACTCATGCATAGGCTTCGCTCCCGTATCTCTTCCTATGAAGCGGTAAGTATCCTGGAGGAGGTGGACATCGATACCTATTCTGCACTCCTGCATCGATTGTCACATGCTAGCTCCGACATCGAGTCTAACAAATTAAAGGAACAATTGAGGACCAAGGGGCATTTTCTCATGAAGAAGGTTGCCCAGATCGATGCCATGGCAAGGCAGGAGGTGGAAAATGAGATAAGGATATACAAGCTGATAGCCAGGATTCTCTTGTGGGCTGCAATCCCGATCGGGGCCCTGTTGAGTATCGCACTTGCAAACTGGATAATGGCCCCGCTCCAGTACATCCAGCGTTCCGTGGCACAGGTTATGAATGGAGAACTTGCATATATACCTGATATACGAAGCTCTTCGGAATGCATCGAGTGCAGCGCCCTCATAGAGTCCTTGAACAAGATGTTGACGTCGCTCAAATCAAAACAGGACCAACTGCTTCAATCAGAAAAACTCGCTGCTATAGGCAAGGTAACCGCTGGGATAGCCCACGAGATAAACAATCCTCTGAACAATATATCCTTAACGGCTGAGGTGCTCAGGGACGAGATGTCGGAGATGTCCCCAGAGGAGCGTACGGAAATGGTGGAGGATATCCTGGTACAAACGGACAGGGCAAGGGAGGTTGTTCGCCATCTTCTTGATTTTTCACGAATGCGCAAGCCCAAGGCCTGGGAACATATCAACCTCGTGGATATCGTGCGCGATACCCTTGCGCTTCTCAAAAACGAGATAAAGATAAAACATATCAAGGCCGAGACAGAATTTCCTGACAAGCCAGTGACCATTTTGGGCAATCCGAATCAGTTGCAGCAGGTTTTCGTTAATATTATTCTCAATGCGATCCAGGTGATGGATGAGGGTGGGGTGCTTTCCGTAAAGGTCATGGTAGATGAGGACGAGGAACAGGCCATTGTAGCAATAAGTGACACAGGGCCAGGTATTCCGGAGGATGCACTTGAACATATCTTTGAGCCCTTTTTCACCACGAAAAGCTATGGGACCGGTCTGGGCCTTTCGGTTAGTTACGGAATAATCCATGAACATAAAGGGGAAATCATAGTTGACAGCAAGGAAGGCAAGGGGTCAACATTTAGTGTCATCCTGCCGTTATGGCAATAGGGACAAGAAAGCGCACGGTGAGGATAACCAGCGGGACAGGCCGCTTATCGTAGTAGTAGATGACGAACTGGTTACGGTAAAACGTCTGGTACGGGCACTGGCCAAGGAGGGAAGGGTAGAGGGATTCGTATCCGCTGACGAGGCATTGGCCTTCATCAAACAGGAAGCCCCCGATGTATTGATCAGTGATATTCGCCTCCAGGATGCCGATGGCGTATACCTTATGCAACAGGTCTTGTCCATGTCCGATGAGATAGCCGTTATCCTGATGACAGGCTATGCATCCATAGAGCAGGCCGTTGAGGCCACCAAAAAAGGTGCATTTCATTACCTGGAAAAGCCCTTTCATATATCCGCCCTCAAGAAGGTATTAAGAAAGGCCCTGGTCTCCATGCAGGCCAGGAAACAAATGTCCCTGATATCCCATGAGCTTGTCAAGAATGGTGGCTTCGGAAGGATGATAGGCCTGTCTACCCCCATGCGGCAGGTCTTCAATACCATTGCCAAGGTTGCCCCATTGGACTGCAATGTGCTTATTCAGGGGGAGAGTGGGACAGGAAAGGAACTAGTGGCCCGTTCGCTCCATGCCAACAGCCCACGTTCCTCCCGTCCCTTTGTATCCTTCAATTGTGGGGCTTTTTCAGAGGATCTTATAGCGAATGAGCTGTTTGGCCATGAAAAAGGTGCCTTCACCGGGGCATTGACCACCAAGGTGGGGCTGTTGGAGGCGGCAAATGGTGGCACTGTGTTACTGGATGAGGTAGGAGAGATGCCGATCTCCATGCAGGTGAAGCTCCTGCGCGTCATTCAAGAGAGGACCTTTTTGAGAGTGGGAGGCATAAAGCCCATAGACCTTGATGTCCGGTTCATCGCCGCTACCAATAAGGACCTTGAGAAGATGGCTGCTGCTGGTGATTTCAGGTATGATTTTTTCTATCGCTTGAAGGTGGTTACCATCGAACTTCCACCCCTTAGGGAGAGGCGGGAGGACCTTATGCCCCTTATGCTCCATTTTGTCGAAAAGGCAGCTAAAAAATTTGGTAAACCAGTGCCCAAGCTTTCTGATGGATTTGTTGAACCACTGGAGTCCTATCCATTTCCAGGAAATGTGCGGGAAATGGAGCATATTATCGAAAGGGCAGTGGCACTTTCCCAGGATGACACGCTCAGGGCATCGGATCTACCACCTGATTTGAAGTTGATACGTCCCGAGCCGGTTGATAAACGGCGGGAGGAGGGGATAAGACCCCTTAGGAGCCTGGAAAAGGATTATATCTTTGATGTCTACAGAAAGACCGGTTTCAATCAAAGCGAGACCGCAAGGATATTAGGTATCTCAAGGACAACCTTGTGGAGAAGGCTCAAGAAGTTCAATTTGCTTCACAAATCAAGGGCTGGCAAATCTTAGATAAATATCCTGTGGGTGGATGTATCATTATGTAACTGCTTGCCAGCGCCAGCCTATCCAGGAAATTTTAGGGCCCTAAAGATCTTTGCCTTCAGGGCCCCAATGCGCGATTTAATCTACCAAGCCAAACGTTCATGCAGCGTGCAGCCCAGGGGCTCTGGGCTACACACCTAGCATGAATAATAGTTCTATCTGGACACTGTATTTTTACGATAACGGATTATTCTGGCTCGTCATGGCATAGACCGCAATCCTGGGATATCGCATTTCCCTTTGAATCCACATGTTCCTCATCGTGGCAACGCCAGCAGCCATAGCCTTCATCGGCCCACTGGTGTCCCAGGTGTCCCTTGTATGTACCCCAAAAGACCTTGTTGGCAGGCCAGACGTTTGCCAGGTAACCCTTCAGGAGGAATTGACCTGCCTTTTCTATGTCCGCTGCATGGGCCTTTGCTATCTTGGGGTTGCGCTTATTTTGAAGTTCCATGAGGTCTGTTACCATTTGATCCCTTGCCTGTTGCCTGCTCTTATACATTTTGGTTATGACAGTTAGGCTGTCCTCCCTTATACCAGGGATCTCTGGGTTGATTTTCCTGCTGAGTAGCCCGAAATCCACCACATCCTCAGGCATGGCATAGATATGGGTTGGACGGTTATGGCAGTCTATACAGTCCATTACCCGCCATTTCGGCGTATAACCATCCTCAGGTTTTATGTCCTCATTGACGAATTCATCCGTCGAACCATCGGCCCTTTTTATCTTTATTTTCGCGATCTTTGTGCGTTTTTTATCAACTGCCAGATACTTGACCTGTACATCCTTACTTACATGCCAATGTATCCCCTCAAACTGGCCAGTAACCGGGTTGCGTCCACCAATATGTAAGGCAATATCTGTCTTTTCAGGTTTAGTTTGATCATCGTTGGAGAATCTGTAAAACTCCTTGACCTTTTTCCCGTAAAATTTTTCAGGCCAATGACATTGTTCACAGGTATCCCTGGCCGGGCGAAGTGCCTCTACCGGGGTAGGGATAGGACGGTCGTAATCATCGGTTATTACGGCATATACCTGACGAAGCCCGGATATCTTTGCCTTTACAAACCATTCTGCCCCTGGGCCTATATGACATTCGACACACGGCACCCTTGAATGGGGAGAACGTTGATAGGCAGTATATTCTGGCGCCATGACCTGATGGCAAACCATGCCACAGAAATATGGTGAATCCGTGAAATGGTACCCTTCATAGCCAACGAAGCCGAAGATTGCCACATTGACAACGGTAAGTGCGATAAAGCCAATGAGAAATAGCCGATGCTTGGGGTTGCTCAGGTTGAGTTGTAGCGGGCGTTTCTCGATCCCTGACTTGTGCCATTGTCGGCGGCGCAGATATGCGGTTATAGGGATCAATACAAGGCCAGTGACCATACATATTGGAAGGACCATATAGATCCACACACCGACGTAAGGGTTATGGAATAGACCTAGCAGATCTGCAATAATCCCCAATACCATCAGCGTCGCACTGATGGTTGTCAGGGCTACACTCATTATCCCAAGGGGGGTGCGCCACAGGCCTCTTATTATATGGCCCCAGGCGCTTCTATGCTTATGTGGTGTTTCGCTTCCGCCTTGATCGTTCTTCCCAGTTGTCATTAATCACTACCTCCCTCTCTTTTTTTCTTCTAATATCCTGAATAATTTTACCGTGAAAATACACCCTGGATGTGGACTGTATCTTCATGTACCAGGGGTGCAGCGCGGAGGATATGGGCTGCATGAAAGTTCGGGCTTATGTCCTTGTATGCACCATGGACATGAAGGTACAGGTCACGCTTGGGTATGTTTTCGTGGCAGCTTATCGCTGATCATTTCCCTTCAGGATTTTTATGATGTCAGGTTTTATCTGGTCCCTTGCAAGGACTATGTGACAGAGATTGCAATCGCTGCTTACGATTCTTCCGGTTTTCTTTTCGCGCAGTTTGCCATGGCAACGGAAACAGCCGGAGCCGTTCTTGTGACCAAGGAAACTCTTGTAGGTACCCCATGTGACCCTCATGTCTGGGAACACATTTTCCTCATAGGCCTTTATGGTTCCCTGGATTGCCTTCTCTAGCAGGCCGGGTTTTTTCTGAATGAGTTCAGGATAGTTTTCCCTGTACCAGTCCTGCAGGCGTCTGGATATCTGGATCTTGGCCATCTGGAGTGATCCATAGTCTTGGGTTACGGCCTCTACTGCCTGCCTTTTTATGTATGGCAGGTAGCGAGGGATAATATCTGCGGTTATTTTCTGGTCGATTGCCTCATCGGGTGACAGGAATATATGGGTAGGCCGATTGTGGCAGTCTACGCAGTCCATTTTGCGCAATTTGTTCCTTTTTTGGGCACTGATATCGATTTCATCATCTGGTAGTCCACCGATTCGTTCAAAGACTACATCCTTTTTCCCCTTTTCCACGATCTTGACCTCGGTGATTAGGGTTCTCGCCCTGTTTGCAGCCTTGTAATAGACCTGCTGGGCCTCTGAGACATGCCAGTGGATACCATGGGCATTTCGACCCTCCAGGTCCCCTGAGCCCACCTTCATGATCATTATGGTCTGGACCTTGGTGTTGTTTTTGTCATACAGGAACTTGTCCTTGCTGTAGAGCATAAAGCCCTGAAACTTTTCTGGGCGATGGCATTCCTCGCAGGTCTTGCGCCCTGGACGCAGGACGTCGATAGGGGAGAGAATGGGGCGACTATAGGAATTCGTAGCGACGGCAAAGAGCTGTTTGATCCCAGTGAACTTGGATCGTTCTGCCCAAGTTGCATCCTTGCCAAAATGGCATTCTACACATGCTACCTTGGAATGGGGGGAATTTTTGTAGGCCACATATTGAGGTTGCATCACCTTGTGACAGAACTGGCCGCAGAAGCTGTTAGAGGCGGTATAGCGAAAGGTACCATATGATACAATGCCGACCAGAAAGACACAGAACAGGGTGATCGCAACGGTAAAATAGATGAGCCGACGTACCCTGGTATATCTGCCCGGCCTGGAAAGTTGTTCCCTGAGATATTCGACAGTATAGGTGCCCAGGTCCTCCCTGCCAGGTAACAACACGGTTCCGACGAATATCAGTATAAGCCCCAGGACAAAGAGAGGGGCCATGAGTACATAGAGAAGAAAACCAAAATAAGGATTCTGAATAAATCCTAAGTAATCAAATAGGAAGGATACAGTGAGTACTGGCAACAGGATGCCTACGATTATTGCCCCTGTAACAGAGACCTTGCTACGCGACACCCAATTGATGCCTTTTTGAAATATCCTGGGGAAAAACATGTTATGCCTTGAAGGTGCCAAGTGGAAGCAGGAAACTAGGCCTGCTATCATGGGATGAATCGGTCCGGAGGGAATACATCAGGGCCTGCTTTCATGAGCCAGGACATGGGTTGTAGAGGCTGGATAGTCTATGTTACAGGCCAGGTCTATCTGATCCGCAGGTCCTTTGCTTTGCTGCTGCTTGCGCCTTTTGAGGGCGCAATCGTATATGATCTGCATCTCTTCTGCATCCAGCGTTTCGTTAATAAGGAGTATTTCGGCAAGATAAGACAAGAAATCCTGCTCACGTCTCAAGATCTTTAGTGCCTCTTGATAACAGTCATCAATCAGTCTTTTTATTTCGCGATCGATGTTGCGGGCTGTCTCCTCACTATAATTGAGACTGGTTGTTTGATCGCCCAGAAAACCGTCCTGAAGTTTGGAATAAGAGACCGGTCCGATCAACTCGTCCATGCCCCATCTGCAGACCATCTTAGAGGCAATTGCCACCGCGTGTTCGAAATCATCCTCTGAGCAGGTAGTTTGCTGATTAAGGCATATTTCTTCCGCAGCCCTTCCTCCAAGCAGCATGGTGATCCTGCTACGGAGATAGATCTTGGAATAGGCATGTCTGTCGTTCATAGGTAATTGTTTGGTATAACCCAAGGCCTTGCCCCTGGGGATGATGGTAATTTTATGTACGGGATCACTCTCTGGCAGAAATTTTGCGAGCAGTGCGTGTCCAGCCTCGTGATAGGCAAGTGTTTTCCTGTCCTTTTCACCTATTACGAGACCCTTACGTTCTACCCCCATCATTATCCTGTCTTGTGCTAATTCGAAGTCCTTTAAATCTACTTCTTTCTTTCCTTGTCTGCCTGCAAAGATGGCGGCTTCATTCACCAAGGCTGCAAGCTCTGCCCCTGTAAATCCTGGCGTAGAGCGTGCTATCTTCTCAAGGTCTACATTCTTGGCAAGGGAAATTTTTCTTGCATGAACCTGTAAAATGGCAAGCCTTCCCTTGACGTCAGGGGGAAGAATACTTATTTGCCTATCAAACCTGCCAGGTCTCAGGAGGGCAGGATCAAGGATGTCTGGACGGTTGGTGGCAGCCAAAACTATTATGGTCTCTTCGGAACTGAAGCCATCCATCTCAACCAACAATGCATTGAGCGTCTGCCCCCTTTCATCCTGGCCGCCGGTACTAGTGCCTGCCCCTCTATGTCCTCCAACGGCGTCTATTTCATCTATAAAGATGATACAAGGGGCGTTTTTCTTCGCCTCCCGGAAAAGTTCTCTCACGCGCGAGGCCCCCACCCCGACAAACATCTCGACGAAGTCGGATCCACTTATACTATAGAAGGGAACACCGGCTTCCCCGGCAATGGCTCTAGCCAGTAGTGTTTTCCCAGTGCCAGGAGGGCCTTGGAAGAGGATCCCTTTGGGAATAATCGCGCCAAGTCGGCTATATTTTTTGGGTTTTTGTAAAAAATCAATTATTTCCAGTAGTTCATCCTTAACTTCCGGTATCCCTGCAACATCTCGGAACGTTACTGGTTTTTCTCCTCCCCTGAATTTGACCGCCTTGTCCTTGGCAAAATCATCAGAATCTTCTTTTGACGGTTTCTTGAGGAAGGAATACCAGGCCAAAAGTATGACTAGGGTAGGAAGCCCGGCATACAAGAGTTTCCACCAGGGTGACGGCTTGTCAGGTTGACCATGGATTACAACCCCCTTTTTCAGGAGTTCAGGAACAATCCCCTGAACGTCCGGACAAAAGGTGGAAAATCTTCTTCCATATGTATCCCTGTATGAAATGGTGTTTCCCTTGAAGTTGACCTCTACAATCTCGTTTTTGTCCAGGCCTTGAAGGAATTCATTGTAACTAACCGCGGGTACGTGGCTTTCGATATTGCGCACCAATAGTATGCTGCCTATAAGCAGTGAAGCTACGGTTAATACTAAGACTGTGCGAATAAAAAATACCACCTTATGGTCTATTCTACTTTCTTATTAGGAGATTTCAAACTGCACTTTTTATAAGCACATTACAATTCCTCCATGCCATCATAATAACAGGGTAATCTCTCCAGATGAACAGATGACACAAAGAAACCTGAGCGCACCGATGTACACTCAGGTTTCTTAAACGCGAGCTATTTTCGGATCCAAGGAGGTCCAAGAACCGAACCCATTGTCACCTAACCAAAATTTCCTGCCGGAATTTTTATTTTGTACCAGGCGATGGATTTGTGTCAAACCATCGCCTGCCAGATACCGATTAACTACCTGCGACTGCGGTAAACCAGCTCTTTATGAATGTAATTGGTCCACCACTTGCAACCAAGCCGCCCACAAAGCATGCTGCTGCCCAAAGACCTATCAAGGAGGAGGCCACACCGACAACCGCCATTGGTCCTGAATAAACGGCGTCCTGCACCTTTATGGCATCAGCTGTTCTTTCCTGAGCCCTTGTTTTAACTTTTGCGTCGGTAATTGTGTTTTTCATAATACTGCCTCCCTTTTTTGTAGTCGAGATTTTTGTTGCTTGTTGCCTCTCTAATATGCTATTTCCGTGCCAAGTGATTACATCACTGTAAAATCAGTCAGATACGGTTTGGCGGGAGG
>WFZW01000100.1 GCA_015489365.1 Deltaproteobacteria bacterium | reverse complement strand
CTTATGGACAAGCTCCTGGTACCGATGTGGCCATGCGTGTGATCGCTGACCATGCAAGGGCGAGTGCCTTTCTAATTGCCGATGGTCTCACCCCATCGAACGAGGGGAGAGGCTACGTGCTCAGGAGGATAATAAGGCGGGCCGTAAGATACGGAAGGGTTCTAGGACTTACGGAACCGTTTCTGGCCTCGGTGGCCCATGTGGTGACAGAGGAAATGGGGACGATATATCCGGAACTCGTCGATGCCAGGGCTATCATACGCCAGGTCTTGACCCATGAGGAGAGCCGGTTTGCTGAAACCCTTGAACATGGTCTCAAGATTCTCGAGGAAAAGATCATCGGGTTAGAGGAGAAAGGGGAAAGGATTATCCCCGGTGACTTTGCATTCAAACTCTACGACACCTATGGTCTTCCAGTAGATATCGTCCAGGATGTGGCCAAGGAAAGGGGATTTACCCTGGACAGGGCTACCTATAACGAGGCAAGACGGGTCCAGAAGGAAAGGTCAAAGAGTGCGCACCGGGAGGCGCTCACTGAAAAGTTGCCAGAGGTATACAAGAGATTGCTGGATGCAGGGAAGGGTAACCGTTTCAGTGGCTATGAACGGCTTTCTGATTCATCCAGGATACTCGCCCTGGTCGCTGACGACATGGAGGTTGGTGTTGTATCTGCGGGATGGCAAGGGGAGTTGGTCGTGGAACGAACCCCATTTTATGCCGAATCAGGCGGCCAGATAGGGGATAAGGGGCAGGTCAGCGGTCCCGCTGGAAGCGCTGATGTTGAATATACCTTTAAACGAGGGGATCTGATAATTCACAGGATAACGGTAACCGATGGTGAACTCAGGCCTGGCGATGTGGTAAGGCTTGAGGTGCACGAAGGCCTTCGTATGGATACGGCCAGGAATCATACCGCCACTCACCTGTTACATGCCGCTTTGAGATTTGTACTTGGAGATCATGTGAAACAGGCCGGCTCCCTTGTCTCTCCTGATAGACTCCGTTTCGATTTTACCCATTTTTCCTCGGTGGACACCATCCAATTGAAAGAGGTCGAAGATATTGTAAATGAGAAAATCAGGATGGATCTCAAGGTGTCGACCCAGATACTCGACCGGCAGGAAGCACTTGAAAGGGGTGCCACGGCCCTTTTTGGAGAAAAATATGGTGATACCGTAAGGGTGGTGAGCATAGGCGATTTCAGTATGGAGCTCTGTGGTGGCACACATCTACACCATACGGGTCAGGTCGGCCTTTTTAAGGTGCTTTCTGAGTCCAGTGTGGCCTCTGGGATCAGAAGGATCGAGGCCTGTACAGGTCGTGCAGCGATAGATTTCGTTCACCAGATCGAGGATACGTTATCCAACCTTGCAGCCAAATTGAAGGTTCCAAGAACCCTACTTCCGGAGAAGGTCTCCAAACTCAACACGAGGATCAAGGAGCTTGAGAGGGAAATCGTTCGTTTGAAGCAGGCCAGGGCAGCCGAGGACCTGGATGGCCTGGTAGGGAGGGCCAGATCATTGGATGGCTTCAAGGTCCTTTCGGCCCAGGTCGGGATTGACGATCCCCAGGCGTTGAGGGAGCTTGGCGACAAACTCAAGGATCGAATTGGCTCGGGTGTCATCGTGCTTGGTGCCAAGAGCGGTTCGAAGGCCCTATTGCTTTGCCTGGTGACCAGGGATCTTGTTCATCGATTCCATGCAGGTAAACTTATAAAGGAGATGGCAGCAGTTATCGGTGGGGGAGGTGGTGGAAGGCCGGACATGGCACAGGCCGGGGGCCATAAACCTGAAAGGCTTAAAGATGCACTCAAGAAGATCTACGAACTAGTATCTCCGCAAGACGGATGAATTTCCCGTAGCAGATATTGCTTCCCTCTTTTGCTTGCATCTTAATACCCCTTGTATAGAGGTTGTATCTTCACAGGGTGCTGTTCCAGTGGCCATGGGCTATATGAAAGTTTTATTCGAAGGTTCATTTTTGATTGGCCTGGACACACGAGGACATACATGCACAAAGGGCAAAATATTTCCAGGGTTGCCGCATGAATGTTTGAGCTCATTCATTCCCTTTCAGGAGTTCGATGAGCCGTTCCAGCTCATTATTAGAGGAATAACGGATCTCTAGTCTTCCCCCCCTTTTGGTCTGGATAATATTTACCTTGGCCCCTACCCTCAGGCTTAGATCCTCACATAGCCTCTTTATGTCAGGATCGGTCTCCTTTTGTCTAGCGGCCTGGGTGCCGGGTCCGTTATTTGAAAGCTTTCTGGCCAGGGATTCGGCCTGCCTTACAGAGAGGCCACGTCTTATAATCTCGTCCCTCAAATATCTCTGCCTTTCACGATCCCCTACCATTAGTAGGGCCTTGGCATGTCCCATTGTCAACCGTTCCTCTAGAAGGTCTTCTTGCGCATAGGCTGGTAGATTCAGGATGCGTAGAAAGTTTGCGACCGTGGCACGATCCCTGCCAACCCTGATTCCAGCCTCCTGTTGGGTAAGTCCAAGGTCTTCTACTAGCCTCTTGTAGGCCATTGCCTCCTCTAGTGGATTGAGATCCTGGCGTTGGATATTCTCAATAAGGGCGAGTTCCAAGAGTTCATCAGGGCTTACATCCTTTATGACTACCGGCACATTTCTGAGGCCGGCCCTTTGGGCAGCCCTCCAACGCCTTTCTCCAGCCACAAGCTGATATTGATCACCAGCCTCGCATACCACTAGTGGCTGCAAAATCCCATTTTCCTTTATGGATTGGATCAACCCGGTCAGGGATTCTGGCTTGATTCGCAGTCTAGGTTGCGCAGGATTGGGTCGGATCTTTTCTATTGGGCACATAAAAAAGCCAGGGCTTCCGGCATCATATATTTCCTCTGAAGAGATCAAGGAGCCCAGTCCCCTGCCTAATCCCTTGCTAGATTTCATTATGGCCTCCTTTGACGGTTCAAGAATTCCCTGGCAAGGGCCAGGTAGCTTTCAGCGCCCCTTGAGCGAGGATCATAGAGGAAGATCGGTTTGCCATGGCTGGGGCTTTCGCTCAAGCGAACGTTTCTGGGTATGGTGGTCCGGTAGACAAGATTCCTGAAATGCACCCTTACCTCCCTTGCCACCTGAAATGAGAGACGGATACGATGATCATACATGGTAAGCAACAGGCCCTCTATGTGGAGACGTGGATTGAAGTTGTGTTTTACCAGCCTGATGGTTTGAACGAGTTGGCTGAGGCCCTCCAGGGCGTAATACTCGCACTGAAGCGGAATGATGACGGAATCCGCTGCGGTAAGTGCATTTATTGTCAATAGGCCCAAAGAGGGCGGGCAATCCATTATTATGAAATCAAATGGCCCTATTCTAGACAATATCTTTTTTAGCAGGACTTCTCGGTTTTTTTTGCCGGCAAGTTCAACCTCTGCCCCTACCAGGTCGGTATTAGCTGGTAACACGTAAAGCCTAGATTGAGCAGATGGCTTCAAAACATCGGCAGGTTCTGCTTCTCCTATAATGACATGGTAAAGATGCCTGCCTAGTGCCCCTGGAGAAAGTCCAAGGCCACTGGTGGCATTCGCCTGGGAATCACAGTCTACCAACAAAACCTTCTTCTTCAACAGGGCCAGTCCAGAGGCCAGGTTAACCGCCGTAGTGGTCTTGCCCACCCCTCCTTTCTGATTGGCCACGCATATGATCTTGGATTTTTTCATTGACAGGCTTGCCTTTGTTTCACGTGGAACATATTTTATATTAAACTTTTATGCGGCACGTACCTTGGTGCCGCACCCCTAATACATGAAGATACAGCCCATAGACCCTGTATTTTCACGGCAAAATTTTAATAGGCTTTGGTTATTTTAAAACCTTATTACCCGTGTTGAGTCAACGGGGGATCCAAAAAGTGGAGGTAAAGAGACAATAGCAAAATTATTTGGCAACATCAAAGGGCTTTCTCGTTCCCACAGAAAGGAGCTTGAAAGGCTTTATAGGAAAAAGATTCCAAAGGACCATACGGTTACTCCTGGGTTGGCCAGGGCACTTACCGAAATTTCAAGAACCATAGGGAGACAGGTAGGGGTGTTGGCCGACAGGAAGGGTGTTATCCGGCATGTTATCATTGGTGACCATCATCGTATACTTATACCGGATATTAGCGCCTATCGTAGGGGAAGGGCAAGGTTAAAGGGACTCCGCTGTATCCATACCCATCTTCAACAAAACGAGGGCCTTTCCCTGGAAGACCTAACGGACATGGCCCTGCTGAGGTTGGATAGCATGTTGGCCATAGAGATGCGAGATGGGATACCTGGTCCTGTTCATATGGCCTACCTATTACCGCCAAACCCTGGAAATAGTCAATGGCATGTAGAAACGTACCGTTATCCCCACGACATAAAGATACCCTTCGAAAGATTTATCCTAGATTTGGAAAATCAGATCGAACAAAGGGCCACCGGGGTAGGGCGTTCCGAGGAAAGGGCGATATTGATCCATGCAGGTACGGGCAGGCGTAGTTATGGTCAACGCTGCCTGGAAGAACTGGCAGAGCTTGCAAGTTCTGCCGACATAGAGGTGGTGGATTCGATCTGGCAGAGGGTTAATAGGTATAATCCTGCTCATCTAATGGGTAAGGGCAAGTTGCAAGAAATACTAATGAAGGGCCTTTACCTCGGTGCGACTATGATAATTTTTGATCAGGATCTTTCCCCTGTACAGGTCAATAATATCGCAGGAATGGTAGATCTCAAGGTAATTGACCGTACCCAGCTTATCCTTGATATATTTGCCCAAAGGGCACGTACCAAGGGGGGTAAGATCCAGGTGGAACTGGCTCAGCTTCGCTATCTTCTTCCAAGATTGGTGGGAAGGGGTATTGCCATGTCGAGATTGACAGGTGGCATAGGGGGTAGAGGACCTGGAGAGACTAAGCTCGAGGTGGATAGAAGGCGGGTCAAACAGCGCATAGCCTCCCTTGAAAGGGATCTGAAATTGTTGGGCAAAAGGCGAGAGGAGACACGAAAGCGCCGACGCAGGAGGGAGATACCACAAGTTTCGATAATCGGCTACACCAATGCCGGGAAATCCACCCTGCTAAACAGGCTTACGGGAAGCCATGTAATGGTGGAAGATCGGCTTTTTGCAACCCTTGATCCTACCACCAGGGTCTTTGAAACAAGGGAGGGTAAGCAGATGTTGCTTGCCGATACCGTGGGTTTTATACGTCACATGCCCAAGGACATAAAATTGGCCTTCAAGGCCACCCTGGAAGAACTTCGAGATGCAGACAGGTTTATCCACCTGGTAGACATAACGAGTCCTTTTATAAAGGAAGAGATAGAAACCGTTGAGGATATCCTTGAAGAGATGGGGTTGTCCAGTGTACCAAGGATATTGGTATATAATAAAATGGATCTACTTGATACGGTTCCACCAAACACCCTGCCAAAAGGTCTTTATGTATCCGCCAAGACTGGATTTGGCCTCGACAGGCTTAAGGCTGCATTGAATGCTTCCCTTGGAAGGATATGCGGAATGAAAACCCGTGCTTCCAGTGTAGGTAACAGTGCAAAGGTATTCGTCTAAGCACTGCCTGTAAATCCTGGAAAGGGCCGCCGTCGGTCAAGGTGTAAGGATTTAATCACTAATTGGCTTGTTGTAACCAGTCCACGTATTAAAGCATCTAAGTATAGACGCAAGGATTAGGTCATACCGGTCTGCCAACGCATTCGTAATAGAAACCAAGTTCCTTCATGCGGTCCGGTTCATATATGTTTCTCAGGTCCACCAG
Source organism: Deltaproteobacteria bacterium (assembly GCA_015489365.1). Lineage (GTDB taxonomy): Bacteria > Desulfobacterota > Dissulfuribacteria > Dissulfuribacterales > QOAL01 > S143-34. The sequence continues at coordinate 21,701 of WFZW01000100.1, read as the reverse complement.
GGCGGGCCTTGACATAAGTTCCTTGAGCCTGCTAAGGTCAAGGCTTCTAAGTTCATTCCACTCGGTCATTACCACCACGGCCTCTGCATCCCTTGCAGCCTCATACGGATCTGAAAAATAATTTACCTGCTCAGGGCTAAAAAGCCTCTTGAATTCCTCTATTGCCTGTGGATCAAAGGCATTTACCTTGGCCTCTTCTTCTAGCAATTTAGTCACCAAGGTAATGGCCGGTGCCTCCCTTATATCACTGGTATTGGGCTTGAAGGAAAGTCCCAGTATGGCAATGCGCCTGCCGACCAGCTCGCCGTCAAGGACCTTTTTGACCTTTTCTAACATGCGTATTTTCTGATCGCTGTTTACGGCTATGACAGATTCGACAATGCGTAAAGGGGATCCAAAGTTCCTTCCAAGTCGTGCGAAGGCCTCGGTATCCTTTGGGAAACATGAACCGCCAAATCCAGGTCCAGGATGCAGAAATTTGGCCCCGATCCTGCCATCGAGTCCCATGGCCTTGGCTACATGGTGTACATCGGCCCCTACCTTCTCACACAGATTTGCCACCTCATTTATGAAGGAAATCTTGGTGGCCAGGAAGGCATTAGATGCGTATTTGATCATCTCGGCGGTTTCGAGATTGGTGATCACAAAAGGGGTCTCTATGAGATAAAGCGGACGGTACACATCCTTTATTATGGCTAGCGCCCTGGGGCTGTCCGATCCAAGTACCACTCGGTTGGGTCTCATGAAATCCTCTACAGCGGCACCCTCGCGGAGGAATTCAGGGTTGGAAACTACATCTATCTCCACAGGATGTTTTTTGTGGTCATCTATAAGTTCCTTAATCCAGCGATTGGTCCCGACTGGAACAGTGCTTTTGGTAACGATTACCTTGTAATCATTTATGATCTCAGCAAGTTGTAGGCTTAGGCCCTTCACCGCAGAAAGGTCGGCACCACCTTGGCCATCTGAAGGGGTTCCAACGGCAATAAAGATTACCAGGGATTGTTCCACAGCAGGGGCAAGGTCAGTTGAAAAGGACAACCTGTTTTTCTCTACGTTTCTGCTGACAAGATCCTTAAGGCCAGGTTCATAAAAGGGGATTTCACCCCTGTCCAGGGCCTCGATCTTTTGTTTATCCATATCGACGCAAATGACCTGCATACCAAAATCTGCAAGACCTGCACCTGCCACTAGGCCTACGTAACCTGTTCCTACTACCGTGATGTGCATGAGTTCTATTTCCTTGAATTTTTTGTTTTAACCTAATATGTAACCCCAGCAAGTTTACCTGAGGGGATGCAAGATAAAGGCATCTATCAACATACCTTGGGTCCGTAGTTAGACCTTGTAATAGTCCCTATACCATTCTATGAACTTGGGGATGCCCTCTTCGAGCGTCGTAGAGGGCCTGAAGCCGGTATCCCTCACCAGGTCATCTATGTTGGCATAGGTAGCAGGGACGTCTCCCGGTTGCATGGGAAGCATGTTTTTTCTGGCCTTCTTGCCAAGACAATTCTCTATTATCTCGATGAAATGGAGCAGATCCACCGGCTCGTTATTTCCTATATTATAAATTTTATACGGGGCATAGCTGGAACTTGGGTCAGGGTTGTCGCCATCCCAGTTAGGATTCGGCCTGGCTGGCATGTCAAGAACCCTTACAACCCCCTCTACAATATCATCAATATATGTAAAATCCCGTTTCATCTTTCCGTAATTGAAGACATCGATGGGGCGGTTTTCAAGTATGGCCTTGGTGAACAGGAAAAGGGCCATGTCAGGTCTGCCCCACGGACCATATACCGTAAAGAAACGGAGGCCAGTACATGGTAAGCTATAAAGATGGCTATAGGCATGGGCCATCAGTTCATTCGCCTTTTTGCTTGCCGCATAGAGTGATACAGGATGGTCCACATTGTCATGTACACTGAAGGGCATCCGGGTGTTGGAACCATATACTGAGCTGGAAGAGGCAAAGACCAGGTGTTTGATATCATTGTGTCTGCACCCCTCCAGGACGTTGGCGAAACCGACCAAATTGGTGTCAACGTATGAATGGGGATTTATCAATGAATATCGTACCCCGGCCTGGGCAGCCAGGTTGACTACCCCGTCGAATTCCTCCTCCATAAACAGTTTTTCCATGGCCTTGCGATCCGCAAGATCTATACGGACCAGCCTGAAATTGTCATTTGGTGCCAGGAGTAATGCCCTTGCCTCCTTCAAGGCAGGGTCATAGTAATCATTTATTATATCAAGCCCTACTACTGTACGGCCTTGTTCCACAAGTCTTTTCGATAGATGAAACCCTATAAATCCTGCTGCCCCTGTTACAAGTATCTTGTCCAATTTGTTTATGCTCTGAACGGACATTGTAGGTTCCTTTCAAATGATTTACTCGAGGGGGCCTACATCAATCCGGCCCCAGGCATTCGAAGTAATTATCCTAAACTTCCATGCAGCCCGTACCTTGGTGCCGCACCCCCAATACATGAAGATACAGCCCATAGACTCTGTATTTTCACGGTAAATTACGTGGATCTAAGCTGTGTTCCTTGAAAAGAGTCGAGGAATACACCTAACAGTCCATAAAAGCAAGACCCCTTGTAAAATGTGGGATCGATCATATGCATGTAGCCTGTCAATTGAAAATATATCCCAAGTATTGGCTGTTTTTATATCTAGGAGGTGCTGCGGGCCGCATAAAGACTTACTCAACGGTCACGCTCTTTGCCAGATTCCGTGGTTGATCTACATCGCACCCCCTGGCTACTGCTATCTCATAGGCTAAAAGCTGTAGAGGCACGGAAAAGAAGAAGGGATTTGTATCGGCAGAGGGGCCTGGAGGAACCGAGATGATGTAATTTGCAACCCTGGAAAGTCCTTTGTCTCCTGCCTCACCCATTGCTATCACTATCCCCCGCCTCGATCTTACCTCTTCAACGTTACTGATCATCTTTTCATACACATGGTCCCTTGGTACTAAGGCTACTACCGGCATGTTACGATCGATGAGAGCAATAGGACCATGCTTCATCTCACCTGCTGCATACCCCTCTGCGTGGATATAGGAAATTTCCTTTAACTTCAGCGCGCCCTCCAGGGCCATCGGGAAATTTAGGTCCCGACCAAGATAAAGAAAGTTGCTGAAATCATAAAATTTATCCGCGATACTTGCGGCTTGTTCATGCCAACTGCCCATATGCTTATCCATTATGTTGGGTACGTCCATGAGTGCACCAATACTTTCAGAGATTCTCCCAGGTGATAGTGTACCGCGGACCTGTCCAAGATACAGGGCAAGTACATAGAGAGCTGCGAGTTGGCTGGTAAATGCCTTGGTTGAGGCCACGCCTATTTCTGGACCGGCGTGGGTGTAGACCGTTCCATCTGATTCCCTGGTGATCGTGCTTCCTAGCACATTGCATATGGATATCACAGGTGAAGAAAGTGACTTGGCCATCCTCAGGCCGGCCAATGTATCGGCCGTTTCACCCGATTGGGAAATCGGTATGGTCATCACTGTTTGATCCAGCAGGAGATGTCGATACCTGAATTCCGAGGCAAGATCCACCTCTACCGGGATGCCGACCCACTTTTCTATCCAGTATTTTGCCACGAGCCCGGCATGCCAAGAGGTACCGCAGGCAAGGAGCACTATCCTGTTAAGGTCCTTGATTACGCTATTTGCCAGGTCCACCTCAGGAAGTTCAACCTTGCCGGTTTCTTGAAAAACCCTTCCTCTGAAGGTGTTTAGGATGGCCTGTGGTTGTTCGTAGATCTCCTTCAACATGAAATGCCTGTAACCCGCCTTTTCGGCCATGGCCGCATCCCATGCAATCCTTTCCGGTGCCCTGGATACCGCCTGTCCGCTCTCCATGTTTATGATCTTTACGCCATCCCTGGACAGGGTAGCTATTTCACCATCTTCCATGAATATGACATCCCTTGTATAGGGTAGTAGTGCAGGGATGTCAGAGGCCATCAGGCTTTCACCCTCGGCCACCCCCAGGACCAGGGGGCTCTGTTTTCGTGCAGCCACGAGACGCTCAGGATCTCCCTTCCACAATACTCCAAGTGCAAAGGCCCCTTCTACTTCACTTAGGGCGGCTCTGACCGCCTGGACAAGATCACCATCGAGATATTTTTCTATCAGATGGGCCAGCACCTCGGTATCCGTCTGTGACATGAAATGGTGCCCCTCTTTCTGGAGCTGGCTTCGTAACGTGAAATAGTTTTCTATGATTCCATTGTGAACCACCACCAGATCGCCTTTACAATCGGTGTGTGGATGGGCATTCACCTCGGTAGGCTCACCATGGGTGGCCCACCTGGTATGGCCCAGTCCTATGGAGCAGGGGGTGTTTCTAAAGTCGCCAATGGCCTCATCCAGCACGGTAAGTTTGCCCTGGGCCCTTACGCGCTTGAGCCTTCCACCGTCGAGCCAGGCCACCCCTGCCGAATCATAGCCGCGGTATTCAAGTCGTCTAAGGCCATCCATCAATACAGGAAGGACCTTCCTGTAGCCAACATAACCCACTATCCCGCACATATTTACCTCCCGGCCTTGTGATAAGAGGTCGGCCCGTGAACCCCTTGTTCGATGTTGTTTCTAAATTTCCATGCAGCCCGTACCTTGGTGCCGAATCCCCAATACATGGAGATACAGCCCATAGACTTTGTATTTTCACGGTAAACCCATGATCATCAACCCACAGGTATAAGATATCGCCAGATGGAAAATGTATTTTCCAATGGCGGGTTCAACGAGATCCTTCCCTGAACAATATGGTCTTGACCGTTTTTAAAATTATATATAGATCCAGTACCACAGACATGTGCTTTATGTAATAGAGATCGTACTCCAGCTTTCGTCTGGCATCCTCGACGGACGAACCGTAGGGATAGTTGATCTGTGCCCAGCCTGTAATACCAGGCTGAACCGTATGGCGCTGATCATAATAGCGTATCTTCTCCCTTAATTCTTCCACGAACAGAGGCCGTTCCGGTCTTGGTCCCACGAAGCTCATCTCTCCCTTGAGGACGTTCCACATCTGTGGAATTTCATCGATCCTGAGCCTCCTTATGACCCTACCTACCCGGGTAACCCTGTCATCATTAGAATTGGCCCACTGGGGGCCATCCTGCTCGGCATCTTGTCGCATAGACCTGAACTTGATCACCTCAAAGGTCCTGCCGTCCTTTCCGACCCGTTCCTGACGGTAGAATAGAGGCCCCTGGGATTCGAGTTTTATCAAGATGGCAATGAACAGGGTAAACGGTAACGAAAGGATGAGGCCAATTGCAGAGACACCCATGCCTACCACACGCTTCAGAAATAGCATCGAGGGTCTTTTTTGAAATCCCTCGTGGAAAATAAGCCAACTGGGATTTATTTTATCCACCAGTATCCGGCCTGTCACCTCTTCATAGAAGGTCTCGCCTTCATGGACCGGGATGCCCTCCATCTTGCAATGAAGGAGTTCTTCTACAGGTAGATTGCCCCTGCGCTGGTCCATGGCCACTATCAGCTCTTCTGCTCCGGCCCTTTGCACCTTTTCAAAGAGGTTGGAAAAGGAACCAAAAAGAGGGATGGTGTCTGGCAATGAGCCAGGATCTGGGTCCTCATTCAAGACTATCCCTGCAACCCTGTAGCCGCAATCATGATTGGCCACGATCTCTCCGACGATGTCAAAGGGAAAGCGGCCTTGGCCAACTATGAGGGCAGGAATAGACCACAAACCTCTTCTGAGTATCCAGCAATAGGCGTATCGCCAGAGGCTGCTCAGGGCAATAAATACCATGAGGCCTGCCAGGAAAACCCCCTTGCCCGGAAGAAGTGCAGGAAAGGCGAAAAATAAAAATCCAAGTAATACACATGCCGTGCCCAATGCCTGTGCCAGGCGGCTGGTCATTTCCAGGTAATTAAACCCGCTGCGAAATGTATAGAGATCAAAATAGTACAGGCTTAGCAGGCATACGAAGACCACAAGGCCTATACGGCCCCAAAAAAAAGGCCCTGGGGCCAGGAGGAACCCAGGCCCGTAACGTAAAATCGCCACTGCTATGAAGGATAAAAACAGAAATGATCCCTCAATAGAAAAGAGAAGCAGCTTTCTTACAGGATATTTCTTTCCAAATAGTTTAACCATGCGCGGAAACCATGCACCCTCCAGGCCGGGCTACCTGCGCCTTTTTGTTCCATACCCATAGTAGTATTTGTATTTGTAATAACTATATTTTCGGGGTGGGTTTTCAAAGCCGTTAAAAACGATACCCAGTACCTTCTCCTTGCCGAGTCTCTCCAGTGCCTCTTCTACAACCTCCTTTTGGGAATAACCATAACGTACCACGAATATCACGGCATCCACGTGCTGTGCCAGGGTCAGGGTCTCGGCTGCAAGGTTCACCGGTGGGGAATCGACGATGACAAAGCGATCGGGATAACGTTCCCTGGCTTCCTCAAGGAGGTGTTTCATCTTTGAAGAAGTAAGTAGCTCAGCAGGGTTTCTAACCGTTCTCCCGGCAGGCAGGACTGTCAACCTGTTAAGAGGGCTCTTGATCAGAAAATCCGACAGAGGCCTGGTCCCGGACAGGTATTCCGAGAGGCCTGAGCGAGGAGACAGGCCCAACATGTGATGCACATCCGGTCTTCTTATATCACCGTCTATCAGGAGTGCATAGGGGTCGAGTCCCTGGGCAATACTGACCGCCAGGTTACAGGCCACCATTGTTTTTCCTTCCTGATCCATGGCGGATGTTATAAGCACCGACCTCATCGTTTTGCCATTGTCAGGATAGACTATCTGTGACCTGAGTACCTTAAAGTGTTCTGCTGCAAGGGATTCAGGGTCGTGAAACACTACCAGCTTGGGGCTTATACCAGGTTGTACATCAATATGGTCATCATAGACATTGCCAGGGGTGGACGCTCCTTTCTGGTGGGTGATAATTCCACTTGGCGTCTGGGGATGAGGACCGGAAGCCCCTGGATCGTCATGTTGCTTCCTGTAATCATCCCTGTTTGTTACGGCGGCCTTCGATTCCTTACGGGCCTTTTTGATGGCAGTGGCGATTTTTCCCATGGTGTTAATCCGCAAAGGGTATCATGTGCAATTTATCTCTATTTTGTTATATCAATAGGTTAGTATATGGCGTTCCAGGAACATGCGGTGACGACCAAACATGTAGATCAAGTCCATAGACAATCTAGAAATAACCCGATACGGTATCCTTCAACCGTTCCAGATATACCGACAACTCAGGTGGCCACCTAAGGGAAAATCCTTCACCTGTATCCATTCCAAGCCATGAAATGGTTGTCTGCCATAAAAGCAGGCCAAGCACTGTAAGTATTAGTACCCCAACAAAAAATTTCTTTAAGAACCCTATCCACCTGGTCCTAGGTGCCGGGCCTTTGTTATCTTGCAATCCTTGTCCATTTTCAAGCGCAAATACTTCATCTGCGCACTCCGTAACTATGTCTTCGTCAATTTTTTTCATTTCCTTGACATAGCCGGTCAAAAGCGCGTGATCGGCCAGTATGTTTATCAACCTGGGAATTCCCCTGGTCAACCTGAAGATCATTTCCATCGCCTGATCCGAAAAGATGGCAAGATCCTTGGCACCTGCCTTGAGAAGTCGGCTTTCTATGTAGTTTTGGGTCTCCTCCCGTGTCATCGCACGCAGGTCATAGCGCAGAGTGATCCTCTGCCTTAGTGCCCTTAATTCAATATTCGCTAGCATATCACCAAGTTCTGGCTGACCTACCAATATAATATTGACCAGCTTGTGGTTGGGGGTCTCAAGATTGGAAAGTAGGCGGATTTCCTCCAGCAATTCCTTGGTCAGGCAATGTGCCTCATCTACAATTATGACGACGTTTTCGTTGGCCTTATAGGCAGATTCAAGGAATGCAGTAAACCTGACTAAAAACTGGGTCTTGTTGGCCACCTCACCTATGTTAAATGCATTGGCTAGGAAGGACAGGAATTCATCGCGGGTTAAGAGTGGATTAGAGACAAAGGCCAAGCGTACCCTTTGGGGCAACTGCCTTAGCAGTGCATGTATCAATGTGGTCTTTCCTGTGCCCACCTCACCGGTTATAACCACGAATCCCTTCCGTTGGGAGAGTCCATAGGTTAGGTGGGCCAAGGCCTCTCCATGTGCCTCACTCAGGAAGAGAAAATCCGGATCAGGAGAAATAGAAAAGGGGGATTTCTTAAGACCGTAAAACGCCTTATACATAAATTATACCAGATCTGCCAGGGCCCCGGCCCCCTTTAACCATAAGACCATAGTTAGAAACAATACTGTTGAATATCCTATAGCCGCTACAGCACTGAGGCAGAGGGTTTTGCGCCGTTTCTTGCGTAGCTCTTGCACCGTGGGCAGGTAGGGAACACAGGCAATTACTGGCAGGTCGAATGCTGCCTTGGCATCATCTGGATCATATAATTTGTCGCTAAGGAACTCCAGGCCAAGTGCCAACCCTGCACCTGCACCTATTGCAAGAACAAGTGTCATGGCCAGGATCTTCCTTACATCCGGCTTTACAGGGGTCTGGGGAATTCTTGCCGGGTCGATAACCCTGAATTGTTCACCCTTCTGTCTCCTTTCAAGGGCCTCCGCCTGTTCGGCCTCTATCTTCCTGGCCAGGAGACTTTCATAGGTGCTCTTTAGGTTGTCGTAGTCCCTGGTAAGATCTATCATCTCCTGTTCCCTTTTTGGGGTCTCTTCGAGCCTCTTTTGGTAAAGGGCGATCTGTTCCTTTAATTTTTTACCATCTTCCTTCATGGCCTTGATCTCAAGATCAAGGCTTTTGATTTGATACTTGAGTCCGACTATGACCGCGTTTTCGCGGGGCATTTCCTCTCCTGTAATGGAGGAGGTTTGATTGCTGCCCAGCCCTTTTTCCCCTGAAGCGGTGTTGGTACCAGATACCTCTGTTGCCTTCGATTCCTTTTCCCTTTCAAGTCTGGCGATCAATTTCTTTATCGCAATGACATCGGGATGGGCATCGGTATAGCGGGTCTTAAGGGCCTTTAATCGTTCTTTCAGCCCTTCGAGTGTGGTTGGGGTCTGGGCAGCGGTGGATTCCCCATGTGTGGGTGCTACTGGGGTTACAGATGTCCTTAGGTTGCTTTCTTCCTCGGCCAATTGACGTTGCAAAAGAAGCTTTCTGTCTTCGGCACGTCTTATATTATCCTGAAGGGCATCGAACTGTTGTTGTAAACTGTTTAGCGTGGCGAGGTTGCTGGCCCGTTGTTCAGGCAGTTCCCCCATGTGCTGGATTTTGTAGCGTTTTAGCGTCTCTTCCCTGTTCTTTAATTCCCTATAGACCTTTTCGAGCTCCTGTGATAGGAACTGTGCAGTCCCCTTGGCCTGGGCCTCACGTAGCTTGAGGTTTTCTTCTATGAACATGTTGGCAAGCGAATTGGTCACCTTGGTAATAAGGACAGGATCTGTTCCCTCGTATGAAAGTATAAAGGCGTTTGTCCTGGCGCTCCGAGGGCTTTCGATCTTGATCATTTTTCTCATATGTTCCACCACAGTTTCCATGGGAAGACGTTTTCTTTCTTCAGGATAGAGGTTGAACTGTCTTATGACCTTTTCTAGATTGGTACGGCTGGTCACCTCCTGCCAAATACCCCTGATCCTCTCCCTAACGTCACCGGTTACCGTGGACCTCACGTAGGCCTCGGGTACCTTTTGGGGAACCACTATTATGGTAGTGCTTGTACGGTAAATTTTGGTGGCAAAGAGACAGAAAAGCACCCCTGCAATCATGACAGGGATACCCGTAAGAATAATCTCCCATTTTCTCCTGATGGCTAGGGTAAGATATCGATCGACCAGTTGTGCACCTTGTTGTTCCGTATTGATTGTGCCCATAAGAAAATACCCATTATCAAAACATGATTCTTCTATACAAATAGACCAGTCTATTTTTTGCTATATAACTATAAGTAACCTATAAACATGCAGATAGTGCCTTTATCAAAACCATTGATGCAAAGCGGTAAGGCGTAGGATGAAGAGATCTTCCCTGTATTCAGACTCGGGATCCGAGGAGGTCCTTTCCCTGTGGGATACCTCGGCTGAACCGCTGAGCCATGGAAGGATCTGATACGTAGGGCCGAGGAGTAGATCCCATGTCTCATAACGGTACCCCTCCCCGCCTTCGGATTTTTCGTAAAGGTATGAGGTGCTCCAATGAAAACCGGACCTTTGAGAAAGGGCATGGGAGCCGGAAAGGGTGACTCCTCGGTATTTGAGTAACCCCCTGTCCTCTGCATCGGTATATTCATATCTTACCCCGCCGTTTCCGGTCAACGTTATGGTGGCATGCTGGAAGTGCCTGGATATCGATGCCGTATATGAGATACCATTGTCTGAGTTGCCCTTGTAGGGATCGTGATAATATGCACCGATATCACCGGCTACGCTCCACACTGGTCCAACATATTGATCGAAACCCACCGAGAGGCTATGTACATTATAGTCCATCTCATCAGGGTCTTCAGAGGAAAACATATCCAATGTGTAATCCAGATGGACTCTTCGGTGTGGTGAGGGCCTCCATTGGTAACCTGCGGTAACGGATTCGATCCTGCGTGGGGCCACACGTTCATATTCTGTCCTTTCCCATGAATACCCGAGGGTAATCCCCTGGTGTTCATTGAACCAATAATCCAGGGAGGCCTGCGGGCCGTACTCCTGATCGTCTTCAATCCGCGGATCCTTGTTTTGCAGGCGAGCATCCATGTATGAAACGGCCAATGAATTCAGCCGTCCAAATGCAATGGAGAATCCTGCCTCTGCGGTATTTCTGGAATACTCGTTTCTACCCTGGCGCACGGCGGTGATCGTTGGGTTCTGCTCAATGGGTTCCTGGGATTTGTAGTAGTGCTCCGATAGGAACCAGGATATGGTACGGGATAGGCGTTGATCCAACCGGAATTCCCCTGAATGCCCTATGTAATTGTTATTAGGATGATTCTTGAAGGTAACAGAAGTGAACGTATAGTGCGCCTCCACGCTCTTATGTATGCTTTCATTGTTTAGGCCAAGATCCAATGCCAGATCGGTTTCAAAATCGGATGTCTCATGGTTGGGCCGCAGGTAGATATTGCTGTCGTAGGACTGTTCAAGATCTGTTCCTGCTGTCAAGTGCCAATCGGCCTTGCAATTTCCAATAGTTAGGAATTCAAACAAAATAGAGCACATCAAAAGGCTTGAAAAAAGTATCCAACCATTACCGGCCAAGGCCATTTCTGCCTCCACGGAAGATTTCATGTCTGCCTGTAAACATTCACATTATCAGGTATCATTAAACTTGATGCCCCTTACTTGGAAAGATCACTGTTCTATTTGTCATCCCGTATGGTCAATTGTTAGATGCGGCTTTTATCCCAAACTTTCTGCAGCCCCTTCCTATACTTCGCCCTCAGGGTATGAAGATACAGTCCATGTAGGTACTTTATTTTTACAACTAAACTTTCATGCGGCCCGTACCTTGGTGCCGCCCCCCAATACATGAAGATACAGCCCATAGGCTCTGTATTTTCACGGCAAATCTTCATGTGGGGTCCCCCCTTGGGAGAGCCTATGTCCTCGAATATAGAAGCAGCACAGTCCTTATCCAGGGCCTATGTTCATGGTATTTTGATTACGGCACAATTATTGTATCACCCGGCTTTAAGGGAATATTTTGTTCAAGATCCTTGCCCTTGGAGACCTTCTTATAATTGAATTTGATACGTATCTGTTTGCCATTTTCCTTTCTAAGGATCACTATATTTCCTGCATCAGCCCATTCAGCAAGCCCGCCTGCAAGGCTTAGTGCCTGTAAAACCGTCAGACCACCGTGCAATGGATACTGACCGGGTGTATTCACCTTGCCCATGACATAGATGTTCTTGCTGTTTATTTCATTGACTGACACTGATACCGTAGGGTTTTCTATAAATCTTGATAATCCCTTCTCAATCCTTTTTTTAAGTTCCAACGGAGTTAGGCCCGCAGCCTTTACATCATTTAATAGGGGGAGGGTGATTTTTCCATCAGGGCGAACCGGTATGGTCTTTGAGAGATTAGGTTCTCGCCATACCTGGATTTCGATTACATCACCAGGACCTATGACATAGTCACGTTCCTGCCTGTCAGGAGGTGACTGTCCCCAAGAATAGTCTAGGTGCCCTAGAAAGATCGACAGTAAACATGTCGCAAGGACAAAACCAAGTATAACCTTCTGGTTATCTCCACGGGAAACCACATCCAGGATGCCATAATCTCCCATCATAACTAGGAGCTCCTTTTGCTTTTGAGATATTCTTCCCATTCAAACGGCAACAGGTAACCTTTCTTATTGTTGCATTCCTTACATGCGGGCACTAGATTGTTTTTTGTACTCTTGCCTCCTCGAATCAGAGGCACAACATGGTCCATCGTAAGCTCCCTTGGCTCTATGTGCTTGCCACAATAATAACACTCTCCCTGTGCACACTTTTGTTTCCACCACCGAGTTGACCTCAACCTCCTTGCCTTGTTTTTTTCGATGTTGATATCCTTTTCGGCAACAGGACTGAAAAAAAGAACTGACTCTTTCTCTTTTCTCATATATAAACTTCCATGCGGCCCGTACCTTGGTGCCGCAGCCCTAATACATGAAGATACAGCCCATAAACTCTGTATTTTCACGGTAAAATGATAATAGTTGATATGTTAGATTGAGACCTAGGTGATAGCTGAAGGCATTGATCCTATAAACCCATATATAAGCCTTCCGTGTGTCTGTACTTTTTGGTATTGCATTTGGTAATATGGGCATGTGTCCATTGCAAATAAATTTACCATATTTTTTGCGAGAAACACAGGCTGACAAGATATATATGTAAAATTTACCGTGAAAATATATCCTGGGTGAGGCTTGTATCTTCATGCCCGGGGGTGCAGCCTAGAGGTAGGGCTGCATGAAGGTTTGGGATGAAATTATCCTCAAACAGAGCTGGAAAGACATCGACATCTTGTAGATTTTTTCGGGACAGGCGTGCAGGACAAGACAAGAATTGATTCTATACGGCCCCGGCCGGCGAGCCCTTTGGAACAAAAAAGACAAAGGATCCTTCTCTATGCGCTACAGTGCGAGATACCTGCCATGGGTGCCCACGTGCGATCCTTGCTTTCCTTGGCGGCTACTCCCTCCGTTTCAGCTCCGGCCCTTTCTGATATCGTCCTGCGTGATTATGGCCTTACCACAAGGTTTCTAAGGACAATAAATTCGGCCTTTTTTTCCCCAACTAGAAAGCCCGTTTTGTCAATGCGGCGTATAATGGTATTGATAGGCCTGGAAAATATTGTAAAAACAGCTTCATCAATTCCTACTTTTACCATAGTCAATGGTCATCTTGATGACCATGATCCCACGATTGAAATAATGGCCTTGTCCGTTTTAGCTTCTTCTATGGCCTCAGGTTTATCGGAATTCATGGACGTAGATCCTGAAGAGTTAATGACCTGTGCCATGCTTCAATCTTTGGGAGACATCCTCATGGCGTTCGTTATGGGGGGTGTCTATAATATCATTTCAAGTAGGAGAAGGATATCCGATGCCCGGCGAATCTACAAAAAACGAACGGGATGGCTCCCTAGGGAATTGGGTATTTGTGTGGCAAGAAAATGGAATTTGCCTGAAATGGTGAGGCAGTGCATAATGCCTCCTAAACGCGGCCTTGTGAGGATTGGTAAAAAAAAGGCCTCCATTATTGCCGCTGCTTCTGGTATTTATAGTTTGGTCGAATCGTTAAAGAAAAGAGGGCATACAACACGGTATCAGAAGAATTGTAGGAACTTACTCGCACGAGATTTGAAAATGGACGAACGGCTGATAAGCCGTGGCCTTGAGCTGGGTATTACCAATTTTCGAGAAAAAAATCCCTTACTATACGATTTTCTATATAGAAGGGATCTGCTTACCAGGCTAGAGATTTAGTCCAAGAAATATCGGTTGAAAGGCCATGGGGACAGTCCATCCTTAACCTTCATGCAGCTCGTGCTTAGTGTTCACTCCCCAAAGATACAGGCCTCACCAAGATGTATTTTCGGATAAAATTGTGTAACCCCCATGATACAGGACATCTAGAAATTTAGTGGATAAACGCCATCAAAAACGTCTTGAGAAGATATTGTTGGCCATACTTGGACGAAGACCAGACCTGTTCGGAATAGTGCTCGACCAAGATGGATGGCTTTCCCTCAAGGAACTTCACAAGGTCCTTACGGACGAAGCATCACTGCGATATTTGACACCTAGGTTATTGAAACAATCTTTGCTCCTATATTTACCTGAAAAGTTCGAACTTTGTGGAAATATGGTCAGGGCGAAATCCGGCTATCGCGTAGAGGGGCTCACTAAATACATCGAGGTCAGCCCACCGGAAAATCTGTTTATTTGTGTTCGTCCCAAGGCCTTGGGATCAATCGGGACGAATGGACTGAGACCCATGTCTGTTAAGGGATGGATTGTACTTGCTTCTGATAGGGAACTGGCCTTAAAGATGGGCAGACGTCACTCTAGCAATCCTGCCTTGATTGAAATTCGTGCCGCCCTTGCCCATGAAAGGGGGGTCACCTTCCTGAGGGCAGGAGAATCTTTATATTTGGCAAGGGAGATTCCACGGCTCTGGATTAAACTTCCACGTTACCCTGTTGAGAGGGGAAAAGGCCATGAAGCAGGCCAAAGAAAAATAAAGGAGAAGAAGAATACCGACAAGGTCCCCAAATCCAAACCGGTAGACGCAGTGCAGCATGCCGGTTCATTTTTTCCTAGGGACATGAACAGAATATCCAGCCCTGCGCAGCTGACTCGTCGGCGTAAAAAAGGTAATGGTAGGGAGAAATCCAGGCGAAAAAGGAGGAAGGAGGGCAATAGGAGATGAGAATCAGGGGCACGGCGGGCCTTCTTTGCAGCGCCATGTTCATCATGATTTGTGCCCTCATGGCACCTCAAAGGGCTGTAGCAAGGATGTCTATTCAGCAGGAGAGGGAACTTGGGATAAAACTGCTAAGGATGATCGAATCCCAGGTGCAGATGGTAAAGGATCCGGAGGCCATAGAGTACGTGACCAGCGTGGGCCAAAAAATACTTAGTGTTGTGCATGGCAAGTACTTTCACTATCGTTTTTTTATAATAGACGATGAGGCGCTTAATGCGTTTGCTATTCCTGGCGGGCTTGTTTTCGTTCATTCAGGCCTACTTATGGCGATTGATTCCGAGGACGAATTGGCCTGTGTTCTGGCCCACGAGATTGGGCATGTTCAGGGAAGGCACATAGCCAGGCATATGGACAGGATGAAGGCTGTCAACATAGGTACTGCGGCGCTTGCCTTGGCAGGCCTCTTTCTGGGGAGCAGCCAGGCAGGCTCGGCCGTCCTGACAAGTTCGCTGGCGCTTAATGCCTCCATCTCCCTTAAGTATAGCCGGGAGGACGAGGAAGAGGCAGATAGAAGGGCCTTTCAATGGCTATGCCAAGCGGGTTTTGACCCAAGAGGCCTTGTTACTGTCCTAAAAAAGATGCAAAGAAACCGGTTTTTAGGCTCGGATGCAATCCCAAGTTATCTATCTACCCACCCGGGAACAAGTCAGCGCATAACCTATCTGGAGGATTTATGGAAGGGGCATCCATGCAGGGAAAGGGTAAAAGAAGATCCTTTCTTGTTGAAACGTATCCAGATCAAGTTGACTGTCTTGACCGGTGATGCTGCTACCCTTATCAGTAGATATAGCAAGGAGGTAAAAAGAGAGCCGGGCAACTGGACGTCTCTCTATGGATTGGCATTGTCCCAACTGGCATTTCGTGATTACAATGAATCCATTGGGAGCTTCAAGCGATTGATATCCCTTGTCCCCGGCAGGCCTCGTTTTAGGATAGACTTGGCAAGGGCCTATTTTGAATCAGGACAATACAGGGAATCTATACACATCCTTTCCCCTTATTATGATAAAAATCCCCAGGATGAGGTGGCAGGGTTCTACCTTGCGCAGGCATATCTTGAATTGGGTCAACCCCAAAGGGCATTGCCCATCTTCAAAAGGATAGAAACCGGTTGGCCGGCCCCGGCTAGTTTGTATTTCCAGATGGGTGGCTGCTATGCAGCGATGAACATGGCCGGCGAAGCTCATTATTATTTCTATAAGTATTACAAATTGTTACCCGATGTCCAAGCGGCCAATTATCATAGGCAAAAGGCCCTGGAGCTATTGCCAAGGGATAGTGAATTATACAAGGAGATAAAATCAGATACGAAATCAATTAACCGTGAAAATACATCCTGGATAGGGCTGTATCTTCATGCCCTGGGGTGCAGCCCAGGGGATACGACGGGCTGCATGAAGGTTTAGCTTTACAATGAACCCAAGCCGAGGTCGGACGAAGGGGCTATTTGTGGGCAGGCACTAGAGAGGAATCCTGACAAATATTATGCATGGTCATCCCAATAGAATTTATTATCTTGTGATTTCAGTGTTTGTAATAATTGTGGACCAGGCGACCAAATACATGGTCATCTCGGCCCTCGGCCTCCACGAAATCAGGCCCATTATCCCTGGGCTATTCAACCTAACCTATGTTACCAATACCGGGGCAGCATTTGGTTTTCTTGCAGGCAGTGGAAAGTGGCGGCATCTGTTCTTCATGTCCGTGGGCCTTGTGGCCTCGGGGGGGCTTGTATATCTACTCATGGTCTCTAGGACCATGGATCCTTTGTTCTTTTGGGGATTGGCACTAATACTTGGGGGGGCCTTAGGAAATCTGATAGACAGGATATTGTGGAGACATGTCATAGACTTCCTGGACTTTCATATCAACTCATATCACTGGCCAGCATTCAATGTCGCTGATTCGGCCATTACTATTGGAGGGCTTATGCTGGCTGTTCATTTTTTCCGGCGCACCTGCCCTGTTAGCCTATCGGGCACTTGAAATACTCAAGTACGTCTGCTCCCAGTCCTACTTGTATCTTTGACAAACCTGCAAGCCGCTTCATTTTCCACAGATCAACCATATAATTTTACAGTGAAAATACATCCTGGCTATGGGCTACATCTTTATGTCCTAGGGGCAGCACCATTTTTTCCATTTTTTTTATCGTGGGTATTGCATTCCAAATAAACATGTTTATATTAGCACTCGTCGTAAGCGGGTGCTAACAAAGGATGGCCATCCTAGAGATAGAGGCAGCCTGCGCTTTTCCGTATCAGTTCATATACCCTGACAGGAGGGATTGCAGTACCAATTCACAGGAAGACGTAGGCCTGTCAGAAGACCCTAAAAGAATCTTAGCTAAAATATAGAAAAGGAGATTTGGTGCCATGAAGATTCGTCCATTGCACGATCGTATCTTGGTAGAACGTCTAGAAGAGGAAGAGAAGACCAAGGGTGGGATCATAATTCCCGACACTGCCAAAGAGAAGCCAATTGAGGGCAAGGTTGTTGCCGTTGGCAAGGGCAAGGTCCTTGAAAATGGAGACGTGAAGCCGCTTGACGTAAAGGAGGGTGACCGGGTGCTATTTGGGAAATATGCTGGGACAGATGTGGTCGTCGATGAAAAGGAATACCTCATAATGCGTGAGGACGATGTCCTTGGAATCATAGAATAACCCATGTTTCATTTGAATTGGAAAAATTTTTGACATAAACGGAGGATATCTATTATGGCAGCAAAAGAGATCAAATACGATGCAAAAGCGAGGGAGGCCATCTTAAGTGGGGTCAATTCCCTGGCCAATGCTGTTAAGGTCACCCTTGGCCCTAAGGGCCGCAATGTGATCATAGAAAAGTCCTTTGGTTCACCTGTAATAACCAAGGATGGTGTAACGGTGGCAAAGGAGATAGAGCTTGAGGATAAATTTGCCAATATGGGGGCGCAGATGGTCAAGGAAGTAGCCTCCAAAACCAGTGATGTTGCCGGTGACGGTACCACTACGGCTACGATATTGGCCCAGGCAATATATACCGAGGGATCAAAACTCGTTGCTGCGGGTATCAATCCCATGGCTTTGAAGCGCGGGATCGACAGGGCCGTAGATGCAGTGGTGGACAAACTCCGGACCCTAAGCAAACCCACAAAGGATCAGAAGGAAATTGCACAGGTGGGGACCATCTCTGCCAATAACGATCCTACCATTGGTAATATTATCGCTGAGGCCATGGACAAGGTGGGCAAAGAAGGGGTTATAACCGTTGAGGAGGCCAAGTCCATGGAGACATCCCTCGATGTAGTTGAAGGGATGCAATTTGATAGGGGTTATATTTCTCCCTACTTTGTAACCGATCCAGAAAAGATGGAGTGTGTACTGGAAGATCCATATATCTTGATACATGAGAAGAAGATAAGCAACATGAAGGACCTGCTTCCAGTGCTCGAACAGATAGCTAAGATGGGCAAGCCCCTTATGATCGTAGCAGAGGACGTAGATGGCGAGGCCCTCGCTACCCTCGTGGTCAACAAGCTCAGGGGAACCTTGCAGGCCTGTGCTGTAAAGGCCCCGGGATTTGGTGACCGGCGCAAGGCCATGCTCGAGGATATCGCTATCCTGACCGGCGGTACGATGATCGCAGAGGATCTTGGTATCAAGCTGGAAAATATCAGCGTAAATGATCTTGGAACTGCAAAGAGGGTAGTTGTAGATAAAGATACTACAACCATCGTGGATGGTGCTGGTTCAAAGGAGGCCATTGAAGGACGGGTGAGACAAATTCGTGCCCAGATTGAAGAAACCACCTCTGATTACGATCGAGAGAAGCTACAGGAGAGATTGGCGAAATTGATCGGTGGTGTGGCCGTGATACATGTTGGTGCGGCTACGGAGACCGAGATGAAGGAAAAAAAGGCAAGGGTGGAGGATGCCCTTAATGCCACCCGGGCGGCCGTTGAAGAAGGCATCGTCCCAGGCGGTGGAACCGCCTATGTCAGGAGCTTGGAGGCGCTAGACAACATCAGTACAGATGACGAAGATGAACAACATGGTGTTAATATCATCCGCAGAGCCATTGAGGAGCCCTTGCGCCAGATAGCGTGCAATGCTGGTCATGAAGGTTCGATAGTGGTTGAAAAGGTGAAATCCATGTCTGGTGATGAGGGCTTCAATGCCGCGAAGGGTAAATATGAAAACCTCCTTGATGCAGGGATAATAGATCCAACGAAGGTTACAAGGACCGCTCTTCAGAATGCGGCCAGTGTCTCAGGTCTACTATTGACCACTGAGGCAATGGTGGCAGAGGCCCCAAAGGAAGAGGAATCTGCAGCCCCTCCAATGGGCGGAGGCATGGGCGGAGGTATGCCCGGTGGCATGATGTAAAATAGATATAGACGATTCATAGCAAAAACGGCCCCTTTCAAGGGGCCGTTTTTTCATGGTGATTTTTTTCGAAAATGCTTTTTTCGATTATCCATGGACGGACACAAGGACATACATGGACAAGGGGCAAAATGTTTCTAGTAGCCATGTTTTCATACCTTGGTTATGGTGCCTGTCTTGGTAATGGCAGTTACCGTGAAAATACATCCTTTAAGGGCTACATGAAGAAACGGGTTTACTTATTCAATGCTTATACATTCGGCAGGGCATGAAGAAATCGCCTCTTCGACACAATCTTCGTCCACGGCATCGGGTTTTTTAACAAAGGCCTTTTCCTCATCTTCATTAAAGCCGAAAACATCAGGACACAACTCGCTACAAGTACCACATCCCATACATTCCTCGACCTCAATTATTATCTGTTTTGCCATCTTAGATCTCCCTTAGATATATATTTTAGGCCCTTTCCCATTCGAACCAGTCAGATCTGCAATGTGGCTGGCAGATCCAGCAAGATTGAAAAAAATCCCTTACGACTTCAACCCAAATTTTCATGCAGCCCATACCTTGGCACCACACCATTGGGTATAAGAATAGGTTCTTACCCAAGATGTATTTTCACGGTAAGTTATGCACTTCAAATGCCAGGTGGTTTAGTTAAGGGCCTGGGTACCCCTTTGGGGGATAAATTACCATTATAACCTATTGTAACTTCATTAAAATTTACTTTATTTAGCATTTGAACCCAAACCTTCTGTAGGGCCAAGATATAAGGACTACATGAAGGCTTGGGTTAAAAAGTGCGTAATTTTGGCTAAGAGGTCTTCTTTTTCTTCCCTCTGGTCGTTGCTGTCTTTGTCTTGATTACCTTTTTTATGGGTATACCCTTTTCTTCGAGATAAACGAGTATAGGATTAGGCCTTCTAAGGGTCTTCTTAGGCAAATCAATATATTTGCGTAATTCACTAACGATTTTTGAAACTTGGAATTTACTGATACCTAAATGTTCTGCAATTTCAGAGGCAGTCATCTGTGCATAATTTTCATGCACAAATGCGACATCATCAGCAGTATAGGGGCGACTTCGCTTTCTTTGTACCATACTAAAACTCCTTTACAGTTTTTTTTAGGAATACAGAAAGTATTTATATTTGTCAATACGTATGGGTTTAAAAGATAGGATGGCCTCAGGAAAATTGGGAACTAACAAAAGCATGTAAGGATAGAGTGCACTACATCCCAGCCAGGAGGAAAATAACCTTTTTAGTTAAAGCAATCCATTTTCTTCTCATCCCTTCGGTATCAATCAATTAGGAGTTACTGAGCTTTGTTTACTTCTCTGGACCATTTTGTCATGTCTTCTATTATATGGTGTACCTGTCCACCAAAGCTGTCATTATAATCCTAAAAACAAGAGCAGAATTTAGCAACATGTATGCTTAGGTCAATAACTGCTTTTAACCCCGTAGATTTTTTGGATCAGGGAATAGTTAATGGCTATATGGGTCTAGGCTGATGTGCAAAGTAAGTCTTGTGAATAGGCGGGGCAGGGGAAAAGGATCTAGCAAGGCCTATCTGTCTTGATTCTAAACTTCCTTGCGGCCCGTACCTTGGTGCCGCCTCCCAATACATGAAGATACAGCCCATAGACCCTGTATTTTCACGGTAAATATCAAGCAATGCCATTGTCTTTTTGAAAGGATTTGACAATATTCCATGCATAAGGACCATAATTGAAGATAATATCGAGATAAGAAAGATCTTTCTTGAAATTCCCCCATAATTGTGGATAAATTGGGGAGTTAAATCTAAGCCAACGTATTTTTAAACCTGAATCCTCCATTAAATGTGTATCATAATGTCCCTTGCCAGCAGCAGGGGCTACAAACGTATCAGCATTGAGGGCCTTGGCTATCGAAACAATTAATTTGCTCCCGCCGCCTTTTACGTTTAAATCAGATAATAATAACCAGTTCTTCCTCAATCCAAATATCCTGAAACCATAATCTATGGTTTGCAGATTAAAATCTAATAATTTATTCGGAATATTGGAATAAATTCGTTTAATGAAAGCAAAATGTTCATCGAAGAATGGGGAAAGTGAATAACAATGGCGTATGGTTTCTGTCTGTTTATATGGCCATCGTCTCTCTGATAGGCACCTGACCTCGTTGATTTTGGCCAATCCCATTCCTTTTCTGAGTACAGGAGCCACTAGCCACTCTACTCCCTGGGGAGATTTGATCCTATTATGGTTGATCCAGTTGAATCCCCTGGGAAATTGCACCTCGTCCAGAAGAACTAGCACATCAACAACGGATGCCTTGTGATATAGCCCAGG